>JAFGMA010000011.1 GCA_016927835.1 Candidatus Zhuqueibacterota bacterium | reverse complement strand
CAACGATCAAGAATACTTTAGACGAATTTTCATTACCAAGTACAGACAGACGTAATTATTGCGCAGTTATTTAATGCGTTTATTATATTTTATGCTGATGTCGCCACAGGCTGTCGCTCAGGTCAGGGCAGACGCCATCGAACAAGAATTAAACCGGAGCTTGGCGCTGATTGATACTGTTTTGGTTGCCCACGCGAGCGGCGAACTGAAGCGTTGGCAGGAGACGGTTGGTAATGATGTTCATGGCGTGCTACGATCGCTCCGCCGGGAAAGTCTCCTGGAAAGCCGCCCGTTTTCATATAAAGAGCTTTTAGAAGAAGGTGGCATCAAAGTGGATATGAAGCATGGCTGTGCGGTTCAGGAAGCGGCTACATTGTTTCGGGCGTATGAGATTACCGGTGAAAGGACATTTCTGGAAACCGGACTCAAATTTTGCGATTTTCTCGTTCGCGCGCAGGAATTCACCGGCGGATACTGGGCACGTACTTATATCCTCAACGCAGCGGGTGAAATAATGATTCCCGGGGCAAGCTTCACCGGCAGCGTCCGGGAAGGCGAGCAACCGATTGTACGGTCGTCCTGGCTTTCGGCTGAAGAAAAGACGTGCCGACTCCAGGATCATTATCAATCGCGCCCGTTTTACCTGCTGCTTTATGCCTTCCGTCTGGCTGGAGACGACCGGTATTTTGAGGCTGCCAGGCGCGTCGCTGATGTCGTCCTTTC
This sequence comes from Candidatus Zhuqueibacterota bacterium, assembly GCA_016927835.1. Classification (GTDB taxonomy): domain Bacteria; phylum Zhuqueibacterota; class Zhuqueibacteria; order Thermofontimicrobiales; family Sulfurfontimicrobiaceae; genus Sulfurfontimicrobium. Next base: position 64,254 of record JAFGMA010000011.1, on the reverse strand, counting down.
GCTGCAAAACGAAAACGGCAGTTGGGCGGATGAATGGGATTTTTCAATCACCGATGCGCAATTTTGGATGCATGGCACGCGCGGCGTCAGGCTGGGGGGCTCATTCAATGACGATGCCACCGGCGACGGCATGCGAATGTTGATTCAGATGTACCTCATGACAGGCGAGAAAAAGTATATTGACCGGCTGGGGCATTTGGGTCAGTGGCTGTTCGATACGCAAATTGGAAAAGGCGACGTACGCGGCTGGTGCCAGCAATATGACCTTACCAATCGTCCCATCGCCGCACGCAGCCAGGAAATGGCAGCGATCCAAAATTTGACATTCACCCAATTCGTGGCACCGATGCTGACCTGGTTTTATGCGATCACCGGTGATGAAGCGTATGCCCGGCTCATGCGCGAAACTTACGCCTGGATTAAATCGGTTGAGCAGCCCGATGGCTGGGCGTACCAGTATCTGTCCGATGGGACGCCGGTTTTCAGCACCCAATTTCAACTCTACCGGTATGATGATCCGGAAACATGGCTCGCGGAAAAGGATCTGGATGAGCCATGCAAATGGCAGGTGAAATATCGGGAGCCGATTGAAACGAATTTGAATTATGTGGAACACGCGCTGAAATTGATGCAATCCGGTGGGCAGGCTGCGGTACGTCAATCGATCAATGGTCCGGGAAGCATCACGAAAGTTGCGTACGCGAAAATACGATTGGACGCTGCCCGGCGAGCAACGGACGAAGAGAGATTATCGCAAATCAGGAACTCCTGGAACGTTCCCGCAGCTCATGAGCGCATGCCACGCGCTGAAATTATATGGAACAAGCTTCAATTCCTCTACGATGTGCGGCTCGCCAGGGGGGAGATTTCACCTGATGATTTTCTCCAAAACAGCCGCGGCTTCAAAGGTACCTGGCGGGAGGAATGGAAAAGCGCGCTTGGACCCTGGCAGGTGATGCAGAACTGGACCCAAATCGCCTATCCGGTGAAAGACTGGTTGAATATTCCTGCCGATGTGCTGCAGCGACCGAAACGGGATCAAAAAACACGATTGGCAAACTTGATCGCATTGTTCGATCAAAAGCTCTTCAAGCAAGTTGTTCAGGATTTGAATGACTGGCGCGACTTGATCGAGAAGGAACAACTGCAAGGCGTAATCCCGAATCCGTTGGTATGGCGCAAACATCAAGCGCCATTTGTGTACGATGATCAAGTGGAGCCTGGCGGGATGCATGTCGATATGCGCAACGGGAATAGTGCCAGGGAGGCTGCAGTTTTGCTTCGTACGTATGAAATTTTGGGCGATAAACGGTTCCTGAATACGGGCTTGAAATTCTGCGATTTTTTGGTCAACGCCCAACTGGATCCGGGATTCTGGGCTCGAACCTATATTGTCAATCCCGGAGAGCCGATCAAGCCGGCTCAGATGCGGCATTTTAGTACTGATATTCCCCGCGAAGAGCGGCTGCACGCAAAACCATGGCTGGTGGGTCCTGAATCCACCTGTCGCATCCAGGATGGCTATCAATACTTTCCTTTCGCGCTTTTGCTGTATGCCCACCAATTAACCGGGGAACCGCGCTATTTTGAAGCCGCCAGGCGGGTAGCGGATGTCATCCACTCCTTGTGGAATGCAAACGGCAGTTGGCCTGATGAATGGGATTTTTCATTACCGCCCTGCGAAGGTCCTCAAAGTACGCAACGTGGCGTTCGAATGGGTGGCTCCTTCAACGATGGGGCAACCACCAATTGTCTGCGGATGATGCTGCTAATGCATCATCTGACCGGTGATGAAAAATACCTGTTGCATTTCGATGATCTGGGGCAATGGATGTTTGACACGCAGATCGGTGAAGGCGACGTGCGCGGATGGTGCCAGCAATACGGGCTGGATAATAAACCAATCTCCGCCAGGAACTTTGAAATGGCGGTGATTGAGCCGCGGGCATTCTCACGATTCATTGCGCCGATGTGCGGCTGGTATTACGCGATTACCGGCGAACAAAGATATTTCGATTTGCTGCGGAAGGCTTACTTCTGGCTGCGCTCTGTTGAAAAAACCGAAGGCTGGGCGTATGCTTATCTCCCCGATGGTTCTCCTGCATTCAGCTACAGATTCAGAGTTTTTCACATTGAGGAAATCGAAAACGAGCAGATGAATGAAGTGCTCGCGGACTCAGCTTTAAATGCAAAATACGGCTATAGCCGCGAAATTGTTCAATTAAAATGCGCAGAACAAATTTTGCACTTGATTGAAAGCGGCGGACGCCAGAAGCTGTGCGAAGCCATAAACGGAACGCCAATTGGTGAAGTTGAATTTATGAAGCAGCGGATAGCTGCTGCACGCCGGGTGATCATTGCGCAGCGGGAATCCACCATCAAACAGCAATGGTCAGTTCCGGATGATAAAGTGATCCGCAAGGAGGATGCACTGCCCCGGCTGCAATTTATTTTCGATGTGCTAATGGCGGAGGGCAAGATCTCAGCCGAATTCCTGCGTCAACTCAATCGCGGATTCCAATATCCGCACTTTAATGAAAAATGGGAGATCGCGGGCGACTGGACATCACAGTCGGCATCGATTGACGATTGGACAACAATTCCGCGGAAGCAAAAATAGGGTTTTTTATAGAATTGCATAGATTTGAAGGTTCATCCGGAACGCATTCCTTCGATTGAATTTTTTTCGATGATAAACCTGATGCATGATTTTTTATTCAGAGCTTGTCGGTTTTTATGATTTCTGCAAATTCTATACGATGTGCAGCTTGGTGGTGCCTCACTCAAAGCAATCCTGCCAAGGAAATTGGGCTACCTGATTTATTTTACCAGAGTCCAGGCAGATGTAAATGAGAGGTGTAATCATCATTCCCGAGAGATTCGATAATCCCAATCCAGAAATCCGCGATCATTTCGATACCCACGGAATGACCATCCTCGCTGAAGTTTTCACCAGTAATTAATACCCAAAACCAGTTTGAGAATCCGAGAAGCGTATGCGTTATGGTTACGAATCCTAAATGGAGTCTGTCCGAAAAATAGTGATTTTTGAAATTCAAAATATAATCTGAAAACACTATCCGGTTCTGTCATGCCCGAATGCTTCCCCGATAAAAACTTTCAGAGACAAGCCTGTCGGGCATCTATTTGACTATCTGAATAACGGATTCCTGTGGTGGCACCCCGCTTAAAACATGCGGGAATAACAAAAACCGACGGATTCTAAATAATATCAGAACAGCAGTGGTGAATGATATGAAGCAAAAAGGATGGATTAAGAATTATCCGTATAAACTATTATTTTATAAAAAATAAAACCCTTGAATCCTGATAGACTCAAGGGTTTTATTTTGCACGCCCGGAGCGATTCGAACGCTCGACCTACGGATTAGAAGTCCGTTGCTCTATCCAGCTGAGCTACGGGCGCTGGTGCTTTAAAACGATTTAAAAATAAGCAATTTTTAAGCCTAAATCAAGAGATTTTTTTAAATTTTCAATGGTTGCTATTGCTTATTGTAATGAAATTTGTTGTGTTTATTTCTGCCCGATTTATTGCAGTTCCAAATGATTTTTTGATTGATGTAATAGGTTTCCCTGTTTTTTCATTCTCGAATACATACTCACTATTCCTTGGAATGGTTCCAATAATCTCACCCGAGAACGAATTAATCGTGAGGTCTCTATCAGTGCGAGTCCTGGTAAATTTAACGTGAATTATCCCAATGGCTTCGTCGATGTTTTCCCACAGAAGTGTTGAGATTTCATCGCTGCGCATGCCGGTCTCCAGTGCAAGGCAAAAACATGCACAACGGGAGTGGTACGCTCTGGCGTGAAAGAATAATCTGTTCGATTTAAAGGCCAGCCTTGAGCGGCGATATGGCGGCTTGAATTTCTCCCGAAAACCTGTAAATTGGGTTGATTTTCTGCTGAATCTCCGACAATTCGACTACGCCAGGGACATCAGATTGCATTTTTAAAGCAGGTTACAAAAAAAAGACTTGCATTTAAGAATAATTCTTATATAATAGTAACATGCAAAAAACACCATCAAAAAATTGGTTCGAAGAATTTACGGTCAAATGCCGGCGTTATAATCTCAAGGTGACGCCGCAGCGCATCGCAATCTATCGTGAGATTATCGTTTCGAAAATGCATCCGACTGCTGATGAAATATACCGTAGTGTAAAAAATGAGTATCCGAATATTTCGTTCGATACTGTCAATCGAACGCTGCTGACTTTTGCGCAGATTCGCATTATCGATATCGTTGAATCTTACAGCGGCGCGAGACGCTTCGATCCGAATACTGAGGACCATCACCACCTGCACTGTATCAAGTGCGGAAAAATTATGGATTTTATCCATGAGAAATATGATTCACTGGAGATGCCGGAATGCCTTCCGGAAAACTTCAGGATCATTAATCGGCGGGTCGTCCTCAACGGTATTTGCCGGAGGTGTCAAATTACTGAGTAAAAAAATTTACCTAATAAATAATAATTGTTCTTACCAAGTATCATCAACTAAAAGGAGCTTTGGAATGAGCAAAACTCAAGACAACCTACAAGCCGCATTTGCAGGTGAATCTCAGGCAAGGAATAAATACACCTATTTTGCGAAAGCTGCCAGAAAAGAAGGATATCACTACATCGCTAAAATCTTCGAGGAAACTGCCGATAATGAAAGTCAACATGCAAAAGATGAATTCAGATTGCTGCAGGGCATCGGCGATACGCTTGCTAATCTCAAAGCAGCGATAGAAGGCGAACATTACGAAGTCACCGAAATGTACCCGACTTTTGCCAAAGAAGCGGAAGCCGAAGGCAATACCGAAGCAGCAACATTATTCAAGCAGATTCTGAAAATCGAAGCCCATCACCGGGACCGCTATAAAAAGTTGTTGGAAATGGTTGAAAATGGCACCGTATATAAACGCGACAAGCCAATCAAATGGAAATGCGGGGTTTGCGGATTTGTCCACGAAGGCACAGAGCCACCGGGAAAATGCCCGAGCTGCAAGCATCCGCGCGAATATTTTGAACCTGCCAACCTGGATGTATTATAGATTCGAATAACGTCCCTACACCGTTCAATTGGTCAATGATTGGGTGTTATCCCGACACCTGATAGTTTAAAATTATCATCAATTGTCATTTCGAACGGATCACGGCGGAGTGAGAACATCATTCATGCTTTTTAAAGTGAATACCCGATCAAAAGTCTATCGTTTCTCTGGCGATATTCCGTTCGAAATGATATATTTCCTGTATCCCAGACCTGGATTCAGGCAAAGGCGGTAGTCCATGCCTGCAGCATTCTCGTTTTATTTTCCAATCGAAATTCATTATAATTTGCCATCTGATGGTGGATATTTTCAGGATATCCATTTTAATCAAAAAAAATCTTACCAATGCAGAACAAATTCCTCTTGACATTTATCTTTTTTTTCTTAACTTAGCATTATATAATAAATTTCATTTTTTAAAAGTTTTGCCGTTAATTAGCCAGATTTTTGATCCTTACAATTTTTTAAAATATATTAGCACAGAATGTGATGTAAAAGATTTTATTGAAGTTAATAGAGGCACATTATTTGCAGCGCCGAAATCTTCTGATTATATAATTGTTTAATATGAAATTGAATATTCAAGAATATATCAATATTAAAATACTGAAATGTCGCATTCGCAACATCACCACCTTGAAAGCAGGATTGAATGCAAAGATATTCAACAAGTCTTTGGATGACGGCAGCGATAAAAGAATTTCACTTTCCGCAATCTCTCGTTTTTTTTGCATATATTTAATTTCCAGCAACAGCGAATATTTTATTATTTTGCGCAATACTAACATGAAAAATGGTGGACTATGATGAACATCAATCGTTCCCGAAAGGCTATTGTGTTATCTCTTGTCTTCATGTTTACCCTCGGCATTCACACGGCAAATGGGAAAAGCTTTCTTCAATCCTACTCGCTTCAGGATGAATATATCATCAGTGTGAATAATGTGGTCATGAACGGCGAATTGACGTTGCGGGGATTAACAGCGGATTTTCCGTTCCCAATTATGTCAACAATTTCCGTTCTCGATAGCCAGGCAAATATCGTATTTGGTCTAGCGGATACGCTGCGATGGCTCGGAGCGGCAGATACCGCTGAAATCGGTAAACCGATCATGGATATCTGGCATCCGCTCATGGAATATGATATGCACAACCAGGCTGCCACGCCCGATTCCGATTTGTACAATCAATATCCCAAAGCCCTGGTGACGGAAGTGCGCGAATCAATGCCTTTGCCCACGAGCACGATGTTGGTTATGGATGTTACCTGGAGCATGAATGAAGAACTGGAAGCGGCAAAAATCGGATTGTTGTTGTATGTCGACTTGCTGCGCTCAGTTGATCGCTGCGGGATTATTCAATTCTCCGATTCGGTCGAGTCCATTATCGAGATGACAACCGATACCTCGGCGCTGAAAGCGGATATCCGCCGAGCCAGACCCAGTGGCAAAACCGCGCTTTATGATGCGTTGATGGTTGCTGTCGCCGGCATCAGCAAGGAAACAGGTCGACGCGGCATTATTGTCTACACCGATGGCAAAGACAACCTCTCCGATTCCACGCGCGATTACCCCCGCGAAATCATTGATAGCGCGAATGTTTTGAATTTGCCCATTTTTACCATTGCCCTGGGAGAAGATACTCAGGAAAACGAATTGAAGCAAATTGCCGATGAAACCGGCGGCATCTTTTTCAAAGCCGCGACTGCCGAGGAGATGCAGCAAATTTATGCCAGGCTATCCGATGTGATGCAGAATTATTATGTGCTGGCGCATTGCTCCCCGGATCCCGGACGTGATAAAAGCTGGCGACTCATTGATGTCACTGTCGACATAGATGATAAAAAGGGCAGGGGAATCGGGCGCTATTATTTTGATGGTCCGCCCGCGTATTTGCTGGCTGATATGGCTGTCGACCTGGCATCGGCAACAGACACAACACTCGAAATTGCTGGCGACACCATAAATGCAATTCACCCGGGCAGCGCATATGATTATCAAATTAAACTGGATAATCTCGGACCCTTCATCGCTGACACGGTGAAGCTGGTACATCGCCTGCCGGATTCGGTGCGCTATCTCGAGGCATCGCTGCCGCCGCAATCGGCGAATGATGACTCGCTTGTCTGGGAATTTTTTAAATATTACCCTGATAATGAAATCACGATTTCCGTTTCCGTTCAGCATGAAGATCTTCTTCCCTTGCAACTCACTGATCTATTCAGCGAGGCTCAGGTGACAGCGAACAACGATACTGTGCCGGGAAATAACTATGCGTCTGAAATGGTGAAAGCGTGGGTCAAACCACCGCCCCCGGTTTATGATCTTTCCCTGACACAAGAGGTCTCCACCGATACGACAATTAAGCATGAAGGCAATATAGTCAGGGCTGTATTATTGGGACACAGCTATGATTACCGGCTTACGATAAAAAACAGCGGACCTGAAACCGCAAAGGACATCACCTTGTGGGATGCAATTCCGGATTCTGTGCTGTTTTTTGGTTTCAGCCACCAGCCCTTGACAATGACATCTGATACGGTTTTCTGGAAATTTGATTCCTTAACCAGCGGGGATACGCTGTCAATTTCTTTCGAAGCAGCGGCAATTGCTGAGCTTCCGTTCACACCATTTCCGCTGGTGAATAACAGTGCAGTGGATGCGCAGTACGATACGGCGAAAGCGAACAATTTCGCCAGTACCACCATTTATGTCATCCCGAATCCCAAAGGAAAACTGGTAGACGTCGCGGTGCGCCAGGTTGCGGCGACGGATTCCGTTGCGATTGTCGGGGGCGATACCCTGCGATTCGTCCGCAAAGGCGAAGTGTACAGGTACACGCTCACTGTCACGAATTTGAGTACATTGGTGGCAAAGGACGTCGTTGTGACCGATCTGCTACCGGATTTGATTGCCACCGACAATTTCGAACCAACGCCGACGGTGAATACCGGTGATTCGCTTGTCTGGACTTTTGCAGCGCTGCAACCCCGTACGTCGGCGGAAATAGCATTTGATGCCACGGTACCTGGCGAGATGCCGATTGGAAAAAATCTGTTGATTAACTTCGTGAAGGTCAGCGCATCAAACGAAGATCCCGCGCTTCTGGCAAATAATGTCGATATCGATACGGTTTACAATCTTGTGAAGCCGCCTTCCGATTGGCTGCCATTCATCGAAGCCACGCCGCCGAAGGTTGAAGTGGGCGCCGATATTTCCGTCCGGGTGCAAACCACTGTCCCGATTCAAACCTGGGATCTCTGGGTGCGTTTTGCGAATGGTCAAATCGATTCAAGCTATGCTGATGATTTTATAGATGTGACGGTCCTCGAATCGAATACGTGGGTAAATATTGAACCGCTCTATAACGTGACTCAAATGCGCACGGAAGCCGGGCAGGAACCGATGGTATTTGAGCTTCGCGCAAAAGATGCCTTTGGTGTTCTCAAGAGTGTGCGCGCATCGGTGACTGTCATTCGCATCGACGATTTTTATGTCAATCGCAATGTTTTCATTCCTGAACAGGATAACAATCTCATTATTCGTTTTAAAATTAAATCTCGCCGCTTTGGACAGCTCGATCTGTGGGATATCACAGGAACAAAAATTACCACTTTGACTGAAGCCAATTTTAACGCAGGTTGGAATGCATACACCTGGAATGGTCTCACGGAAGATGGACAGAAGGTAGGCAGCGGTTTTTACATCATCACTTTACAGGCAGATGGGATTAACGCATGGAAAAAATTAATGATCGTAAGATGAAAAACAGGCGCTGCATCAAATCGGATTTTGCAGCAGACAAACTGCTTTTCAGGGTTATATTGCTGATTGTATTTGCATTCCTTCCGATGCAAGTCAGTGCCCAGATCCGGGCTGGCTCCGGGTATTTGAAAATGCTGCATGGCGCTCGCGAAGTCGCCACATACAGTACCTTGACTGGTGCACTCGATCATACGCACTCGTTTTACGCCAATCCTGGCGCGACCGGTTTTCTCCGGCAATGGCAGTGGTCGGCGACGTACACCAATTGGATTTCGGATATCTATGATGCATCCCTGTTTTACGGCGGAAATATTCGAATGCCATGGAGCCGCAGGACACGTTTTGGATTGGGCGTAAATTATCTCGGGATACCCGAATTTAATAACGCCGAAGATCAGAGCTTGCCGGTTTCGGGAAATAACCTTCTCGTTGCAGCGAGCGTGGGGCAGCCCCTTAGTTTTTTGACGGACTACGTTTCCTGCGGGGCGAACGTCAAATATTTCAATAGCCAACTCGCCGGATACGAAGCGAATGTCATGATTTTTGACGCCGGCATCCTCTTGCGCACCCCACGATTGACGTTTTTCAGACCAGCAAACGGTTTCATGGATTATATCATTTTTTCCACTGGCTTATCGGTGAATAATGTGGGGCAGTCGATCCAATTTATCTCGGAAGATACACCATTGCCCCGCACGTATCGCGCCGGTGCAGCAGTGAATATCGGCGCTCATCGCGGGCTTCAGTTCAGCGTTGCCACCGATTACCGTCTGGTTCGCGATGAAGATGGCTTCCTGACTATTGGATCGGAGCTTTCATGGCGCCAGTGGATTTCGCTCCGAATGGGGTATAGTTTTGAAGATAATTTGCTGGGACATTTAACATTCGGAGGTGGCTTTCGACTCGATGATCGACTCCTGAACACGATCATTCCCGGCGGAAATAATGCGTTGCGTTTCGACCTTGCTTCGAATCAAAATAACGACTATTTTGCAGCGCCGTATCATGGCACGATGACGCATCAACCTATCGGACCGGAATCCTTCAGATTGATTGCGCCCGATTATAATGCGCTCATCCACCGGGATTTTGTCACTTTGAATTGGGAATGGACACGCGATCCCGATCTGTACGATGATGTCGATTGGATGCTCATCGTTGACCAGGATAGCACCAAACTTGCCAGAATCACGCAAATAGCGAAGGGGGATGAAGATTCGGTATTCGCCTTCCTGAAACAGGAAGCATTGCTGGTGAATGTGCAAACGCAGCAGACCGATTTCTTGATGAGCGAGCTTGAAGGGGGCAACTACTTCTGGTCGGTGATGGCGTATGACATGGATAACCATATCCGCTTCGGTGAAATGCATCAGAATCCAATCGCGAAATTTCGCGTAACTGCGCCCGATCCCAGGGTCATTGCGATCAACTTCGAGTACAGTCCCTGGATTACTCAGGATACATACCAGGGAATTCTGAAATTCAAAATTCAGAATTTCGGAGACCGTATTGCCAAACATTTTTCGCTGGCAATTTATGATTCGTTGATGGCGCAACCTGCCAGCCTGGCGCAGTCACTGGTGGTGCGTTCTGTAAGGGATTCTTTGTTATCCCGACAGATGCTGCCTGATATCAATCCGGGCGAAAGTGTGATTCTGGAATTGGAGTGGCAAACGGGATTGCACGGATTACATCGTATCGGTACCGAGATAGCAAATACAAAACGGAATGATAAAGTGGTCAATGTGCTGAACGCAGCGTTTTACTCCATTCCTAAAGGCGTCTGTGCCGTGGATGACTCGCTGATCGTTCAGGAACAATATCATGTTATTTATGATATTCCGTATGTCGGGAAAATTTATTTCGATAATAACAGCGCAAAAGTTGATAACAGGTACATCGATGACTGGGAAATCGAACCTCCGCTGGCAATTTTTGCAAAGCGATTGAAAGAGCATCCCGAGGTGAAAATTGCGCTGCAAGGGACAATCGATCCCAATTCCGGTGAGCAGGACCTGGCGCTGGCGAAAGCGCGCGCGCGCGCCGTCAGGGATACGCTATTCAGTCTTGGCGTAAACTTCAGCCAGATGAAAATTCTGGGTGGTGAAGCATTGCTACTGCGTAAGCTGCCGAGTAAAGCCGAAGACGCACGCTGGGTTTTGGAAGAGCGCCGGCGTGTGGATATTACAACTGATGAGGCATCGGAACAGGCAATATTTGATCCGCTGCAAACGCGTTATATCGAAAAAACGAATTTACCGGTGGTATTTCCCTCGAAAATTTTCGGAGTGGTTCCGCTCGATAACGGAGGCATCCAATTGGATGCAGAGGGAAAACAGCAAGCCTTGAATATGCAAAACGCGATCAAGGATGCCAGCGTTGTCGGGGATATTCTCTGGTCGGTAGATAAGTTCGATGAGGCAACGTTGGGCGACTGGCTGGACAAGGAATTGACCTACTACGTTGTTTTGAACGACACTTTGGGGCGGCAATTTAAATCCCGACCCGAGACTGCATTGGTCACCTCGAAAATTGTCGGGCGCGAACGAAGATATTATGTGCTCGCAAAGTTTGCCACAACCGCGCCTTTCTACAATTTTTACTGGACCAGCTTGCTTGATGCCATCCCATACCTGCTCGAAGACGCAAAAACGCGAATGCGTTTTCATGGACATGGATGCGCTACAGGATCCAATGAAATAAATAACAGGCTATCCCAAAAGCGCGCCAACGATTTCCAGAATAAATTTCTCTCGGATGCAGGCAAGCTTTACCCCCATTTGTACGACGAAATCAAACGCCGGCTCGACAGCCCAAAAGGCTTCGGGGAAGATGAACCTTTCCGCATAAAGTCGGAAGATGGCAAACTGATTCTGCTGGGAGACAATAATGCGCCACTCGGCAGACAATTGAATCGCCGAATTATGGTATTCTTTTATACCGGACGCTAAATTGATATATTTAATACCGCTCTCCTGAACGCTCAAACACCGGGTTGTGTTTGAGCGTTTTTCATCGAAAACATCTATTGCACTGCAACTTGCTTATCGAACATGGAAATGCCTGCACATCATTAAATGCAATTCATTTGCAAAATATCGGCAATGTAGGGCACATCAAATCAACTGGATGGACTCAGAAGTATCGTGTAACTGTTCCTTTAATGCACATTCGAACAATCATTTATTTTGCGAGAAAGCCATGAGAGCAGATATAATTCGCCGGATAATTAATACGCTGATTGTTATCACCATTGCCACAGTAATCTTTTTGAATGCTCATGTCGTTTTTGCCGATGGGTTTACTTTCGTACACATCAGTGATTCCCATATTGGTGCCAGTCAAACTGAAGATAAATTGAAAGCGGTGCTGGCTGACATCAAAAGTCCGGATGTCGCACCTGATTTCATCATCCATACGGGCGATGTCACTGAATTCGGAGCGATCGATGAATTGACAACATACAACACAATTGTGCAATCCGCCGGGATTCCGGTATATAGCGCGATTGGCAACCATGAAACCCGTTGGTGCAATTCCGGTAAAAAGGATTTCGAGCGACTCGTCGGTCCGCGCTTTCGCTCATTTATGTATAAAGGAGTGCTTTTCGTCATTCTCGATACCAGCATGTTTGCCGAACAATACGGTCACCTGTCCGCCGATCAACTTACCTGGCTCGGGCAAACGCTGGATAGCCTCCCGGAAAATCAACCTGTAATTCTGGCGCTGCATCATCCGGTTCTTGGGGAAACGCGCTATGTGGATAATGACTTGCAGCTTCTGCAAGTGATTGGAGAGCATAATGTTTCCATAATCCTCTGCGGGCACGGTCATCGGAATGCGCATTGGTGCGTTAACGGGTTGCATCTATTTATGACCCTGGCAACTATGGGAGACGCACCCGGCTACAGGATTCTTAAAATCGAAGATGGCGCTGCTTCAATATTCAATCGCGATGTCACGAACAAATCACATGAGTTTGAATGCAAAATACCGCTTCGTCGCGAGCAGCAGCCGAGGGGTCAAATCCGATATCCGGCTTCCGGGCAACAATTGAATGCCGATTTCGAAGTGGCGTTGACGCTTTCGCAGCCATTCAAATTTGAATTGCTCGTTGATACACTGCAATTCCGGGATTCTCTCTCGGCTACTGGTTCATATCGGCAAAGCATCGATTTTGGCAGGATTGTTCCGGGATTCCACCAGATACGCCTGAGAAGACTGGCGGAAAATTGCTCCTGGCTTGAGTCGACTCCCATACAACTCACCCAATCCGGCACGAATCTGCAATTGATATATGAATCTGCTGCCGGGATTCAGAGTGCGCCGCTGGTTAATGGCGAAGCCATTTTTATTGGTGATTTGAATGGTGACGTGACAGCCCTAAATTCAACATCCGGCGAACGTTTGTGGCGGATCAACGTTGGTGATGCCGTCGTAACCAGTCCGGCGCTTTCAGGCGGGGCGGTATTTATCACTACCACTGGTGGGAAGTGTCTGGCGTTTGATAAAAATGACGGACGGATTCAATGGTCGCGGCAAGCCGGGGAAGCGATTTTTTCATCACCTGAGGTGGGAAATGGCAGCCTTTATTTTGGTTCAGGCGATAGCTGCCTGTATGCGCTGGATACGAAAACCGGCGAGATTCTCTGGCGTTTCCCGACACAAGGTTTGATCAAATGCAAACCAGCGTATGAGGCTGAAAAAGTTGTCTTCGGTTCGTGGGATCGGTATTTTTATGCAGTGAGTGCAAGTGACGGTGCGCTGATATGGAAGGTAAAAATCACGGATAATCGGTATTTTCCGGCGGCAACATCCAATCCGTTAATCAAGAACGGATGCGTATTTGTAGCGTCGCACGATCATGTGGTGCATTGTTTTGATCTGGCAACGGGCGCTAATCGCTGGCGCCATGCGAAACAGGATGACCAGTTGCCGGGATACTCCAGTCCTGCGTGGTACGAGAACTGCATCATCCTCGGATCGCTGTCGGGTCACCTGTTCGCCCTGGATGCTAATTCGGGTCTCACAAAATGGGCAATTCAAATCAATCGAGAGGATCCGATCTTCGACTCATCGCCTGTTATCTGGAATGATAAGGCGCTTATCGGTTCCGTCGGCGGAATTATCACTGCGCTCGATTTGAAACAAGTTCGAAAAAGCTGGTCGTTTAAAGCAGGTGATGGCTATATTTTCGCTTCCCCTGCTGTCGATGGGAATGCTGCCGTGTTTGCAAATATGAACGGGAAGGTACTGGTCACCCGCGCACGATAACTGATCCTCTCGATTCCGGGCTAACAATAAGCCGGATGATTGAAAGGCAGGGGTGCGTGATACCCGCGATTTGCCGGGCGTCTCTTTTTCCCAAGCCGCGATTGGCAACAATAACAAGTTATGATTACCTCGGATATAAACATCGCTGCTAGCTGTTTAAAATTTCCTCAGCTTTTTCTGCATCCAAATCCATCACATAGGGAATTCCGCTTATTTCGGCAGCATCTTTCGTGAGGGCACACAAATCATTTCGCGATACATGGTCCATCGTGAATTTTCTGCTGCCGCACATCAACTGGCGAAGCCCCTGGGCGAGTCGTTCATAATAGGTATAAAGCCCGATTGCGCCGGCGGGTATTTTATCGAATTCAGCCGTGCCCAATTCGTTGCGCAATTGTGTGGCAGTGATAAAAATCTCATCCCTTGAATTGCCGAAACGTTCTACATACACCGGCAATTGATTCTCATCGATACTGCGCCCGATAGTTTTGCCCACCATTGCGGCAGCAATCGGTCCGCGTGCCATGGCAACGAGTTTGACGAACGGCGCTCCCATCGCCAACCCTTTAAAAATCTGATCTTCAAAAGTAAAACCGCCGGCAACCGCCAGCGCCGGTAAATCGATCCCTTTATCTGCCAGTTTTTTAGCGTACTTGTACAGCAGCGAATGGAGCTCAACCGGTGGGATTCCCCACTCGTTCATCATGCGCCAGGGGCTCATACCAGTTCCGCCACCAGCAGCATCTACGGTTAGCAAATCCAGTTTGTATTTCGATGCAAACATCACCGCACGCGCCAGATCCACCGGTCGATATGCCCCGGTTTTGAGGAAAATGTATTTAGCACCAATTTTCCGCAGCTCTTCAACGCGTTTGGCAAATGCTTCCTCTGAGACCATTCCGATTCGAGAATGGCGTTCGAACTCCTTGAAGGCGCCATGCTCAAATGACCGGATAACGTTCGGATCTGTGGGATTGGGAAGGACGATATAACCGCGTTTGTAGAGCATCTGGGCTTTTTTCAAATCCCGAATCTTGACCTCACCGCCGATATCTTTGGCGCCCTGTCCCCATTTTAATTCGACACACTCGACGCCTAACTTTTCGATGACATATTCCTGGGTGCCCAGACGGGTGTCTTCGACATTCGCCTGAACGATGATCGCACCGTAGCCATTTCTCTGGTGATCTTTGTAGAGTTGAATGCGGTTCTTCAGGTCTACTGTATCCACCGCCCGTCCGTTCGCGAATTTTGATTCGGGATCCATGCCAACTACATTTTCACCGATTGTCAATCCGGTGCCAGCGATTGCCGATCCGATTGCCAGACCTTCCCAGTTGTTTTTCGCAATATTGGTGGATCCGATGCCGGCAATCAGCCAGGGATAGCGGAATTTAAGCGCTTTATCATGTCCAAACGCCACTTCAAGATTGACCGCCGGAAAAATTGCCTTATCGCTATCCGCCTCGATCCCGTACGCTCCGGCTGCGGTCCCCATAATATTGAAGTGAGAATAATCAACCGGGTATGTTTTTTCTGCGGCAGTGGTGATAACTCCGAATGGTTGGGGATAAATGACCTCATGACCCCGATAAGCTGATTTGCCGATCTCGCACATACCAATGCAGCCATCCACGCAGGTGACGCACATCCCGGAAATCGGAACGATTGATTCTTCGGTTCTGTTTTTTGTCAAAGTTGCTGCTGTCGAATTTATTCTCGAAAGTGAATGAGACATGGGTTACTCCTCCTTATTATCAATCATTCATAGCTTTCTGTAAAATAAGCAAACAATTATCATTTCGAATGTTTCGGAGCGATGTATTGCGCGAGCTGCCGGGGGGGAAATTCTTTAAACAATGTGCTGGCTTCATCCATTCAAAATGACATTTTCCCATTATTTTCCAGAAATCTACGGTTATTCGCTAGTGATTTCACAGGCAACGCAAGGCGACATGTAGCACATCATGTCGTTGAATTTTTCTTTTTCCAGGCATGGCGGACTAATATTGGCACATGCGCCACAAATTGCCTTTTCAGGTTCGGCATACGTACATCTGAGTGTACACGCGGGACAAATATACATGCATCCGCCGCAGAGACGACATTCCTCCGAGCGTATGTCGAAAGGTGTACCGATGCTGCGGTGTTCGCCGCGTCCTCGAAAACCAATGGCTTTTGCCATCATCTGCTCCTCGCACATACGCACGCACAATCCGCACAAAATACAATCTTCATATTCCTGTCGGAAGCGCTGCTGGCGGACCTCATGCGCCGAAGCCAGATCCTGGATGACTTTTGATTGAGGGCAGGATGCCAATAACAATTCCAAAATCATTTTTCGGACTTGTATCACGCGTGCAGAAGCTGTTCGGACCACCAGCCCGTTCATCGCAGGATATGTGCATGAGCTAACGAGTTTTGTTTTCGAGCCGGTACCGATTTCGACAACGCAGAGTCGGCAGGCGCCGTAAGGCGAAAGACCCTCATGATGGCACAGCGTTGGAATCGGAAAGCCTAAAAAGGTAGCAGCCTCAAGCAGGGTGGTGCCTTTTTCGACCGTGACTTCCAATCCGTTTATTTTCAAAGTTATCATTCGATTCTCCTTATCTTAATTTCAGGATTTATGCATCAGGCTGCGCAAAGTCCAGATCACATCGAAGACACCGTCTGGCTTCGCGTGTGGCTTCTTCGACAGACAATGTCTGCTCTACTTCGCTGAAACTTCTTTGCCGGACATCCAACGGCAGGGTGGGAGGCATGACTCGATTTCCAGTTTCAAGTTCTGCATCATCCACCTCGACAGCCTTCACATATTTCTGAGGCAGCCTGATCTCCGCCGGTTGTTTCAAATCCTGATTCCGCAAAAAGCGGTCGATCATCACCGCGGCTTTTTTGCCGGCTGCAATGGCTTCTACGATGGTATTCGGACCGGTTACCACATCTCCGCCGGCGAATACTCCGGATCGATTGGTGCAAAGCGTGTCTTCATCAACGCACAAGGTCCCCCATTGATCCACCTCGATGCCCATTGAGGAGATATAATCCACCTCCGGTACATCTCCGATGGTTACAATCAGCGTATCCAGGTGAATTTCGTGTTCGCTTTCCGGAATGGGCTCCGGATTTCGGCGTCCGCTGGCATCGATTTTCCCCAGGCGGTTACGGATGCATTGTACGCCGATGAGCTTTCCTTTTTTAGAGAGAATTTTAACTGGCGAAGTCAATACTTGCAGTGTCACCCCCTCGTGAATCGCCTCAGCCACCTCGTGTGGCAGCGCGGGCATCTCTTTTTGGGTTCTTCGGTATAAAATGGTGACACTTTCAACGCCTTCCTGGCGCAATGCAACGCGCGCGGCGTCGATGGCAGAATCACCGCCGCCGACAACACCGACGTTACCTTTCGCCAGGCTTTTTCCATTTAAATTATATTGTTTCAGGAACTCTATTGCCGGAAATACGCCAAGCAAGTTTTCGCCCTCAATATTCAGTCGCCGGCTTTTATGTGCGCCCATCGCCAGAAAAACAGCCTGATATCCGCGGTCAAATAACTCATCCAGGCTGAATTCTCGTCCCAGCATTTGGTTGCATTTAACGGAAACATTTTTATCGCTGGTGATAGCTTCAATCTCTTTCTGGAGTACATTCCGTGGCATGCGATATTCCGGGATACAGGCGACGAGCATTCCCCCGGGACTGGCACTTGCCTCAAATACAGTGGATCGATATCCGGCGAGTGACAGGTAATGTGCGGCGGTAAGACCAGCCGGTCCCGAGCCAATGATCGCCACCTCAGGGGCTGGCTTATCAGCGCCATTAATCGGAATCGGTTTATAAATTGACGGATCGATCTGATCGGTGATGAAGCGTTTTAGAGCGCGGATTGCAATCGGATTGCCCCCAAGCGTTCCGCTCTTGCATTTGCTTTCGCAGGGACTGTTGCAGAGCCGCGCACACACTGACGGAAACGGATTGAACTCCCTGATGGCGATATAGGCTTGTTCATACTCTCCCTGTGCGATGTGGGCAATGTAGCGCCATGCTTCGGTGCCCAGGGGACACGCCGACTGACAGGGCGCTCCCACGATATTTTTGCAGACGAACGCATCGCAGCGTTTATTAAAAATATGCCGTTCGTATTCTTTCCGAAAATATTTCAATGTGCTCAGGACCGGATTGGGTGCAGATTGCCCCAGACCGCACATTGAGGTATCTTTGACAACATTTGCAAGTTCTTCGAGGAGATTCAGCCTGGAAAGCGAATTCTTCCCATTGCTTACATCTTCCAGAATTTCATGCATACGCTGGATACCTTTGCGGCAGGTAAAGCACTTTCCGCAAGATTCATCCATCAAGAAATGCATGAAATATTTTGCCACATCAACCATGCAGGTATTTTCGTCCATCACGATCATACCGCCTGAACCCATAATTGAACCTGCCTCGCGTAGATGATCATAGTCGATTGGCAAGTGGAACATGGCAGTTGGAATACAGCCGCCGGAAGGTCCGCCGGTTTGGACTGCTTTAATTTTGGCGTCGCCGACAGGTCCGCCGCCGATCTCATTGATAATTTTATCGATAGTCATCCCCATTGGCACTTCGACGAGTCCGGTGTTTTTGATTTTGCCCACGAGGCTGAAAATTTTGGTCCCAGTATTATTTTCTGTTCCGATTTTGGCGAACTTCGCGGCGCTTTTTTCGAAAATAATGGGAATATTTGCCCATGTTTCGACATTATTAATCGCTGTCGGCTGACCGTTTATTCCCCTTTCAATGGGAAACGGCGGACGTTGGCGTGGTTCACCCATTTTGCCTTCAATTGATCGAATTAGCGCGGTTTCTTCGCCGCAGACAAATGCGCCGGCGCCGCGCACTAATTTGATGTCAAATGAGAAACTGGTGCTGAAAATATTTTCTCCCAGCAAACCGAGTTCGCGCGCCTGTCGCAGGGCAATTACCAGGTGCTTGATTGCCAGCGGATATTCATTGCGCACATAAATGACCCCGTCGGTGGCGCCAGTGCCATACGCACCGATGATCATCCCCTCAATGATGCTGTGAGGATTGCCTTCCAGCAGGCTGCGATCCATATACGCGCCCGGATCGCCTTCATCGGCGTTGCATACTAAAAATTTGCCTTTTCCGCTGGGCTGCTGTGCCAGCATCTCCCATTTCAGCCCGGTGGGAAAGCCTGCGCCACCGCGACCCCGGAGTCCGGAAGCTTTCACCTCTTCGATTACCCAACGGGGATCACGGCTTTCGAAAACGCGCGTCATTGCCGAATACCCGCCGCTGGTCATGTAATTGAAAATTCGAATCGGATCGAGTTTCTCATTGCGTGAGAGGATCGACCGCACCTGATGTTTAAAGAACGGAATATCGTCCTGTTTCGCGATGCGTTCACCGGTTTCTTCCGAAGTATAGAGCAAGTCATCGCGGATCGCATTATTGGCAACGGCAGCCACGACTTGCCTCATACTCTCAATATCAAGCTTCGGATAAAAAATTCTTCCCGGTTCAATCAGCACCGAGGGTTCCGCCTGGCAAAATCCGTGACATCCGGTAATACGCAGGTGGATACGATCCGTTAGTGCTTTCTCCAACAGCTCGCGCTTGGTGATTCGGATCAGATCATTGGCGCCGCTGGCTTGTCCGCATGTGCCAGCCGGGATAATAATGGTTGGGTGTGCGGAATCGTAACTGGCGATCAGGCGACCTTGCAATGCCTTGAAATCTTCGATAGATTGAAGCCTTTTCATTAACCTGTCCTTTAAATTTGATAGGAAATGTCAGATGGAAATTCTGATATAAATCATTAGCAATTATACAAAGTGCCGATTGAAAGAGCGTTGAGAAACTCCGGTCGGCTTGCGAAAATATATAAGTATTTAATGATTTGTATGCTGAAATGGAAGCATAATCACGCATACTTTGGGCAAACGCAAAAGCGCAAGAAATGGTAGCTCGCGCGTTGGCTTTCGATGTCGGTTTGCAATCCATGGTAAACAAATAAACAAAAAACTGCGATTGGTGTTGTTCAACACTCGCCCCTGTTCGGGCATCACCGAATCGCTTGCTAGATGTTTTTTTTGTTTGAAAAATTCATGGGCTAAAAATTCACGCCATCCAAATCCAGCATGTGGTTTTTGCATCCCCGGCGCGAGCAGATTTGAATCATTCCGCCTTTGTGAACGATCATCGGTATCATCAATGCGCCACACTCTGGGCAGCTTGTCGCGCCAATCAGTTCTGCATGGCAATGTGGGCAGAAGCAATTAACGATAGTGTCGATCGGGATTTCATGCTCGGATGCAATGGTATAGCTTCCATAGAGGCTGGAAAGCCTGATCCAACCGTGTTTGCGTCCGAAAGACATGGTCATCCGGATGGATGGGTGACCATCGATAAGATATGAAGGATCCATCAAGCTGTGATTGCAATGTGGACAACTGAGTTCGACCGGGAAAACGCGCTGGTCTGATCTTATTTCCTGCTCCGCCATTCCGTTTCGGGCGTGTTCGAGGATGTCATCGACCATTGTTTTTTTCACATTAGAATGATACTTGCCATCCACGACGACGATCGGTCCCAGGGCACATGCACCCAGACAATTCACCATTTCAAGCGTGAATTCCTTGTCCGATGTCGTTTGCCTGGGTTTGATGCCCAATTTGCGCTGAAATTCTTCAGAGATAGCGGCTGCATTTCTGACGTGGCAGGCGGTTCCCATGCAAACAGAAACCAGATGTTTTCCTCGTGGAGAAAGGCTGAAAGACTTATAAAACGTTGCAATTCCGTAAATGTCGACCAATGAACATTGTGTCGCGCGGGAAACTTCTTTCAGCGCTTCAATTGGAAGGTAACCATATTTGCTTTGAATTTCTTCGAGGATAGAGATGAGTTCACGCCGTTTACGGTCGTGTTTGCCGATTATCCTCGAGATGCTTTCTGATTCCATAGCTCCTCTCCGATATCAAAAATGAAAGATACAACCTGATTCTAAAATTTTTGCTTTTAGAGATTTATCGTGGTTCGACCATGCTCACCATAAAGTTATTATGACCTGAACTGAACGGTTTCAGGTTCAGGATTCCCGGTTTGGTGGTTGCAATCGATATTGCTCTTTCAGCGCCCGATGTTCAGGAAGTGGTTCTTCATCAATTGGGCAAAATCCCTAGCAAACCAGAACTCGATCAAAATTTATTCGCTAAGGCTCATTTACCTTGAACATTGATCCGCTCAATCCGGGTCACAGTTAATTATATACCCCTGTTCGCCGTGTCGAGTTAATTCTGAAACCTATTCATACTGCGCGCAGTGCCATACACCGCCAGGGGGCTTTGGAATTTTGCAATGGTTTCGGTTGCTGCAATTAACACATAATCCTTTGAATTGCTCATCCGGTCTGGTTTCGGTAACGATTTCTTCCGGAGCGATACGTGCCAATGAAGAATCATCCGCCGATGATTCCGGAACGATATGCTGATCGTATTCAAATTGCTCACAAAATAGTATCGGTTCTGAAATATTTCTTTTTGAGGTGCAGGTGTGTAAATGAATACATGTTATACAAAGCCCTAATTCGTGAGATTTGGCAGACATGAATTAACCTCACCTTTTAAATATTTCGATTTGAAATAAATAAGGGACAGGGCGCCCCCTCGCCTCCGCGATCGAGAGGACACATCTAAGATGCTTTTCCCTGTCCATATTTTATGAAAATTCGTTCTGGTCTTGTATTTAAGCGAGTGCGCCTTTTATGATTTTCTTCATGATACCCGCTTGCCATCCCAATACGCTGGTCTCCTGCCCTTCTTCACCAGGGTGATGCATAAAAGCCGACGGAAAACGAGCCAGAGGATTGCTGGTCGTTTCAAGTGAAGGGCAATCTGCATACCATTTTTTTCAATTTTGCATTTGCCATTCCCCTTGCGAAAGCCGGAATGATCGCTACGCATTAAATCTAATGAAATCAATGAAATAATAAAATTTAAATCCGGGATTGAGGGGAGACGTGACGTAAATATAAGCAGCCCCTGCGAAAGAACACTGGGGAAATTCGCCTCGTTGGGGAGAATCTCACCAGAAACAACTGCAATTTATCGGAACGAAATTCAATTTGCCAGGGGAGTCAGTACCAGCAAATTCGCTTTTCGTCGATACACCTTTTCCTTTGAAAAGGGCACAATCCAGCGTTCGCCGCTGCGCCACATTTCGAGGAAGTCATCATAATGGGGGCTGAAAGGATTCCCGGATTGCCCGAGCGCAGTGTTAATTGTGAATCCGTCGACGTCTGACCAGTCCATTATAAAGCGCATACTCGGTCCGACAATGCAATCGAACCGGTTCTTATCAGAGTCGTAAACGCGCCAATTCGCATTCAGTGCCCCATTATCGCCGCCGACGGGGAAGGGACCGCGATTCAGATTAAGCCAGTAATCGAGTACTTTTGCTTGTGACAGCAAATGTGAAAATTTGAGTTGGCATACATCACCGTAGACTTGAGTGCCATATTTTACAAGCGCGAGCTTCAACGCATTCGCTGAAATATCCGCCAGATTTTCCTCGTAATCTGCTGTGGTTAAATCATCGATGATCGCGGGGATATCATGATCGAGGATTATGTCGGTCGCGGTTCTGCCGGCGCCCCAGTCGGCACCCAGGTTGTCCTCGAAAAGCTGTTGATTGAAAAATTCGCCCCAGAATGTGAATAGTCCGGGCAGGTATTCCTCGACAGACATTTTTCCGTTCCAGTGCCGAATGCGCTGTTCCAGATCGACTTCGCCGAGTTTGGCTGCTCCGTCAGCCATCAATTCCTTCCAACGCAATGCGATCGCTGATATTTGATCGAGCTGCATTCGATTAAAATCATGCGGAGCATGTTGCTGTTTTTGGGTCAGGTGCATCTTCGCTCGAATGATACGGTACGGGTCATAGAAGCCGGGCAACGCCGAATGCCTGCTCTCTGAGACGATCTGGTTATTGCATGTCGCCAGCCAGCCTTCTTTCGGATTAAAGGCGTGAGGTGTCTGCTCAAGTTCAAGATATCCTTTCCAGTCATGCTTCGCATCTTCACCCGGCAATTGCATAAATGTATTCTCGTACTCACGAATCGGGATGGGAGCGCCCAATTGATACCCGATATTGCCGTTTATATCGCTATAAGTCCAATTGACATTCAGCGCACCCAGTCCGGTTACTGCGCGCCGGAAATCATCAAAATTATCGGCATTGTGCAACGAGAACGCCGACGAAAAAAGCGAGCCACCGGCAAAATCGATGCCTGCCCATTTCAGCGAAAGCACGGAACTTGAATCGGCTTCGAGCACGATTCCCCGAGGGCTGATCATGAAAGAGGCATTTCTGGATTGCTCCTCGCCTTTTACGCGGATGTTTTCAGTAATAATAGTCATTTTCTGGTAACCGTTTGGCGTCAGCACCTGCAACGAATCATCCGGATGTCGCTGTTCACGATAATAATCGATTATGTCCAGCGCCGCAACCGTAAACGCGTAGGCGATCTTCCCGTTATGTCCCATTGCAACGAATGGCACGCCAGCAATGGTTACTCCCAGCACATCTGTGCCTTCGTTCGAATGGAGTCCGACAATGTACCAGAAACAGGGTATCATATTAATAGGCAAATGCGGATCAGAGGCGTGAAGGGCGGCGCCTGCAGTTGACTTCGATGGCGCAACTACCCACGAATTCGACGCCTCGCTCATTTGAAGCGGGAATCGATTGTTTTGAAATAAATAGCTCAGCGGATGATTATGAACGGTGGGAGGCGACCATTTTTTAACCTCATTCAAGAATGGTATCAATTCATCCCCATACGCGTTCATCAATTTTTGATAACTCAAATCATGATCCATCAATGCATGAGCGAACCAGGTTTGATAAATGGCGATGCTGAGACAATCGAGGGGTTTCCATGAACGCGGCGTGATCCCCAGAATGATGAATTCCGGTGGCAGGATGCTTTTGTACGAAATCCATGCGTTAACGCCATCGCAATACCGTTGAAGACGCTCCAGGGATGGATTTTCCAGCGATGCCAGATCAGCCTTTGCCTTGCGCGCGAATCCGATTCTGCGGTGCTGAAAATCCATTTGAAACAGGTCGGCACCGAAAATCTCGGATAATTCGCCGCCAGCCAGCCGGCGCACAAGCTCCATCTGGAACAAGCGCTCTGATGCGTGCAGCCAGCCGAGTGCAAAGTACATATCGCTATCGGATTCTGCCCAGATTTGAGGGATCCCCTTGCTGTCGAAGGTGATTTCCACCGGTTGCCGGATTCCATCAAGCTCGATTTTGCCGCTGTAGGTGGCGGTGGAAAATGACAGTATCCAGCGACCGCCGAACCAGGCGATTAAAGCCAGAATTAACACAATGAGACCGATTCGAATGATAACCTTTTTCATGCTCCCTCCGGATGAAGTATGTGGTTTTTCAAGTCAGCGATAGTCACTAATTATGATTTTGTTTTTTTTAGGTAAATCATCCTGGCGGTTTGCTATTCCGGAAATATCTTTTTAATGAGATGTAACGGATTAAAAATTCGTATATTATCAGATAAGAAAAAAGATTCCTCTAGAATGACACGACAGTTACATTTTATTCCCAAATGAGTATAGTGATGACGTGAAAATAGAGATAACTCAAGTTTCGCAGTTGTTAACCGATTAAAAAACAATAAAACAAAATTTTGATGATTAACCTTAATATGAATAAAATTAAAGTATAAGAACACTTTCCATTTTGAGCATAAAATAAGGTTATTCAAATGAGAGTATCTTTAAAAGCTTCTTGAAACGCAGAGACCGCCGAGTTCACAGAGGAATAAGAAAAATTGAAATCGTTTCTCTGCGGTTCTCAGCGTCCTCGGCGCCTCTGCGTTAAATTTAGGAGGTGGGATAAAATAAATTACCCAGTAAAATTTCTTAAGTTGCTATTTATCAATATTATTTTTAAGCAGAATGTCCAAGTTATTTAATCCCACCTCCTTAATAGCTAAACCGTGTAACTTAAACTGCCTTTTCAAATTATTTTTTCAGGACGATTTTGTTTGTTTTAATAATAGCAGTTCACTTTTGTCTATTTTTGAATTTTGTTTTAAGCGATAGTTTAAAAAATAGTTAGAAGCTTATCAAATATTGTTTTTATACGTCTCAAGCCATTGCAAGATGTGTGAAACTTGAGGAGATAAAAATCAATCACCCTTTTCGGTACACGAACAGCGCCGGGAAACAGGTGTCAGCATCAATAATATTGCTGTTCGAACAACTGCCTGATTTCGGCAATATCGCGGGTGTTACCGAGTGCAACCATCAACTTGATGCGGGCTTTTGTGCCCGATAAATCGCCGCCGAAAATAATTCCTGCCTCTCGCAAATGTTTGCCCCCGCCTTCGCCGCCATAAACGCCCAGCACCCGCCCCTTGAAACAACGCGACGTCAGCACGACGGGTATTTTTAATTGAAGCGCCTCAATCACTTTTGCTGCCGTTCGAGACGGAATGTTGCCGCGTCCGAGCCCTTCGATCACCAGTCCTTTTACCCGGTGCTTGAGCGCATAATCCACCAGGCAACCGTCATCGCCGGCAGTCATTTTGATCAACAGAACCTGCTCCTCGATATGCTGTGCGGCGATCGTTTCCCGATTCAGAGATTTTCTGAAGATAAGCACCCGATCTTCATCAACGATGCCCAGCGGACCATAACCCAGCGATTCGAAGGTGGCAACATTGCTGGTATAGGTTTTTCGGACTTCACGACCCGCGTGAATTTCATCATTCAAAACCACCAGCGTGCCCAGTTTGCAGCATGTGCGGGAACCGGCGACCCGCGTTGCCGCCAACAGATTTCGCGGACCATCGGTACCGAGTTCATTGAAGCTGCGCATAGCTGCGGTGCAGACCACGGGCTTGGATGAATCGACGAGTAGATCGAGCATGTACGCCGTCTCTTCGAGGGTGTCCGTGCCATGGGTGATGATGATGCCCTGAATATCCGGGCGCACAATGTGTTTCCTGACCAATTGTGCCAATTCAAACATCATCAGGGGTGTCATTTCGGTGCTGTCGATATTGGAAAATTCGATCAGTTCGAGGCGGGCAATTTGTTTGATTTGGGGAACCGAGTCCAGCAATTCCTTGCCGCTTTTTGCGGACAAAATCGCATCGGTAAAAGGATCCCATTTCATGGCGATGGTGCCGCCGGTGGTTATGATAAGGAGTTTTTTCATGCTGCACCATTTATTTGGAATAGCCGTGTGGTTGATGATGCGGCTTCACGCGAAAATTGAAAATGATCATCATATCATTTCTGCGACAAACCAGGATTTCAAACATCATGAAGGAAGACTACTCACGTGTAATCTTGGCTTACAGGTATTTATTAAACCATCGGATGCCTTCCGGGAATGCCTGGTCAATGGGAATCCGTCGATGTTTCGTCGGGTACCACACGATATGTTTCGGTTCGCCGGCTTTATTGTACATCATTTTGCTGGTTATGGGCGGAACCACCTCGTCTTTATCGGCATTGAGCATCAACAACGGGCGCGGCGCAATTTTATCCACGAAATTAATGGGATCGATGATGCTCAAATACACCTGCGTTTCTTCGGCAAAAGCCTTGAATTTGAACGCCAGATGCAATCCACCTCCGGCAAGCGTAATCACCGGAACTTTAACACGCTCATCCACCGCGCAAAAGACGGTTCCGATAATTCCGCCCAGGCTGATGCCATAGAATCCGATACGGCTGGAATCGATTTCCGGACGTGTTTCGAGAAAATCGATCCCCCGCCGCAGATCGAATACGGTTTGGGCGACGATGTCTCTTGTCCAATAGCGATACCCTGTCACCATATCGTACTTGTATTTATGAATTTTCCGATCGCCATGATTGGCGATATCGATGCGCAGAACGGCATAGCCGCTATCCACCATGAATTTATGACCAGCTTCCATATAATCTTTCTGTTTATGATCGCCGATCCCATGCAAAAAGATTATTACCGGCAGCGGCTGTTTGCTCTTTTTGGGAATCGTCAACAAGCCGGCTACGATCGACTCGTGGACACTGCGATAGCTGACCGAATACATGGTGGATTGATCGGTTTCAACCTCAACCCGCACAGAATCTTCCAGCGGGAAATTCCGGTCATAATCGTAGTAGCGATCCACTGGCAATGACTGCCGACCGCTGCAAGCGAGCAGCAGCAAACCGATAACGAAGGCTGTGAGGTAAGCAAGATTTTTCATATTAAAGAGTGTCCGGCATTGGTAATCATGTTATATCATAGTGATATAACTTTAAATTAATTAAGGAGGTGGGATAAAATAACCTGGACATTTTGCTTAATTATAATATTGATGAATACCCTCTATAGACATTTAAATGGGTAACGTATTTTATCCCACCTCCGAAAGCTGATACGGAATTGCTCTCGTCGAGAGTGCCTGGTATTTATACCTGTCGTCAAGCGCGATTAATATTGCGGAAACTGCGGTGTTTGGCTGCGTTTAAACTCGCGTCATTTTCACCCATCGGACGCGCCGCTTATCGGCTTTTTTAATAGTTAATTTCCATGGTTTGATGATGATGGTTTCTTCCTCTTGTGGAATACGACCCAGCTCATGGGCAATCATTCCGCCGATCGTATCGTAATCGCCTTCGGGCAATCCCAGCTCCAATTGATCGTTCGCGTAAGATATTTCCAGTCTTCCGCTTACGAGCAAGTTGTGAGCATTAAGACGTCTGTAGAGCCGTCGCTCGGGATCATGCTCATCATCGATTTCACCAAAAAGCTCCTCGATAATATCTTCGAGGGTTATAATGCCAGAGGTACTGCCGTGTTCATCGATCACAATGGCGACATTGTTTTTGCTGGCTTTAAATTCAGTCATCATCTCAATTGCCGATTTGGTTTCGGGAACGATCAAAATATCCCTGATGATTTGGTCGATGGATTCCGGCAAATCGAACAGATCCTTGATATGTATTTTTCCGATGATATGATCGATATCGCTTTCATAAATAACAAGTTGGGAAAGCCCACTCGATTCGAATATTTCTAGCACCTGCTGAATTGGCGTTTGCTTATCTACACCTATAATTTCGGTGCGTGGTTGCATAATACGCCTTACCTGGCGGCGACCGACGCAAATCGATTTAAGGAGCATGTCGCCTTTTTCTTCTTCAATAGCGCCTTTTTCTGAGCCCTCCCTGACAAAGCGTGCCATAATGCGTCGGCTGATGAATACGGTTTCTTGCGAGCTTTCCGTTTTCAGTAGCCTGGAAAGCAAGCGTGAAGCGCCCTCAAAGGTTTTAATTATCGGAAGCAGCAAAAGGTAAAAAAAACGCATCGTATACGAAAGCGGTATAACCAATTGGTTTGCACGTTCGCGAAAGATAGATTTAGGTAGAATTTCCCCGAAAATAAGCAGAAAGGCTGAGGACAAAATCACAATGATGTGTTCGGTGAAATATTTCTCCAGATAAATAGCTGAGAGCGATGAGCACAACACGACACTAATATTGTTGCCCACCAGTGTGGTGATGATCGATTTTTCAGGATCGTTCACAAAATCAAAGGCGAGTTGAGCGGCTTTCACTTTTTCTCTGATCAAATTTTCCAGCCGATGCCTGCTGGCGGTGATGAGAGCAGTTTCTGATCCGGAAAATAAAGCAGAGAGCGCAAGCGATATGAGAATCAGAGCAATTCGCATTTTCAGGTAATGGTGATATTGGATTCTTCTTGATTTTCGTTGATCATTAAAAAAGTTATGACCAGGATCCAAGCCTTTCAGCACGAAAATGCTTGTTTTGGTTCCTGTACGAAATAGAAAAATCTGATTTCGAGAGGATTACTTGACAATCCCCGTGTTATGATTTGATAGTGATCTTTGCCGCGGTGGCATCAATCAGTTGCTCAATAAGTGAATCGCGATAGCTTTTGCGCACTTGAATGATTAATTCGACCGCGGCGCCATAATCGGAAGCAAGCTCCACTGTCCCCATTTTCGACAGAATTCGCCTGACATCACTGGTCAGGGAATAGTCGAAATTGAGCTGCAGCTTTGCATAATGATATTTTTTTTCAACGCGTGCCACGATGAGCGTTTGACGGGTGCACTCGCCATAGGCGCGAACCAGCCCGCCTTTTCCAAGTTTTGTACCACCAAAGTAGCGTGTGATCACGACAGCGATATTACTGATGCCCTTTCCCGCCAGGACATTGTGAATCGGAGCGCCGGCAGTACCGGCAGGTTCGCCGTCATCGCTATACCGAAAAACCAAATCACTCGCGTGCCCGATGCGATATGCAAAGCAATTGTGAGAGGCGTCGTAATAGCATTTAGCGATATCGGCGATGGCGGCTTCCGCTTGTTCCCGCGTTTCGACCGCCATGGCGTGCCCGATGAATCGGGAGCCTTTGACGGTTATTTCCGCTTCACAGGATGAAGAGAGTGCCATAAACTCATCGGATTGCATTCGCCAAATCCATCATTTGCAACTTTCAGTTTTCATAACATACGATTTTTTCAATTGAAAAACAAGAGGAAAGATCAATTTGGGACAATGATTTCTGTTCCTGAGCCACCTATCAGTGCATCGTGCCGGGAAGGTTCATAAGACTCAAATCTAATAGAGCTAATTTTCATAATTTTGAGACGTTAACCGTTATAACCGTTATGAAAGTTGCGTTTTATCTGATTTTTGATATTTTTATCCTGGACTGAATACCAGTTCAAAATAGAAAGCGATAAATTAGAAATCAAGAATTTGCAAAACGTAAGTTTTAGATGGTTTCAGAATTTTCAAGGGATTACCGGATTCGGGTATGGCGCCGACTGGAACGCGATTAAAAATTCATGCAAGTTTTAAAAAAAATGGAAACCCAATCAATCTTTCGGTCGTTTGTAGACATTTAATATTAATTCGAAGGGCATGAACAAGATGATCGATTTCTTTCAAATAAATCACTTGCATATTTTGCAATTAATCCGTATAATCTGTATTTTCCGAGCATTGCGGTAAGCTTACATTACCCGACATTCAACCCCCTTTTGAATACCGGAAAAATCCAGCGATGCAAGATTATCGATTTAAAGATAAAAAAAACTCATGCAAAAAAGAACGCTAAGGAGACTTTGATGAGTGAACAGGTCAGCAAAATAATAGAGCAATTGCAGGAACGAATTCGCGAAGCCAACGATGAGGCAGCCAAGATCATTCACGATGCCGAGGAAAAGTCCCAAAAAATCTTGAATGATGCGCAGGCAAAGGCTATTGAAAAACTCAAAGCCACTGATGATGAGATCAAGCGGCGTTTTGATGCACATGAGCAAAAAATACAACAGGCAATCCGCGACGCGCTGATAGATCTCAAAGATAAAACAATCAATGCCATGCTGACGAAAACTCTGGATGAAACTGTGTTGAAGGTCATGAAAGATGAAAAAACGGTTGAGCAGGCGATATTGACTATGTGCACCGAATTTGCGAAAACTCAAAAAAGCGAGCTGAAAATTCTGCTTGGTCCGGAAATGTTTGAAAAGCTCGGAAAGGCACTGCAAAAGAAGGCTCACCAGATGATCCAGGCGGACGTCAAGGTGGAGAAGGACACAAAAATCAAAGGCGGCTTCAAAATCGGTCCTGCCGGGAAAGGGTATGTGTATGATTTTTCGAACGAGGCTTTGATCGAATTGTTCTCGGTTGCTTATGGGCAGCGCATCGATAAGCAGATCTTTGCCGGAGAGTAGAAACCATGGGAGCAAACTATTATTACCTGGTTAGCAGCCTGCCAACGCTCGAATTCGGTGAATTCAGCAGCGTCGCTGTACAACCATTATTTGAAAAAGTCGTCGTTGAACTCACTCCAGACGATGTCAAGCTGCTTCAATTTCTGCGAACCATCCGCGATATTGAAAATTTGCGTTCAAAAGCTGAAGATTGGCAGGCATTCCGCGCATTGGGAAATATAGATGTGAAAGCCTTTATCGATGAGGGTGCTGAATTGAACGTGGCTGAAGAATGGGAGCAGTATCAGCTATCGCAAAAAGGCGAAAAGCCAATACCGGTTGACAGCTTATGGCTGCGCTATTTTGATGAAGGTATGCGCGCAAAAAATGCGTTCATCCGCCGATGGATCAAGCACGAACTCACATTGTGGACTGCCTGTGCGGTGCTTCGCAGGGAACGATTTGCCGCGGCACAAGATCGCGCATCCGCAAGTAGCGTGTTTGAAGTGAGTGAAAATGAATTGATCCTGGACATCCTGGCTGCCAGCCGGCTGCCCGATTTCGGATTGGCACACGAATATGATTGGGCATCGACTATCCGGGAGTTGTTCGAGCAGGATAATCCCGTGACCGTTGAAATGGCATTAGATAAATTTCGATGGGACTTCATTGATGGATTGACCGCAAACTGCTATTTCAGCTATGAAGTCGTCCTGGGTTATGCATTGAAGCTGCTTATCTGCGAGCGCTGGAGTCGATTGGATAAAAAAACAGGTGAAGATAGATTAGAAAAAATTTTAGGAGGTACGATTGGTGAATAGCGGCACTGGAAAAATCGTTGCAATTAATGGTAATATGATTTCCGTGGAATTCACCGGCAACGTGCGTCAGAACGAAGTTGGGTATGCGAAGTTGGGCGATATGCGGCTGAAATCAGAAGTGATCCGCGTTCGGGGCAATGTTGCTGATTTGCAGGTTTTCGAAGATACGCGTGGTCTCAAAATTGACGACAAAGTGGAATTCACCCATGAGCTGCTCGCTGTTGAATTGGGACCCGGACTATTGACGAGTATATTTGATGGCTTGCAAAATCCATTGCCGGAACTGGCTGAAAAGAGCGGATTCTTTTTGAAGAGAGGGATTTATTTCGACGGACTACCGCGATCTGTGAAATGGGATTATACACCGGTTGCCAAAGTGGGCGATGAAGTGACCGGCGGAACCACCCTGGGTACGACACCGGAAGGGATATTCACACATCAAATCAAGGTTCCCTTTTTGATGCGCGACAATTATACAGTCGAATGGACCATCGAACCCGGCGAGTATACCGTTGATGAAGTGATCGCGAAAGTCAAAGATTCAGCGGGAAATGTACATAAAATTACAATGGTTCAGGTATGGCCCGTGAAAGTGTCGAATAAAATGTACCAGGAACGCCTTGCGCCAACGGATCCGCTCATCACCGGTCAACGCATCATCGATACATTTTTCCCGGTGAATAAAGGCGGTACATACTGCATTCCGGGACCATTTGGCGCGGGCAAAACGGTCTTGCAGCATATCACCTCGCGCCATGCGGCAATCGATATTGTCATCATTGCTGCCTGCGGCGAGCGTGCCGGCGAGGTGGTTGAAATTTTACGAGAATTTCCGCATCTGACTGATCCGCGGACTGGCAAAGCCCTGATCGAGCGCACCGTGATCATCTGCAACACATCATCCATGCCGGTGGCTGCCAGGGAAGCCTCTGTTTACACAGCGGTGTCCATTGGCGAATATTATCGCAGCATGGGGCTGGACGTGTTACTGTTGGCGGATTCTACCTCACGCTGGGCTCAGGCGCTGCGCGAAATGTCCGGACGCCTGGAAGAAATTCCCGGTGAAGAGGCGTTCCCGGCATATCTTGAATCGCGAATTGCAGAATTCTATGAACGCGCCGGTCGCGTGCGAAACTATGACGGCTCTATCGGATCACTGACTATCGGAGGTACGGTATCACCGGCAGGCGGTAATTTCAATGAGCCGGTTACGCAATCCACACTGAAAGTCGTGAAGGCGTTCCATGGGCTGAGCCGTGAACGCTCGGATGCCCGTCGTTTTCCGGCGATCGATCCGCTGGATAGCTGGAGCAAGGCAGAAGGCGCGATCTCTTCGCAATTTGTGAGTAAAGCCAGGAGCGTTTTGCAGCGCGGCTATGAAATCAGCCAGATGATGACGGTTGTTGGTCGCGAGGGCATCAGTACCGAGGAATTCACGCTGTATCAAAAATCAGAAATCCTGGATCGTGTCTACCTGCAGCAGAACGCCTTTCATCCGGTGGATGCTTCGTGTTCGGCTGAACGACAAAAAGAAGTGTTCATTGTGATGATCAAGTTTTTGGACAAGGCGTTTGATTTCGAAAATAAAGATGAGGCACGCGATCAGCTTTTGAATTTTCAGGAGAAATTCTTGCGTTGGAATACCCAGAAATTTCAATCGAAAGAATATAAAAAATCGCTTGACGAATTTGAAGCGCAACTGAACTAATGACACAGTATTTGAAATCATTCGAATATTATCAAGAGCAATTCAAGAGTAAGGACCTATGAAAAAAACATATACGCGCGTTGAAAATATTGCCGGAAATGTAATCACATTGAGAGCCGAAGGAGTAGCCTATGGGGAACTTGCCTTTGTAAAAGGCGCTAATCCGTCGCTGGCTCAGGTGATTAAGCTAGCCGGAGACGAAGTTTCGCTACAGGTTTTCAACGGCACACGAGGCATCTCCACCGGCGACGAAGTTGAATTTTTAGGGCGCAATCTGGAAGTTCCTTTTTCCGAAAATTTATTGGGTCGCATTTTCACCGGCGGCGGCGAACCCCGCGATAAAAAACCAATGCCGCCCGGCGAAGATATCCAGATTGGCGGACCAAGTTTCAATCCCGCGCGCCGGATAATTCCGAAACGAATGGTGCACACAGGTATTCCGATGATTGATGTTTTCAATTCGTTGGTTGTATCGCAGAAGCTGCCGATTTTCTCGGTTGCCGGTGAACCGTATAACCCGCTGCTCGCCCGCGTCGCGATGCAGGCGCAATCCGATATTATTATTTTGGGCGGAATGGGATTGACTTTTGATGACTACTTGTTTTTCAGGGATACGCTGGAAAAAAGCGGTGCGATGAGCCGTTCAATCATGTTTGTGCACACCGCCGATGATCCCACAGTCGAATGTCTGCTGACACCGGATATCGCGCTGGCTGTTGCGGAAAAATTTGCTGTTTCAGGCAAAGACGTGCTGGTGTTGCTAACCGACATGACGAATTGGTCGGATGCCCTGAAGGAAATTGCAATCACAATGGAGCAAATTCCCTCCAACCGCGGATACCCCGGTGATCTCTATTCGCAATTGGCAGCGCGTTATGAAAAAGCGGTCGATATCGAAAATTCGGGATCAATAACCGTGTTGGCGGTGACCACCATGCCCGGCGATGATGTGACGCATCCGATTCCCGATAATACCGGCTATATTACAGAAGGTCAGTTCTATTTGCGCAATGGACGAATCGAACCGTTTGGATCGCTTTCCCGGCTGAAACAGAATGTGAATAAAGACACTCGCGAAGATCACCGTGCAATCATGGACGGCATGATTCAGCTTTACGATAAATACAGGGATACGCTCGAAGCCCAGACGATGGGATTCGAAATGAGCAAAGCCGATCAGAAATTTTTAAAATATGGGCGTATCTTCGAAGATCGAATTATGAATCTGGAAATAAATATACCGCTTAAAAAGGCGCTGGATACGTGTTGGGGCATTCTCGGAGAATGTTTTGAACCGCGTGAGACAGGTATTGATCCGGACCTGTGCGAAAAATATTGGTCGAAAAACGGGAAGGAATGATGTATTGAGATTTTCCTAATCTATAATTAAATATCGCTTTATCCTTAGAGCGCGCGAAGGTGCTAATTTAAAATGGGAGGAAGTATAATGAATTCGAAAATAACAACTTCCGGCTTCCGATCCCGACCGAATAACCATCGAGTTATTTTCATTAGCCATTCAAGTATAGATAATGCATTTGCGCTCAGGTTAACTCAGGATATCGGAACAAACGGAAATACGATCTGGATCGATGACCAACAAATTAATCCCGGCAGTATATGGCTAAATGAAATCAATCAAGGTATCGAGAAGTGTGATTTCATGCTTTTAATCTGGTCAGAAAATGCGAAAAATTCGGAGCATGTGAATCTCGAATACACCAGTGCCATGGTGGCTCGCAAAAGCATTATCCCGCTGATGATCGATGATGTGGATTTGCCAATTATTTTGAGAAGGGTGCGCGGCATAAATTTCAAAGCCGATTATAACCAGGGATTACAGGAGTTGAAGCGAGCATTGGAAAATTAAGCTCGGTAAGTTGATGAATGCGCATCGAAGCAATGTTTTGTAATATAATGCACTTACTATTCATCATTTTGATAGAATGAATAAGGAATGGAAATTAACTTTTTAAAGGAGTCA
Source organism: Candidatus Zhuqueibacterota bacterium (assembly GCA_016927835.1). Taxonomy (GTDB): domain Bacteria; phylum Zhuqueibacterota; class Zhuqueibacteria; order Thermofontimicrobiales; family Sulfurfontimicrobiaceae; genus Sulfurfontimicrobium. The sequence continues at coordinate 28,882 of JAFGMA010000011.1, read as the reverse complement.
ACTCATGGAAGCAAAAATTGAGAAGATCAGGGAAACCATCAAAAAACAGGACCTTAAATTTTTGTATCTCCTGTTCACCGATATTGCCGGAGTGTCCAAAAAGGTCACTATTAAAATTGATGAGTTCGAAAATGCCATACGTCACGGTATTTGGTTTGATGGGTCATCGATTGAAGGCTTTACCCGAATTTTCGAGTCGGATATGCTACTCATCCCTGACATCGATACCTTTTCAGTGTTGCCGTGGTCATTCGATAGCGGAAATGCAGCCCAAATTATTTGCGATATTTATACGCCCGATGAGCAGCCTTTCCCTGGCGATCCGCGCGGCGTTTTAAAGAAAGCCATGCAAAAGGCAAAAGATCTCGGCTTTCATTACCTGGTTGGTCCGGAAATCGAATTTTTCCTGCTTGATCGAACGCAGGAGCCAGACCTGGTCCCGCATGACAATAAAGGCTATTTCGATTTAGCTATTCAAAGCCGGGCGGTTAAGATTTGTCAGAGCACGATTTCCTCGCTAAAGGCAATGCACATCACCTGTGAAAGTTATCATCACGAGGTAAGCGCCGGACAGCATGAAATCGATTTGCACTATGATGATGCCGTTAAAATTGCCGATTCAGTGATTACGTTCAAACATGCGTTGAAAACCCATGCTTCTGGTACGGACTTGAGAGTTACGTTTATGCCTAAACCGATTTTTGGAATCAATGGCAGCGGCATGCACGTGCATCAGAGTTTTTCTGATGCTGCCGGCAAAAATGCATTCCATAACGAAACCGATGCCTACGGACTTTCGGATGTGGCATACCAGTTTTTAGCCGGGCAATTGAAACACGCTCAGGCACTGGCTGCAATCGTTGACCCAACGGTTAATTCATACAAGCGCCTGGTTCCCGGTTTTGAAGCCCCGGTCTATATCTGCTGGGGACGAGTAAATCGTTCGGCTTTGATTCGCGTGCCAAAGGTGACAAAAAGCCGCCGCGCCGTGGGTACACGTTTGGAACTGCGCTGCCCCGATCCATCTGCCAATCCGTATTTAGCATTCACTGCAATGCTTTCTGCCGGACTGGATGGCGTCCGAAATAAAATGAAGCCGCCGAAAGCAGTTGAAGAAAATGTCTATGATTTTGATGACAAAAAATTGAGTGAATTGAATATCTCAACGCTGCCAACTAATCTGCACGAAGCCGTCAAAGCGTTGGAGGATAGCAGCGTCCTCACCGGTGCATTGGGTTCCCACATCACCGAATACTTTGTTCGTGCCAAAACAGAAGAATGGGCGCAATTCTTAATGCAGGTTACACAGTGGGAAAGAGAACGCTACCTGTAATGGTGCGGAAGTGAAGGTTGAAAGTATCAATATTCAGCCTTCAATTTCATGATATTCAGCTTCCGGGATACGCACCGGAAAAACATGTTAAAAAATGTGATTTTACGTCTTCACTAATTTAAGTCGGTCCGAAACGCCCTGTCATTGCGATAAAAATATCATCGAAATGACAGGGTTACCCGGACACAACCATGCGCGTTTTTATCAAAATAATATTCTAAAACTGATTTTCATTCGAATGGCAGAAAAGACCAAACTAACAAAAAATGAGCTTCAACGTCAGCAGCGCGAATTGAAAAAATACCAGCGCTATTTGCCTACATTGCAATTGAAAAAGCAGCAGTTGCAGCTCGAAGTGCGCAAAGCTGATGTGGAATGGGAGAACAGACTCTCAGAATATCAAAAGCTGAAACTGTCGACAGCCGCCTGGATTGAGTTGTTCTCCGATTTCGAGGTCGCGGATTGGGAGAAGGCGGTTGCCGTTCAACAAATCCACGTCGATCCGGTGAATATTGCCGGCGTCAAAGTCCAGATTTTCAAATCAATCGATTTTCAGATCAAGCCGTATTCTTATTTTTCAACGCCACCGTGGTTTGATTTTGCCATTCAGCGATTGAAGGATTTGTTGAAATTGCGCGAGCAAGTCCGACTGCTGGCTGAGACGGTGCAGGCATTGAAAAATGAACTTCGGAAAACAACGCAGCGCGTGAATTTATTCGAGAAGGTGATGATCCCGCGCTGCGAAGAAAATATCCGCGTGATCAAAATATACCTCGGGGATGAAGAGCGAAACGCGGTTGGACGCGCTAAAATCGCCAAAAAGAAAATTGCAACTGCTGCGTAGCGGTATTTTTGCCGGCGACAACGGGAGTCCGGGAGAATTATTGCCTCGCAAAAAAACAAGTCAATGAAAGCTGAATCTGTTTATGCGCTTTTTAGGGTGAGTGAATCTGAATGCTAGCTAAAATGAAAAAGGCTACGGTGATTGGATTGCATCAGAATGCAGAAAAAATCACCGCATCCTTGCAGGATATAGGTGTCGTTGACATTATCGAATTGAAAGCCGACGAAAGCTCGGAAATCATCGATAAGCTACAGGCGGAAAAATCTGCCATAATCAACACGCTGAAAATATTATCGCAAACCGAACCAGAAGGAAAACGGAAGTCCGGAAACCTGGCGCCGCAAGCTGTTATCGCTCGCGTCGCTGAGATTCGGAGCCGGTTGGAGGAAATCCAGGAACAGCGTCGCAAAATACAAAACCAGATCGAAACGCTCGAACCTCTGGGAGAATTCGATCCGCAGAAAATTGAATCCATTCGCGAACAGGGATTCCATATTCAATTTTTCAAAATCCAGGAGACGCGCTTCGATCCACAGGCTGAAACGCTTGCCGATTATGACGTGAATGAAATTTCCAGAACCAATCAGAAAGTCTTTTTTTGTACCATGGGTTCGAAATCCCTGGAATTGCCCCAGGCAGAAGAAATCTCGTTGCCCGCGAAGAGCCTGAATGATTTGCGCCGCGAAGTAGAGACAATGAATTGGGAGACAAAGGAACTTCAGCAGGAACTCAACAACCTCGCTTCAACTAAAAAAGAACTCCAAAAAGCCTGGATCTCGACCGAAAATCAGTTCAATTATCAGAAAGCGATGACGCAGCACGTTATCGAAGATGAGTTGTTTTATCTGCAAGGCTGGGTTCCCGAAACCAGGGAGGCGGAGCTGAACAAGCTTTCCGATGACGCCGGATTCGTGCTGCATCTCGATGAACCGGACGAAGCGGAACAGCCACCTACAACGCACGAAAATTCGACCGCCGGACAAATCGGAGAATCGTTGATTTATATTTATGATACACCGGCGTATCGCGATTTGGATCCCAGCAAAACGGTATTTCTGTTCTTCTCGATTTTCTTCGGAATGATCATCGCCGATGTCGGCTATGGCTTGATGCTGCTGGGATTGACACTTGCTTTGATACGCGGCAAGAAACATAGTCTCCGGCTTTTCAGAAGGCTTTCGATTACCATCAGCCTCTCTACAATTTTATTCGGTATATTGACCGCCAGTTTTTTTGCCGTCAAAATCGATCCGGGGACGACCATCGGTCGTTTCATTTATACGCTCGCGCCTTTGTACCGCGATACCACATCGAAAAGCGGACTACTCGACGCAATGTTTATTTCGCTCTGGGTTGGCGTTATTAATCTAAGTTGGGTTAATCTGTATAAAGTCATTCACGATAAAAAATTCGCGCAGCTCGGGTGGATTCCGGCACTTGTGGGTTTGATCCCTTTATTCAAGATTCTCTTCGGTGTCGAGTTGACGGGGTGGGAGAAAACGGCACAACTGTATCCGTTATACGGAGGCATACTATTCGTCGCAGTGGGTACAGCCATCGAAACCAGGGCTTCATTCGGCGGAAGGATTACCGGCTTTGCCTCATCCCTCTACACAGTGATCCAACTCATCGCCGATATGCTTTCCTTTCTTCGAATTTTTGCATTGGCAATGGCAGGAGCCAAAATGGCTGAGACATTCAATATGCTCTTTAGCATGATTTACGACTCAAGTGGTGTCATCGTCGGATTGATATTAGGCGGATTGGTGCTGATCATCGGGCATGTGATTAACCTGGTTTTGAATATCATGGGAGGCGTCATCCACGGACTCAGGTTAAATTTTATCGAGTCCTATCACTGGTGTCTCGACGGCGGTGGTAAAAAATACAATCCATTTCGGAAATTATCGCGTTAACTTTTTTCTTATGCAATAGAAAAAATAACCGTACTTACCATATTAGTAAAGATTACAAGGAGTACATTCATGGAGTGGTCACAAATTCTTGGTTACATGGGACCGGCAATGGCAGTTGGTTTGCCCGCAATAGGATCATCTCTCGGATGCGGATTTGCAGCACAGGCTTCACACGGTGCAATGGAGAACGAGAAAGTTGATCCGAGCGTGCATGGAAAGCTCGTCGCCCTGTCCGCCTTCCCGTCCTCGCAATCAATCTACGGGATCGTACTGATGTTCATGTTGATCGGCAAAGTCGGTACGCCGGATTTTTCGATCGGCATCGGATTCAGCATTTTTGCGCTGGGCTTGTTCGGTGGATTGGGCATTATGATGAGCGCCATTATGCAGGGAAAGGCGTGTGCAACTGCGATCAAAGCCACCTCAAAAAATCCATCGGTGTTTGGCAAAACTGCTGCTGGTCCGGGAATTATCGAATCGTTCGCTATTTTTGCGATGGTTTTTTGTATCGTTGCATCCTTGCTCATTTCCTAGCGGCTTTCGGATCAAATGTCTCGCTAATCGGCATTTGTCGAACCGTCTATTCATCGAGACAAAATTCAAGATTTTGTTCTTATGAAATAATGCCCGGAAAGGATAATCAACGATTTCGCTAATTCCTGATTGTTGATATTGATAAATGACACCCGTCTCTTTGCATGCTCAATTAGTGTGAACGGAGACGGGTTTTTGTTTGTGAAAACTTTCATGAAGCAACTGCTTCGTATCCGCATACCCCCTTAACAAATATCTTCCAAAGATTCCCTGAGAAATCAAACAAGAGCATTAAGCCACCGAAATTGCCCAGACCGCTGTTTTATCGCACTTTGTTTCCCCTCAGTTATGGGAAGAGAATTAACCTTTTTAACCTTTCAAAAGTTCGGAACCTTTGAAAGGCTAAGCTGTGCTGCTAATAACTGAACCATTACCCGCAATATGAAATTTCGGCTTGACTTTTTAGTATTTTTTTAATATATAATGTGTTGACTAAAAAGCTGGCGGATATAGAAATCGCTTTTTTATCGCCTTATACCAATTCGCTTCTGTTCCAATCAGGAACGCTCTTTGAAAATTAGTTTAGAATCAAAAGCGACTTACCCGTTTTGAGCTTGTCCGACTGATACGTCGGCAGGAATATTCGATGATCTCCCGGTCGGAAGCATTTACATTTTAGTCAGCGAATAGCGGATTCTCGCCCGCAGCCCACCGCTTTGCGCGTGCGGGATTGAGGGATCATTTGGATAAAATCTGACTGACTCAATTCATGCAATTAATTCAACCGGTGAATCAAACGTTCTGCAGACAAGAGCTAAATCAGATTTGTGTTTGAAAACGCGCCGATGGAGCTTGCTTGCATTAAAATTAAAGAAAGAATGACTTCATGGATAGCGGAATCGAACCATGATAGGGCTCGAAAAATGCCTATTTTGCAGAAGTCTGGTGAATCAAAAACAAAGGAGGGTTTGATCAATGGTTAATCAAACGCATCAGCATCAAAGCCGCTCATGTAGGAAAAGTGGTACAGGTTTAAGCATCGCCGTAATCTCTGCGATTGTTCTCGCTGTCGTCGCTCATATAAGCCTGGTCAGGGCAGCCGAACCTCCGCTGTTTCAGGGTATTATCGCCCAACTCACCGAGAAAATAGCTGATCTCGAAAGTCAAATGGACAAAGCGCAAGCCGATCAAGTACATCTGCTTTCGCCGGTCGTATTCCTGAAGAGCCGCAAAAATCTCGACCGGGCAAAAACCGAACTCGAAAAGCGCAAAGGCGTAGACAAGCTGGCTGAACGTCTGAATGAAGTTGAAGACCAACTCAAGCTGGCTTTGAGAAATGCCAGTGAAGCCCGCAAGCAACTTCCCGATTTGATCAAAGCACGCGAGGATGCGCTTGCTGCGGATGCGCCGGAATATGCCCTGGAATTGTATGACGAAGCAGAAGAGCAGTTTAAAGGTGCAATGGAGGAAATTGAAGATAACGATATCAATTCCGCGCTTAAAAAGGGAAAAGAAAGCGAAGATAAATTTCGTGATGCGGAATTGTTGGCAATAAAAACCAGCATCATCGGAAAAGTGCACACCGTGCTGAAGCAAGCGGATGAAGCAAAGGCAGAAAAATACGCTCCCGTCACATTGGCTAAAGCGAAGTCATTATTGGCAGAATCAGAAAAGATTTTGAATACCAATCGTCGTGCCCAGGCTACCGCGCGGCAGAAGGCCGAAGAAGCCGAATACGAAGCCAGCCACGCGATCTATCTTTCAAATCTGGTTCAGGAATATAAAGCAGATGAGAAAAATTGGGAACGTCTCATCCTGTCCTATGAAGAAAATGTGCAAAAAGTCGCCGGCGAATTGAATTTCAACCCACGATTCGATAGCGGTCTGGAGAAACCATTGAATTCTATTCGGCTTGCGATCACCAATCTCAAAGATGATAACAAACGACTCTCACAAAATCTCACCGAATTGAATGCCGATGTTGCTGGCAAGGAGCAAGAAGTAAAGCGCCTGCTTGGTAAACTGGATAAAACCGAATCCGACCTTCGCGAAAAAAATGCCAAACTCGAAGCGGAAAAACGCAAAGAAGCCAAGCTCAAGCGGATTGAAGAGCTGTTTTCTGCCTCTGAAGCAAAAGTCATCCGGGAAGGCACGAACCTGATTCTCCGATTGGTAGGGCTTTCATTCCCTTCGGGCAAAACCACGATTGGCGTTGAGTATTTTAGCATTCTGACAAAAGTCCAGCAGGCGATCCGTGAATTTCCCGAATGCCACATTACCATCGAGGGACACACCGATTCAAGAGGCAGGGACGTCAGCAATATGCGGTTGTCTAATGAAAGGGCGAATTCTGTCAAGACATATCTCCAGGTAAATATGGGATTGCCTGAAAGCAGGATTCAGGCTGTGGGCTATGGAAAGAGCAAACCTATCGCGACCAATGAAACTGAAGACGGAAGAAGCATGAATAGGCGCATTGATGTGCTTCTCGACCTTAGCAAAACGGATGCAGTGACCAACAAATAAGAATGTTGTTTATTGGGCTATCCGGGACGCTGCACATTCAAGTCAGCGCGTCGTTTCAAAGGTCTCGGTCAGGATATGGTTGCAGCGTGTATTGACAACGCTCGTGGATTGATTTTATCCTGAATTGCCAATTTCTTTATCGTTTCCTTCTGAAATCCCCTGGTGATTGCCTGCAAATGGATGCTCGATTGAGTGTCATTTTGCAGGCAGTCTGCTATCTAGCGCATGTCCGCAAAACAGAACAGATCCAGCAAACTGCCTTCGAGGTTTGCTGGACGAAAGCTGCCTGATGTGGGTGGATGATTTGGCGCTTCAATCAGGCGGGAGCCCGCGCCACATACATGCGCGATTTTTCGACAAGTTAAGTAGGTGGGATAAAATAAATTACCCATTTAATTTTCTTAAGTGACTATTTATCAAAATAATTTTTAAGCAAAATGTCCAAGTTATTTAATCCCACCTCCTAAATTACAATCCGAAATCCTGGCTCAAAATGGATTTTACATTTAATACATGAACAAGCTGAGGCAGGCAAAGCGATTGTGCAGCGTTTCGCCTGATTTTTCGATGATCCCCAGACTCTTATTACATGTTTGTTGTGCCCCGGACGCCACAGTGGTAATCGAGCGACTCCGGGATGAATATGATATCACCCTGTTTTTTTATAATCCCAATATTCATCCCGCAGAAGAGTACTATCTGCGCCTGCGTGAATTGCAGCAACTGGCAGACAAATTGAATTTACCCTGTCAGCCGGCAGATTATGATTGCGAGGATTGGTTCAACTGGATCAAAGGTCTCGAATCGGATCCCGAAGGCGGCAGGCGCTGTGAAGTTTGTTTTCATAAACGCCTGGAAAAAACGGCGCAGATTGCGGCATCTGAGGGATTCGATATGTTTGCAACGGTGCTCACGGTTAGTCCCCACAAAAATGCGCAGCTTATCAATCTGATCGGCAGCCAACTCGGTATCAAATATCAGGTTCCTTTTTTGGAAGCAAATTTCAAAAAAAAGGATGGTTTCAAACGAAGCCTGGAATTGTGCCGCCAATTCGGTCTTTACCGGCAGGATTATTGTGGATGCATTTTCAGCAGGAACGAGCGTGAAATCCGTAAAAAGCACAACGGGAGTGCGCCATGAAAGAGGCTTCGTTTTATGAAAAATTGAAAGGGCAACGGGTGCATTGTGTTTTGTGCCCGCATCAATGCATCCTTGCGCCCGAAAAGATCGGGATTTGTCGCGTCCGCAAAAATATCGAGGGAACTCTGTATTCGTTGGTGTACGGCAAAACGATTGCGCTGAATGTCGATCCCATTGAAAAAAAGCCGCTGTATCACGTTTATCCCGGAAGCAGGTCTTTATCCATGGCAACCGTTGGCTGTAATTTTAAATGCGAGTTTTGCCAGAATTATGATATTTCGCAACTGCCGGATAATATTCGCGCGCACGAAATTCCCGGACGCGAGGTGACGCCTGAGGAAATCGTGACTGCCGCCGTCCTCAAAAATTGCAAAAGCATCGCCTATACCTACACCGAACCAACCATCTATTTTGAGTACGCGTTCGATTGCGCAAAACTCGCGCATGAACAGGGTATTTTGAATGTTTTCGTCACCAATGGTTACATCAGTGGCGAGGCGCTGAAAACGATTGCCCCTTATCTGGATGCAGCGAATGTCGATTTGAAAGGATTCGATGAGGCATTCTATCGAAAAATCGTTGGGGGTAAATTAAGCGCTGTTCTCGATTCGCTGCGACTGATGCGGAAATTGAATATCTTCATTGAAGTGACAACGCTGATCATTCCCGGGCATAACGATACCGATGAGCAACTCAGGGCAATTGCCGAATTCATAAAGAATGATTTGGGCGTCGAAACACCCTGGCACATAAGCCGGTTCTTCCCGCGGTACCGGATGCCCGACAGGAATCCAACCTCCCTTAAAACGTTGAAGCGGGCGTATGAGATTGGACGGGAATCGGCACTTCGATATATTTACACCGGCAACCTGACATTCGACGCTCGCGAAGATACGCTGTGCCACCAGTGCAATACCGTACTCATCGAACGCCAGGGCTATATAATCAAAAAAAATTCAATAAAAAAGGATCAAAGCTGCCCTGCATGCGGCGCAAAAATTGATGGAATTGGATTATCCGGTGATGAATCCCTCTGACTAGCGTAACTGAACCAAACGATGAAATCTGATTTTTTTACACATTTTTTCGGAAAACCCAGTATCTTCATTCTGATTATCCTCCTGGGACTATTTCTGCTTTATCCGGAAACAAAGCAGAAGATGCGATCGATGATCGAACCGTCCCGTAATCCTCGTCAATCGCCCAATCGAATTGCAGAATACCCGCAGCAAAAGTCGAATCCACTGCGAAATTATCCCCTGCCGGCAGAAGTATCGAATTTTTCGCCCGATTGGCGATTGCCTATCGATACCGGAGATCGAACTAATTGGAATTCCATCATCTTTGAATCGGATGCGCACTTCATGGCATATCGACGGTACCGGGGAAATCAACTGCGCTATCATACCGGCATCGATATGCAAAACGGAGGAGAGGGCGGATTGCGCGGCGGTCCGGGCGAACCGGTTTATTCAATGGGACCGGGCATCGTGCTGGGTACGTTTGAGGAGCTCCCCGATCAGCGCGTAGTAATCGAGCATTTGCTCCGGGATGGAAGAAAAGTCTGGACAGCGTATGTGCACGTAACCCACAGTCTGGTTCAGCGGGGGCAACGGGTGGATGCTTTTACACCCATCGCCCGCAGAATGAGTGTCGCTGAACTCGAACGTTACGGCATGCATTATAACCATGTTCATGTCGAAGTGATGAAAAAATTACCGCCGGTGATCAGTGGGCAATATGTCTGGATGACATTTCACTGCACATCTCCTGAACTGGTTGATGAATATTTTTATGATCCGAAATATTTCGTGCTTCAGCAAATCAACCGGTAGAGTCTCTGCCGCAACGAAATCCCTCTGTTGCTGGTTCCGAAACTCCCTTTTGGGGAACCCAGGAGGCATTGTTAATCATGTAAAGAACCAATATCTGGGACATTACCAGGCTGGATTATCGCTCAGCAATGGTGCGCATGAGGAGAGGCAGCAATCAGGTGATCAGTCGGGTTTCATTTATCACATCATAGTTGAGTTGAAGATATGAGTCCTCAAATGTGACAACATTCACGAGTCTTAATGCTTTAATCTTATCAAGTTCGTGTAGAGACTGCAATGAAATTCCGTCAATCACGGTTGCCGTATCTTTTCCGCCTATTAATGCGGGGGCAATAACCAGTGAAATTTTATCTATGAGTTTTTCCCGCAATAATATTGAATTGAGCGTTCCGCCTGTTTGCAGGGTCATGCGCTGTATGTTAAAATCACACTTGAGCTTATGAAACAAATTGGTAAAGTCAATTTTGTCTTCAAAATAGATTATTTCTAAGTTTTCACTCTCGCTTGTTCGATATGCGGGATGGCTTTTATTGGTTGTCACAATGAATAAAGTTTTTGATTTTTTCAAAAAATTAACAACGCCGCGTTCGGTGAGATGCGGTTTATTATCGATGATGATAAAACTCACAGGCGTTTTTTGAACGCCTTCCTGCGGATTATTGATACCAACTTTGGCTACGACTCTCCCGCTATTCATGGAAAACAAATCAGTCCGCTGTTCAATTTCATAATACTGATGCAATCCTTCCCGTATGCCTACAATTTTCGGAAAATCTTTATCCACATCACGCTCATCAACACATCCGGTTGATATTTTCCCATCGAGGGACATCAGCATAAATAATGTCGTTAGCGGTTTATCCATTTCGTTTCCTCGTTATAGTTGTCACTTCAATGCAAATGCGCGGATCGCCGAAAAATCGTTTGCCGCTGTTGATTTTTTTTGATTTCAGAATAGGGATTAACGATATACGATTTGCGAAGGCTTAAATTCGCAAATCATTTTTTAAGGTGTATTCAAAGTGGTGCTGCATTATTGCCAAAATTGTTAATTGAATTCCAATCCTTGCCCTCGCGCCAGCACTCGCCCAGGGGAGAGGATTAAGGTGAGGATGGAAGCGTTGGTGTTTCAATATACTCATTTTATGCCGATTCGGTCGCTTTTCTGAATTGATGCCGCTGACGAACTCACGAATTCAAATCTGTTGTTGTCGCGGAACATATCCGCCCATTTTAACTCGGGATCGATGATGATTTTTTGAATCGGTTCCCGACTTCGGAGATGAATGCTTTGAGCGGTACCGCTAAATCGCAGCGAGTGGGTGACAGTGTCGCCATTCGAAATGGTGATAATATCGCACGCCAGGGGCATCTGCAAATCGCCTTTGTTAACAAGGGTGAAGCGTATTCCGTTTTCACCATCTTCCGGCATTCGGACTGGATTTTCGATGCCCAAATCCAGGTAGCGAATCGATCTGAGCCATTGCGCGAAAAACCAGTCCAGTGATTCCGCAGCAACGGTTTCCGCAATTTTTTGGAACTGCTCATCGGTGGCTGTTTGATAACGCTGTTGAGCTATAAAATTTTTGCACACCTCAAAAAATTTCTGTTCACCCAAACTATTGAATAGCATGTAAGTCACATACGCGCCCTTGTTATAGATATTCGCCAGATGAGCCGGCTCGGCGAACAAATTTTCAATCACGGTAAATTGTTCGAGCGGCATCGGCGCCTGGTGCGGATCAAAACGCCAGCCCTTTAGCTTGCCAGTGACAGCAGCATCACCGTAATGCCTTTTCATCGCATAGAGACTTGAAAATTCGGCGAAGCCTTCCAGCAGCCATTCACCAGCGGAGTGATCATCTGCCAGCCAGCGCGCCGTCACTGTTCCGCCCCACCAGTTATGTGCCATCTCGTGGGCGATTAAGCCGAATTCATTTTTTCGGTTGCCGAAATAGCGCTCACTCAGACCGATAAATCCGCTTCCCTCGTGAAATCCGCGTCGCATGCGTCGGCTGACGGCTAAGGCAAATACGGCATGTGCTGAGGAACCATAGCACTCCGAGAACAGGTTATTGGTTTCGATCATATCATCCAGAATCTGTCCGGCGTCGAGTGCGATTCCGTCTGCCAGGGCAACGCGATAGGTGATGCCGCTATCGCATCGTTCATGCAGCTTAAAATGCCCGGTAAGCAGCGAAATACCATTAATAGGACGCGAATAATTACAACGCAGCGTTTTCAACGAGTCCCGAATACTTTTCGAGATTAAATCTCCGGCAAAGACAACCTCATGTTCAACTGGCAGCGTAAGCTCGAATTCCAGTTCAAAAAAGCCCTGCAGCGTTGACGGATACCAGAATTCGTCTACGGTTAACAGGCATTCTTCAGGTGTGATGTATGACGGTGAGATGCTGATGCCGGTTGGTTTGGGTCTGCCCTCGTATTCGAACGTGACGACTGCGGACGTCCCCTGCTGAATTGAAGTTGGCAGCCGGATAATCGTCAGCAGCCATACGCGCCAGAAGTTCGCGCCCCGATCACCCTGCCGAATTGCGTTGATTTTGAGTCCTTCATTGAACAGGAAAAACAGCCAGCGGCGGTCTTCATCAGGTGCGTGTACCGCCACCTCCGATGTCATTTTCAATTGTGCCTGCCGGGGATCAAGCAGCATGCGCAGATCGTAACGTTCGACGTGCTGGGAAGCCAGCAGGGTATTAATATGGGCAGCGACGAATTTTAACAGCCGAATATCCTCACCGGAGATGAGTTTTTTGTATTGATGCTGAATAAAGAAACCAACGGCTATGAGCAGGATAATAACGAATACGAGTATGATGAACCAGATTTCTTTGAATAGTCTGGAAAGTTTCATCGCAATTGTTCCTCCCGAAGGTTGCGCTTCACTAAATCGAAGCAGCATTTGCGTGCAGGGCTTTTACGCATGGCTTGAAATTAAATTGGAAAAGCCTTAACCAAAGATTGATTTCATAAAACAGGATTTAGTCTCCGATTAGGAAACCTTTTATTTCACCTCCCTTTGTACTGATCGGGACGACGACCTTCCCGTCAGATTCAACGAATGCATCGATGCAGGTCGGTATTCCCTTCACCTGTCCTCGGCGACAGAATTCGCCGCTCGCATCGAGGGCAATGACTGCTCCGCTTTCACAGCCGATAACGATGCGTGCGGGTTGCAGATGAACACCTTTCATCACAACCGGGATTTCATCCAGGCGTCGAGCCCAGATTTTCTGGCATCGATGATCCAGGGCGATGATCGTGCCGGCGGATGTTGCCACCACTATTTCCATTTTGCCGTCATCATTGAGATCGCAAATGTCCATATCCCGGATATTTTTTGCGGGTATAAAATCGCCGGGACCGAGGCTGACGTCATACAATGCGCTGCCATCAGCGCGCCAGATAGTCACACGATTCCAGGTGCCGTTAATGTCGCTGATCACCTCTTTGATGCCATCGCCATCCATGTCTTCGTAGAAAATGTGGTGGCGATTCATGGCAGACCAGCCGCCCATGAATGTGTGCCCCGGGGGTACGCTGTCGAATCCGCGCGGCGATGGATCGAGCGTTCTGTTGTTGATGATCGCCACGCGATTCACCCCATTATATTTACGGGCAGCCAGCAAATTCAGCGAACCGTCTGGTGCATCGATGAGTGCGAAATGCGAGACTTTGCCCCAGAACTGGGGTAAGCGTTTGATGAGGTTTCCATTAGCATCAAGAATTTCCAGGGTGCAGGCGCTGCCGACGAATGCCTGACTTTCACCGTTCAAAAAGCTGCCGGTATAAAGCCCATGAATGCCTTCGTGACCCGGCTCCGATTTGAACCAATAGGTCTTGGCAGCCTGAAAAACAGCCGGATCCATTACGGAGGTGAATGCCCAGCGCCGGCTGCCATCCAGGTTGAACGCCACAACCTGCTCATCAGCACATCCGGCGAGTAGCAGCGCAGCTTCGTGCCACCATCGCAGCATCCGAATCGATCCATCGGTCGCCATTTGCGGCAGCAAATTGCCCTTTGAATCAAGCAGGTAAATCGTATTGCCCGAAGCTGCCCCAATCAAGCTTTCGCCTGACAGCGGAACTGAAATCATATCCGTCACTTCCCCGGGCAGCGTCGTTTCAAATCGAGTTTGCAATTGCGGAATATGCTGCCTGGCATGTGTCTGTTTTGTTTCCGCCTTCTTTCGCACATCGAGCGCCAAATAAAGATACGCCCGAAGTTGCGAGTTGATCAGTGACATGCTAATCGCATCGGGCTTGATGCCTTCAAATTGCCATTTGCCTGCCGGAATGTCGATTTCCAGAAGCTTTCCCGCTTTTTGAGTCGAAAAATTTTCGCTCCGCAATTGCTTTTCTGATTCGTTCGACAGTGCCAACCGCAATGTGATTTGGGTTGGCGTATGCAAATGCAACGAACCAGCGGTGAAGTTCCAGTCAACATCCACCGGATCCGTTGCAGAGATGATTGTTTTCTCAGCATTGTTTTCAGCGAATCGCACGTCTGTCAAATTCTTAGCGTATAAATGATCTTCAGCCAGTGTGATCACCTGCGCCCGCAGATGTTCAAAGTCACCGGATACCACGATTGCCGGGGCAGGCAATTTCAGGACGGCAGCATTTTCCGACAGTCGGAGACAGCCCAATGTCGGCGTTTCAATCCCGGGCTGCATCCCGATTAGCGAAAAAAAATATTTGCGTTCGCCCGCCTCCACCTTCCCCGTCCAATTCATCGAAGCAACATTTCCCTTGCATTTCGTTGGTAGCGGATCGGAAGACCAGGTTTGCCCCCCGGAGACAATTTGGCACGCCGGCGATTCAATCGGGGCGGAGAACGCGATAAAGCCATTTCCCGATGATTTCGGCACGCATTCGGTCTCCCAGTTGAATTCAACGTCCATATTTTCGCCGGATTCGCGGAAATCGAGTTCATCCACGATCAAGGCGTATTTTTCCAATCGTTGCACCAATGTCCGGCGCCAGCAGCAGAATGCAGCATCCGGCACTTCGCCGGTGATGCTGGCAACGCTTCCGATAGCCTGTTTCTGCAGGATACCCGAATCCATGGCAATGTGAGGCTCCACCAGCCCGTCAGACCGGATTAAAAGCTGATTTTGGTGCCCCTTCAACAGCGTGTAACCATTCAGTCGCAGCTCGAGTATGGGAAACGTGTGGTATGGGTTCCGGGAGGCACCATTGAAACCATCCACGAGAATGAAATCGCCGGAGGCATCGCCAGCGCTCCGAAAACTGGCAAACATGAATGAGTTCTCTTGCGCTATCCGGCTTTTGCGAGCGCGCCACATCGGCTCAGGCATTGCTTTGACAGACCATTTACCCATCAAATCCACAGGCGGTTTGGCGGACAGGCATGGCTCCGGATAAAATGATTGTCCGAGCCGGAAGATTGAAAGGTCGAGACTCGTACGCTGCAAATAGGCTGGATAACGCCCGTCTTGTAACAGGTATGCTGCTTTGTGCAAAAAACCGATCGATGCGGTTGCTAACGCCCAGTCCGGTATGCGCCCTGAAATAAGGATTTCCAGACCTCGGAGCAAGTCACTCACGTTGCCATTTTCAAGCGGTGTTCTATCCCCGGTGAGCAACATATAAGTCAAAATAGGCGCGATGCCCGTGTTGTACCAGAACAGGTTATCGTTTTCGCCGGCGACCCATGCATGCGACTTTAGCGGTTGAAACTGGAGCCTGGCGCTATCCAGGCAATGCTGCCAGATTGGGTGCGGATAATCCTTCTGAAAATATCGCCCCAGGCAATACAACGAAATCGCCGACCATTGCCCGTGCCGGCTTCCGACATAAGGCGGTTCCGAGGTTGTTCCGTAAACATGTTCGCGCAGCCGGTGCAATAACTGCCTGGAAAATGCATTGGTGACGCGCAATCGCTCTTCGTCAGAAAATACCGGGCTTTCCTCGATCAGGTCCCAAAATAAAATCATGAGATGTGCGTTATAGTGGTAAGGTCCGCTGAGAGGTTCAGCTTTATTTTCAATACGCTCGCCATCGATTTCAGCGATTTCACCGAACGCCTTTTCATCCGGAAATGCCAGTCGGATGACTTCTCTCGCGTGGAAATCATCACCGGTCATATAGTACATCGCCATGCGCTTGCTGATGCTGTTCCAGCCGAAATAACCGATCGAACCATATTTCGCAGAGTCTTCCCAGGTTTCGAATTGTTCCAATTTTTCTGGAATTCGGACGTCGGATCCGATCTGAATTTTCATCAATCTGCCGACGGCGAGGGAAGCATTTAGAGAGGTTGTGTTCGCCAATTCGTCGATAAACAGATTTGCCGCCTGTTCAACGCCCGCGTCATCGCTGCCGCCGAGAAAAATCACGTTGCAGCCGTTACCAAAAGGATTGTGTAAGGTTCTCAAAACATAACCGCCGGGACCGGGATATCTCAAATCGAGTAATGTGTAATAACGGTTGTAAAGCTCGCTGATTGTCCGGTTGGTTGAGCGATTACCCGGCAGAATCACATTTCCGCGGATGGGCACGGCGGCTTTCGGTGATGTATCGGGTACCACCGGTAGTCTGACGCCAGTCGGTTCACGGATGGCGTTTTGAATGCGGTTAGCGAGTCCATTGTAGCGCCCATCCGCCGGAAGAACGATCGTGCAGGAGGGTTGACCTTCGATTGCGAGCGATGTACTCAGATGCAACGGCTTGAGCCTGCCATAAGCCGGCGGAACAGGATCTGGGACTATGGAACCGGTTTTTGCTGTATCTTTGCGCGTCTGCGATTTTATCGGATTTTGTGGTGGTGGCATTGATTTCTCAGCCCTGGTTTTGGTAAATAGCAACTGATGAGATTACTTTTATTAAAAAATATAGCAATACTTTGCCCCTTTTGTCAAACGATATTTTTAAAGTTTGTTAAAAAGTCATTCAGACTTCAACTAGTGCATCCCGATTCATCTCAATCTATCCTTTCGATTATGATATTATGCATCTGGTGATGTTTGGATACCCCATTGATAGCTCCGCAACACCCCAATTGGGGCAGATTTGGATACGCGATGTCAGAATCACTTTGCATCTAATATCCAAATAAATATCAGAAGGTTATAAAGAATCTTCCCCGGTAATTTGATTTCTGGTACAATGCTTGCGTATATCCAGGTGAAATTCGCTAGAGCTAATAACGCGAATCTCAGGCAATCACCATTCTCTAAATCTGTAGAAGGAGGCTTTTATGTTTGTCGAATTTTCAAAAATTTTCGTGAGCATAGTAAAAGTCTTGTTCTGGTCCGCTTTTATCGGAATTCTGTTGGGAATAGGTGTTATCGGTATCGATCTGAATCCTCGACCGGTTATCGATGCCATACAAAGTTTTGGGAGAAACGCTGAACCACTTCCACCTGGCAACGACTACGCTGCTGTTCCGGTGGATTCTGAACCTGATTTTGTTACGACGCGGTTCAGGCAGAAGGCGCGCACGAATCCGCAGCTTACTTCATATCAGGATGTGCTTTACTATATTGTTTCGCATGGTGAAACTCTCCGCGAAATTGCTCAACACTATCGTACAACAACACGTGCAATCATTTCACTGAATCGCCTGAAATATCCTTATCGATTACGCGCAGGACAAACATTGCTTATTCCACTCGATGGTATTCTCGTACATGCAGTCAATCGACAGACGAAATACAGCTCCCAGCAATATTCTTATCACCTCCGACGCAAACGGCAAAACAGCGGATTTTTCTGATGCCCGGCTTGCGCTGCTGATGCATGAAATCTGACAATCCCCCTCCCAACGAAGAAAATCGTGGTGTTCGATGTATTGACGCCGCGATTTTCTTTTTTGCAGCAAATCGTGAAATTACTATTCATTGAAATGTATGTTTTTTGCGCAATTTAAAATTGATAAACTGATGCAGAAATTTTTGAAAAAGTATCGTTTGCATGGGGCGCACCGGAATGGGCACGGTGAGGATGGAAAAAAATCTAGCACTATGGACGGATGTCCTTTCCCGCGGGTCTTTGATTGGAGTGATATTTTGATTGTGCAAGCGCATATAATTGCTGTAAGCCAGTATTTTCCGGTTCCAATGCAAGCGCCTTTTTATAATATTCCGCCGCCAGATCAAATTGATCCTTTTCGAAATAAGCATTACCCAGATTCCTGTAAATATGGACATTATCCGGTGAATTGGGCGAAATTTCGAGCGACTTTTGCAGCCATTGTATAGCAGAATCCGGTTTCGCTTCGTTGATATAAAGATGAGCCAGGTAACTATACGCCAGTACAAAACTCGAGTCACAGGCGATTGTTTTTTTATATGATTTCTTTGCCTGTTCGAATCGCTTCAATTCCGCCTGCGCGCATCCCAGCGCATAATATGCACTTTTATTGGTGCGATCCAGCGAAATAGCTTTTTCGTTGCTTCGAATGGCTCCCTCAATGTCTCCGGTTTCCTGCTGAATAATTGCCAGATAATACCAGAGCATTGAATTGTCTGGCTCATACTTGAATGCAGCGTCCAATTCTGATTTGGCGTCTGCCAATTGCCGTTCATTGATCAATGTAACTGCTTTTTTAATGTGCGACTCAGCACGATTTCCTGTGGCGAACCAGAGGATAATACACGCCAACATCAATGTCAAAGTTGCCGCTGCCAGTACGACTATCTTCTTTCGTCGCGATTCTCGTTTCCGAATTTGCAGACTCTGTTTTCGTATCGATCTCAATTCGTGAATAATTTGGGTCATGGATTGAAAGCGATGTTCTGGCTTTTTTTCAAGCGCCCGCATAATCAGTTTAGCCAGGCGTACCGGCAACTGCGGATTCACTTTCTGCGGTGGAATGGGGTCTTCATTGACGATGGCGTAAAGCACCGCCAGGTCGTGTTCACCTTTGAACGGCACATCGCAGGTGAATAATTCGTAGAGGAGCGTACCGAAAGAAAAAATATCACTCCGCGCATCGACTTTAATCGATTGGGCTTGCTCGGGCGACATATAATCCACGGTTCCCATGGAGAAACCATCCGGAGTCACACTGGTTTTTTCCAGTTCCTTTGCCAGACCGAAATCCATCACCTTTGCATGCCCCTGGCTGGATAACAGGATATTATCCGGCTTGATGTCGCGATGAATGATCTGGTGTTGATGCGCTTCGGCAATTCCTTCGGCAGCTTCGATCGCGATTTCCAGACCCGCTTTCAGTTCGAGTGGTCCGTCATCCAGCCGGTCTCCCAGAGTTTGACCCTCCACGTACTCCATCACGATGAAAAGGGCGTTCTCAATCTCTTCGATTTGATAGATTGTCGTAATGTTGGGATGATTCAATGCTGAAGCAGCAATAGCTTCCCGTTTGAATCGGATACGTGCTTCATCATCTTGCAGCGCATCCTGCCGCAGGGCTTTGATCGCCACAATCCGTTCCAGCCGGGTATCGCGGGCTTTATACACCACGCCCATCCCGCCCTTGCCGATCTGTTCCAATATCTCGTAATGTAATATTTTCTTTTCCAGCAAGCCCGTTTCCATGTTGTCGAATATTTTCAATATCTTATATTTATTACAGTATAATAACCAGCTTCATAAAAGTCAAGCTAAAAATTCAAAATAAAGGCAGGGATTCAGTTCCTGGTTGGTTTCATGGTTTACAATACCCTTTGGATTCCAAACGGAAGTTTGGAAACCAGAAACTGAGGGAAAGCATCAATAATAGCATTTTTTCAGCAAAATGTCAATAGCAACCCATTTCATTCTTGACTTTAGAGGGGAAATAAGTTACATTAGAATTTTATTTTAAAGCATTAAAATAACGAATCGAAAAAGACGCGATCTGAATCTGGAGTTGTGCCACTGTCGTTGAATTTTTAATCCGAACCTGTCATTTTACAAAAAGGAGGTGCTGCTATTATGAAAAGAATACGGAACATGATGTTTACTTTATTAGTCATTGTCGTTTCATATTCCACAGGCAACTCAAATACCTGGCAAATAATTTTGAAAGCCGAAAAGAGCGCACCCGTCATCCATGGCGTGAATGTGCTTCAAAATGCGATGCATAAAAAAGAGCTCCGGGTGAGTCTGACAACCGATCCCCCGCAAAATGGGAGCACACACGACATCTGGATTTGCGATTCATCCAACATCAATAACGACTGCTTGAAATCCGTCAAGATTTCGCTGCCTGCACAAGCCGAATCGTTCGTCATTCGCAAAACCAAAAATGCCATCGTCCTTGCCGGAACCGATGCCGTCGGTATCATGTACGCCTGCATCGATCTGGCTGAGCAGTTTCGTCTGGCACAAAAAATATCCGGCGTAAAACAAATTCAGGAGCGATCCGAAACGCCATTCCTGGCGGTGCGTGCGGTCAATCCGTTTTTGCATCGACAGGCAATGCTCGACACCAATTCCTGGTATTTTTGCGAGGAATACTGGCAGGATTATTTGAACTTGCTCGCCGAAACCCGGCACAATGTTTTGGATATCCATGCGGTTTTTGATCTGCGGATCACCAATATGCCCAATATCTTCCCATATTTTTTCTCTTTCGATGAATATCCCGATACCGGCATACCACCCTATCTGACCCGCAAAATTTTCCAGCGTTTCAAACGCATCGTTGTAATGGCAAAGGAACGGGGTATCCGGGTTGCATTCATGAATTACAATGCCAGTGTTTCATCGGGTGAAGAAGAACTGTCAGGTGAACGACTGGTGGATTATACCCAACGCTGCGTGCGGCAATTCCTCGAAGAGACTCCTGATTTATGGGCATTTGGATTCCGTGTCGGCGAATCCGGGCAAAGCGAAGATTTTTTCGAAAGAGCCTATCTCGAGCCGATCCGGGACATCGCGCCGCACATTCAGGTTTATACGAGAACCTGGGGAGCCATCGCTCAAAAGCTGATGCAGATGGGACATCAATTCCCGGGACAATTCATCGTCGAGCCGAAATATAACGGCGAGCAGCTTGGATTACCTTATCAGGGTATCGTGTCTCCGATTGAAGCCAATTTACCACCCTCATACAGTTATGAAGCATACCCTGTGGAACCCCAACCCTGGCAAATTCTCTGGCAGGTGCGCGCCAATGGGACCCATCGTATATTTAACTGGGGAGATCCCGATTTTGTGCGACGGACGGTTCTCAGTTGTCAACTCGGACGCGGAATCGGCTACACGGTTGAGCCTCTTTCCGCGTATTACGCCGTTGACGACGCCTACCACCGGACTGATGCCCCGGATGGTCGCTGGTATCGATGGAACCATCAACGAACCTGGTTCTGGTATCATCTCTGGGGACGGTTCGCGTATGATCCCGACACACCCGAGTCTGTCTGGAAAGCCCTGTTCGCGGAAAAATTCGGAGAAGCCGGAGAGAGCGCATACGAGGCGCTGCGCCAGGCGAGTAAAATCGTTCCCTTGATTTATTCGTACCACCGGCTCGGACCGGATCATCGTCAAATGGCGCCCGAGATGGAAGTCGGTAACGATGCGTTTGCGCTTGCCGATATGCGCGTGCCGGGAACGCTCGAAGATTTCGTGCACTGCCCGGCGCTGGATACCCGAACCTTTCAGAGTATTCAGGAATTTGTGCGCGCCTGGATGAATAATCCTCCAAATGATCCGTTGAGTAAAGGTGACGTACACGCCGGTGGTGATTCGCCGGCAATCCCCGATCACGATTGGCTGCCCACAGGGAAAATCGGACCTTACGAAGTCATTCATGCGCTGAATCATACCGCCGATGCCATCGATGCTCTGCTTCCCTTTGCTGCAACACAACCGTCGCCCGCACTGACCTGTCTTGAGCAGGATTTGAATGCCTTGAAATGGCTCGGGCGCTATTATGTGCACAAAATAAAGGTGGCACTCCACTATGCTTTTTTCATGGAAAACAATGATTTGGAGCAGATACTCAACGCGTATGAGGAACTGCGTCAGGCACAATCAGCCTGGTCGAATTTAGCCGAAATCGCGGATGCGCATTATGGTCCCCTGCCCGAATGGCTGCGCATGAAAACCGACACGTTCACCTGGGCTGGCGAAGGCGAAAAGCTGAAGCGCGATGAATACGACCTGGATCGGGCGCTGGCTGCCATGCGCAAACAACGCCCCTTGCGAGGAAATGCACCGGTTGTCAGCCATACGCCCCGGCGTTTTGCCAGGGCGGGGGAAGAGCTACGGCTTTCCGCTTTTGTCTATGCGCGTACCGAAGTGCATGCGACGCTCTATTATAAAAGTTTCCCGACAGACGACATGAAAAAAATACCAATGCTTCGCAATGAAGAATTATACGGCGTCTATGAAGCCATGATACCGGCAGCCGAAATAAAAACCGGAAAGCTCGAATATTTTCTCAGGGTTGAGACGCACGGTCCCAATCTGGAAGCGCCGGAGATTATTGAACGTCCCTGGGAGGGAATCTGGTTTCGATATGATTCGGTCGGGGCGCGCATCTATTTTCCGGAAGGCGAAGGCAAAAATTGGTATTCGGTGACGGTTGCCGCCGACGATCACGTCCCGGCAATATCGCTTCTACCTTCAAAAATCCAATGGCTTGATGAGAGTCACTTCAGACTAACCTTGCGCGCCCGAATTGAAGATCAATTGGGCATTCAATGGGCTAAAGTATATTTCAAACCGCTGCCCTCGTATATGCCCTGGCACCAGATTCCGATGTCGGTCGAATCGGCGGATGTCTGGGAAACCGAATTCGTCGTCGATCATCGGGGCGCATTATTTTATCTCGAAGCTGCGAATCATAACGGCATGGCAACATGTTATCCCGATATCCGGTTCACAACGCCTTATGAGCATATACCATCGTGGGATGCGGCGCAACCGTCAGCGGCGCGAACTCAATGGAATACGAACATCGAACGCGGTACGTTCTGGCAATGGGATCCGCAGCCTCCGGATGACTATAACCGGGCTTTGTGGGAATTTTAACCGCTTGAAGGAGGAAACGAAAATGGTTCATTGCACTGCACGTTTGGCTGGCGTTTTCTTTTTATGCATCATCTTTTTCAGTCTGCAATCAGTTGCGCTCGATGCAGGTGAATCAATCCCTCCGTATACTGCGCAGGGTTGCATTACCGGTGAAGTGACCGCCACGTCAGCCATTATTCGCGTTCGACTGACAGCCAATCCTGAACGCAATCCCACTTCCCGATTCTGGAAAAAGGGTGAATTCGAATGGCTGCCATACAGTCCGGATCTGCCGGAGGAAGTGCCCGGGCGCGAAGGTTGGGTGCGAATTTTACTTAGCGAACAGCCCGACATGAATCTTGTAAGCAAAACGCCCTGGAAACAGGTGACGCCTGAACGCGATTTTTCGGCGCAGTTCAGGCTGGATCAATTGAAGCCCTCGACTCACTATTTTTATAAAACTGAGATCTCCGCTGACGAATCGCATTCGCGGACGCGTTTCAGCGAAGTGCAGTCTTTTACCACCGCGCCTGCTGAAAGCGTATTCGCCGCGGTGGAATTTACGATCATCACCGGCACTGCTGCTCGCAGCCGGGACATCTTCATAAATGGCGTGCCCTGGGGCTTCAAATCATTTCAGGCGATGAAAGCCATTGAACCCGATTTTTTCATCCACACTGGTGATAACGTTTACTATGATAACGATCCACCCTTTGCGACGGAGAAGGAACTCGGACGCTACCAGTGGCACCGAATGCACAGCATGCCCTGCGTGAGAGATTTTTTTCGAACAATTCCGATCTATTTTATAAAAGATGATCACGATTATCGCTGGGACGACTGCTTCCCTCAGCAACCAGTGCCGCATCCGTTGCGCGCCGGATCCTCGATGATCACCGATGAACTCGGGAGAGAGCTTTTCCTCGAGGCTGTTCCAATGGGCGATAAAACATACCGGACATTTGTGTGGGGAAGAAGCGTTCAAATCTGGCTGGTCGAAGGACGTGATTACCGTTCCCCCAATACCATGCCCGACGGACCCGAGAAAAGCATCTGGGGCAGGCAGCAAAAACAGTGGTTGAAAAATGGACTAATTCAAAGCCGCTGCACGTTCAAACTGCTGGTTTCGCCGACACCGATCATAGGACCCGATCGCGAATCCAAAATCGATAATCACGCCAATCCGCGGGGATTCAAAACCGAAGGCAGGGAATTTCTCAACTGGATCAATGAAAGCCGTATTGAAAATTTTTATATTATCTGCGGCGATCGACACTGGCAATTTCATTCCATCGATTCCACTGGCGTCGAGGAGTTATCATGCGGATGCGTGAGCGATACTCATGCCGCGAGCAATCAACCGCATTGGGACAAAGCCAGGCAGCCCTATTTCCGGGATGGCTACGGTGGCTTTCTGCATGTGAAGCTGTGCGGTACGCCGGAAAAGCCGGAAGTGCGTTTCATCTTTCGCGATGTCGATGGCATACCGGTTTATGTGGTAACCCGGCAGGCAGTGACTAAGAACTGATGCTTGATCCGGTCGATTGAGCAATTTGAAGCTGGAAAACGGTTGCTGGTTTATAAAATGAACCAGATTGTTTCGTGCACTTTCGTGTTTTTCGTGGGCAATGTGTATCTTATCAAATGAAGGATTAATCTTATGTCGTATCATGATGGCTGGGCAGCGTTGAACCTTGACATGCCGGATCGTGTGCCCAGAACTGAATATTCGGTCTCAGAGCATTGGGAGGTCGTCAGCCGGGTTACCGGCATCGATGTGCGCGTTACCAGCCCGGATGATGTGAAACGGCGCGCCAGGCAAGCTTTTCAACGAGCATGGAATTTTGATTTGAATTGGTCAACGCTTATCGGGAGCGGCGAATTCGGTGATATCCGCACCAGCATGGGACATGCAGAGTATGCCGCCGGTGCCGTCGACTGGAATACCAATATTTTTTGTCCCTTCGAAACTCCCGAACAGGTGCTTGCCTTCGATCCCTGGGAAGCCTTCGGGCAAAAAGACCAGCTCGAACTGAAAAAGCGATTCGAATTGAGCTATCGCGAAAATTGCCGGGCAAATCCCGATTCGGTGAATATGACCGGCATTTACGTCACCCTCATTTCCGGATTGATCGATCTTTTCGGTTGGGAAATGCTGCTCCTGGCAGCCGGCATCGATCCCCGGGCGTTCGGTGAACTGGCGAATCGTTATGCTTCGTGGATTCAGCAATATTATGACGCGCTGGCGACTGCCGATGTGCCGGTGATCATGTCCCACGATGATATTGTCTGGACCGCAGGTCCGTTTATTTCGCCGGCATGGTACCGGCAGTATGTGTTCCCGAATTACAAAAGGTTTTATGAGCCGTTACTTGCCAGCGGAAAGAAAATCCTCTACACGTCTGATGGCAACTACACTGAATTCGTCGATGATCTGGCACAATCTGGCGTGCATGGATTCGTGCTGGAACCGCTGACAGATATGGCATTGATTGCGGAAAAATATGGCGGAACCCACGTCTTCATCGGGAATGCCGATACGCGGATTTTGCTCTATGGATCGAAAGCACAGATTTGTGCCGAGGTGGAGCGTTGCATGAAAATCGGCAAGTCCTGCCCCGGATTTTTCATGGCGGTTGGCAATCATATCCCGGCGAATACACCGGTTGAAAGTGTGCTCTATTATAATGAAGTTTATGAAGAACGCTGCCGCAGGTGAAATGAATTTTTTGGTGTCGTTAAATCTGAATCTTGATAGAAGACAGCTTTCCAGGCGTTTCAAAACTACCCCAACCCCTTCAATCCCGAAACCCGTATCAGCTATCAATTGCCCGAAGCCTGCCGCGTCAGCATCAAAATATTCAATCTCATGGGGCAGGAAGTCGCTGTGCTGGCAGATGAAGCGCAACCTGCCGGCAGATACCGGATTCGGTGGAACGGACAGCATCTCCCCGGTGGCATTTACTTCTGCCGGATGACGGCAATCGACGAAACCACCCGGCGGCAATATGTGGCACACCGCAAGCTGGTGCTGGTGAAATAGCGGAATCGTAATATTCCCAACCTCTTGAAGCTGCCCCGCAATAACCTGAGTCATAAGTGACATATTGCCACAAAAATTCAACAATAAACCGCCGATAATACCTGTTAAATAATGAATGAACTGCATTTAATAAGCACATATTAGAGAAAAATTTTAAAATATTTAAAAAAGTCCTTGACATTCTCGCTTTTTTTTTTCTTTACATTTACAACACCAACACTTGTGTTCTGCTGAACTGATTCCGGTTTTAGATTGTCTCGCCTGCGTTGCTCCGGTATAGCTTATCTTAGAAATATCGTTCCATCGGTTCGCTTCTGACTTTTCGATAGTCCCCAATGCTTGTTTATTGCCTGTTGTCAAGAACATTTGAAATCTATCAACCACTTCAAATCCGGGAGGTGAAACATGCAAAAAATAATATTCATCTTTCTCTTGATCCTGCTGTTTCAATTGCCACACCTCTTCGCTCAGCCGGCATTCATAACCGCGCTCTATCCGCCCCAGCACGGGTTGAATATTCCCGCCGATGCTGAAATACACATCGGTTTACAGAAAGCGCTTGACACGGGTTCGATCTGCGATTCATCGATTTATATTTATTCCGATATTACCGGTTTGCACAAGTGGGAATACAGGCTGGAAAATGGCGGTAAAGCGTTGTATTTGCAGCCGAAACACTGGTGGGGCGTAGGCGACGTGCCCTTCAACGCCGGCGAGAGGGTGACGGTGACGCTTACAACATGTCTGCGCTATGCGGACGGACAGCAATTCGAGGGCTTCACCTGGCATTACACGGTGGCGGTGCGGCAGAATTATGGGGGCAATTTTACGCCGATAGCGACTTTCGGCGCAATACAGCTTCAGCCTTATTATATTGCTGATTTCAACGGTGACCGTGCGCCAGACCTCGCTGCCCATGATTCATTTCAAAAACAAGTCGCATTATTTCTGAATGATGGTCGTGGCAAATTTGAATTCGCTTATATGATTCCTGGTTGGGGCGCTGGAGGCGGTACGCAAACAGTAGATTACGACAGAAATGGTGGCATAGATATTCCAATCGGGTACCGGATTATTAAATTCAACGATGGTAAAGCACAATTTACATCAGAAGAAATACTACCCGAATGGGTTGAAGGATATAGGCTCTATGACTTTAACAATGACGGTATTTTCGATGTAGTTGCGAATGTACCCAATCAAAAGCATGGGATAAAAGTCGCGCTTAGTAAAAGTGGAGAGGCCTTTATTGATAGCCAGACGATTTCAGTACCATTTCAGCCTAAGTATAATTTCCCAATAGAATTGTATGATTTGGATAACGATGGAAAACGTGATATCATCGCTCCCGGAAAAAGTCTGCCCGACCGCAGCTTCAGAGGATTTGCAACAATTAAAATGAAAAACACAACGCCGCTTGAATTGTTCCAAATCGAAAATAATGATATTTTTTCTTTTGTGACTTATGCAAATGATTTAAATAATGACGGATTTATTGATTATGCCTTTATTGGCGGATACATCGATCCTTCCCAGCCTTATTTTATGACGAATATGAATGATGGTACCGGATTATTAATGCCCAAAGGAGTTCATGTTGATACAAATAAAGCTTATCAGAGCGGAACAGGCGGTGATATCGATGGTGATGGGGATATTGATTTCTTTATGATGAGTAGTATTCTCTACTCTGCAATGCCTGAACTAGTTGCAAATAAATATACATTTGCGATAAATCAAAGTGATGGTATTTTCGATTTGCTGACAGAGAGAGCATTGCCGTTTGATTCAACCAACTCAGGATATGGTAATCAAACACATCTCGTTGATCTCGATCTGGATGGCGATCTGGACATTATGCTTCGCGGCGGCGGGCAGTTTATGGTGATTGCCAATGAGACTTATGTTACTGATATAAACGATTTCGATCTGCCTTTGCCTGTGAAATCAGCATTAAAAATTTCAAATTATCCGAATCCATTTAACCAACATACCAGAATCAGCATTTCAGGTACACCGATTCATAAAAATGTCAGTCTGAAAATTTTCAACCTCATGGGTCATCTGGTAAGATCCTGGGATATCAGCATTTTATCGACTGGACCAGTACAATTAAATTGGGATGGCACGGATGAGCACTATAAAAAACTTAGCAGCGGGATTTATTTTGTACAGGCAAAAACTGACTTGGAAATAGTCACCAAAAAAATATTGTTTCTTCAATAGTATCAAATAACAAATGGAGGTGTATTATGAAGACTCAAATAACCAGAAGTCGCTCTGTAGCAATTATGGTTGCTTTATTTCTTCTTGTTTCATGTAATTTGTTTGCTCAAGATTTTCAAATTGGTGCCTGACTGGTCATACTAATTTATATGATATCATTGATGAAGTTCCTCCGAATTCTGGCAATTGGGTACTGGAAAATAGCGAACAGATCCTTCTCGAAAACCTGGGTCTGAACTATATGATTGCCTGCACAGGGAATTATCCAAATAGTACCACAGATGGTGAAGTGGCAATGAGCAACTTCGGCATTGAAAAAACGGCGAGTTTCAGACAACCATGGCAGTATCACCACCTAATGCATCTTCAGCACAAGCATATGAAGTCTGGCTGGCAATCGCACAGCCAAGTGGCGGTCCGGGCTATACAAGCTGGGAAGATTCTGTTGACAATGGATTTGCTTCAATGGATGTATTATATAGTGTCTGACCGAAAAGTATAACGTATTAAGAATTAAGGCGATAAATATAAAAAAGT
>JAFGMA010000137.1 GCA_016927835.1 Candidatus Zhuqueibacterota bacterium | reverse complement strand
GAATTTGAAGATTTACTAAACGACCAGCAGGATATAAAGCAAAAAATTCTGAATCAGCTAAATGCTATTAAAACTCATGTTGAAACGATTGACCAAAAAACGGAAGTCGCTAATAAGCTGGAAATAATTTTAAATACGCTTCAAGGCATCCTTGCTGTATTTGAAAAGGAACGAAAAAAATATGTCACTGAAATATTAGAGAATATTGCTTCAGTTGTTGAAGCTCTTTATACGCAGGTACACCCAGATGAAGGAATTGGTAGCATTCATTTTTTTCTTAAACCCAATGTTCAAGGTTCCCTAGAATACACAGGATATTTTCATAAAATAGATGTTCCACCCCAGGCTTATTTTAGTGAATCACATTTAGATACATTGGGTGTTTGTATATTTTTAGCATTAGCAAAATATTATAATGATGAAAATACTATAATAATTTTAGATGATGTTATCACTTCAGTAGACCAAGCTCATATGAGTCGATTCATAAATATGATACACAACGAAGCCTCAAATTACAACCAGTTAATTATTACAACACATTACCGACCATGGCGAGATAAATATCGATTCGCAACAGGAACCAACTCTAACATTCAATTGATCGAGTTATTGCATTGGTCATTAAATCGAGGTATCCGCCATACTAAGACCAAATTTTCTATTGATGAAATCGAAGAATACCTGCGGGAAGATAAATTTGATCGACAAGTCGTAGCGTCAAAATCAGGAATATTACTTGAATGTATCCTTGATCATTTAGCACTCCTATTTCGTTGTCGATTGCCAAGACAAGCGGAACCTAACTATACTTTAGGTGACTTGATACATTCAATTGATAATAAGCTAAAGAAATTAATCAAAATTATAAGAGCAGAAAACAATAACAATGAATGTTATATATCTGATAAACTTGATGAATTGTATAATATGGTATGGATTAGGAATCAAGTAGGGTGTCATTTTAATATAATTGGCTTGCAAATATCAGATCCTGAGATAATTGCTTTTGGAAAAAAAACAGTCGAATTTGCGAATCTGCTAATTTGTATACATTGTGGTGAAATCCCAGCAAGAAATAAATCAGGAAGTTATTGGCAATGCAAGTGTGGTAAAACGAATTTATATCCCTTAATAAAGCCGAATTAATATTGTGATAGGAACTCTAAAACGCCTAGCATGCAAATACACAGGAGCAATAATCAAACAATTCATAATTACCTCTTGAGTCTAGCGAATTTCAAAACTTAACTGCCCAAATAAATCGCTTTTGCACATTGAAAAATAGTTATGCCTACTTCGAATTTTGTGGAATAAATTGAATCCATCAGGCATGCTTAACTTGAGTGAAAGCTTGTTCGTTTGATTGCGAATAATGAATTCAAGAATCAGCCCGAAAGTCGTGACTGTTTCGGTAAATGAGAGGCGATTTTAAATTCATCACGACTACCACCCACCTGGGACATTTGAAGCGGGGTAACAAAAATGGGATTCTACGACAAATCAAAAATTGAGCGGGATAAAATCATAAACGACATGGCGCACGACATCGCCCGCGATATTGAGGAAAATAGCGACCAGGCGCTACAGAAATATGCTGCCTCGCCTGATACGTACATCCGAAAACACTGCTATCTCATCATTGGCAAGCTCTACCAGGAAAAACCGACGCTGCGCGACACCATTTTGTTGCGCCTGTTCAACCTGTCAAAAAATGAAAACGAAAGAATCCGCCAGACGTGCACGTATGCGTTGGGTGAAATCGGAAAAACCACAGCCGAACCCGCCCTGAAAGCATTGGAAGCTGCGCTCGATGATCCACATCATTCGGTGAGAAATGCCGTCATCGGCGCGCTCAAACAATTGGGGCAGAAAAATCCGGCGCCCGTCCTGCAATTCGCCCAAAAGCTGTTGCATCATCCCGATGCCGAAATTCGCCGGCAGATCGTGCATGGCATCGAACTCAGGGGCAGGACGCATCCGGAAGAGGTGCTGCCATTGCTGGCTGAATTGCAATTCGACGAAAATCGGAGGGTCGCCGAGACAATCGTCCATGTGCTGGGGCAAATCAGCTATAAAAAAAATTGCCTCGAAAAAGTTGTGGCGCATTTGAAAACATGGCAGAATGCAGAACTGGTTGAAAAGGCGTTAAATGAAATTCTGGAGACGCATACATTGTATGGGCGCTTCAGCGCAAAATCGTACCGTGAAGCCAGGGAATATATCAAACGCGCTTTTTCATGACTGATGTTACAGGGAGGAAGCCCTTGACATGAAACGCTATCAATCCGCCTTTTTGATTCTGCTTATCTTATTACTCATATTTCCGTCTATCGCATACCCCGGGGAGCGCGTCCGCACAGGTATTCTGGGCGCGATGGATGCGGAAATTCAACTGCTTCAAGATCAGCTCGCGTATCGGGAAGAATTGAGAATCGAAGGATTACGGTTCATGACCGGGCAAATCAATGGCAGAACCGTGGTTATTGCCCAAACAGGGATTGGAAAAGTGAATGCGGCGATGACCGCGATTTTGCTGATCGAACATTTCAAGCCGAAGGAAGTCATCTTCACCGGCATAGCCGACGGGCTGAATCCAGAATTAATGCCAGGCGATATCGTACTCGGTGAGAAAACCGCTCAGCACGATTTCGGCAGTATCACACAAGAGGGATTCGAGAGCTGGGGCGTGCGCAATCCAATCACTAATGAGCGAAATCCGGTTTTTTTTCCGGGCGACTCGATGCTCATTGCCCTGGCGCAATTGTCCGCAACCACGATTCAATTCGATCAGCTTGAGACCAGCAAAGGTAACCGAATTCCGCGCGTCATCCAGGGAACCATTGTGACAGGTGATGTATTCATTTCATCGTCAGCGAAAAAAGCGCAATTACGCCAGCGCTTCGAAGCGGATGCGGTGGAAATGGAAGGCGCAGTCGTGGCTCAAATTTGCTGGCAATGCGGCATCCCCTGCCTGATCATCCGCAGCCTCAGCGATTCTGCCGATGAAAATGCGGATCAGGATTTCCGCCGATTTTATGAAATAGCCGCCCGGAATTCTGCCAGATTAGTGATTGAGTTGATCGGGCAATTACGTACAGTGAAAGCATTTCAGCGGGAAAGCAAAGCCTCGCGCAGATTTTGAACCTTCGGGAGGCTTTCTTGAAATTTAAGGTTTCGAACGCGGAATAATTATTTACTTGAAAATTTGCTAATGAAATTTGTATATTATTGAAACTAACAACTGACAAAATTAAATAAAATTATGTCAGTTTAATGACAGATTTTTACAAAAAAATTTGAGCCGGATTTCCTGAAATCAGCACACCAAGTTTTGAAATTCATCCAATGAGGAGAACACCGCAAAATGAAAGCGATGATTTTGAATCGGATAACCGATCTTCAGAAAAATCCCGCGCCTTTGGACCTGGTTGAAATGCCGATTCCGGAACCTGGCGACGGGGAGATTCAAATCAAAATCACGGCTTGCGGTGTATGCCACACTGAGTTGGATGAAATAGAAGGCAGAACGCCGCCACCCTTTTTCCCGATAATCCTCGGGCATCAGGTTATCGGACGGATTCAAAAGAACGGTGTCAATGCCAGTCATTTTAAAATCGGCGACCGCGTCGGGGTTGCCTGGATTTTTTCATCCTGCGGCGAATGCACCTATTGTCTCAATGGCAATGAAAATCTCTGCCCCGAATTCAAAGCCACCGGCAGAGATGCACACGGCGGCTATGCCGAATATTTGGTCGTGCCCGAAATTTCAGCCTTTCCGATTCCAGAGCTATTTTCCGATGCCGAAGCCGCGCCGCTGCTATGTGCCGGCGCTATCGGATATCGATCTCTGGCATTGACCGGTTTGGTCGATGGAGAAAATCTGGGGCTCACCGGTTTCGGCGCTTCGGCGCACCTGGTTTTGAAGATGGCGAGGCATGCATTTCCGAATACACAGGTGCTTGTTTTTGCGCGCAGCGAAAAAGAGCGCCATTTTGCCAGGGAACTGGGCGCTGCCTGGGCAGGCGACACAACGGAAGAATCGCCCGAAAAACTGGATTGTATCATCGATACCACGCCCGTATGGAAGCCCGTAGTCGAAGCATTGAAAAATCTGGCACCAGGCGGCAGACTCGTGATTAATGCGATCCGGAAAGAGGAAGTTGATAAAAATTACCTGCTTAAATTAAATTATCCGATACATCTCTGGATGGAAAAAGAAATTAAAAGCGTGGCAAATGTCGCCCGACGCGATGTCAGCGAATTTTTGAAACTGGCTGCCGAAATCCCAATCAAACCCGAATTTCAGGAATACGCGCTGGCTGACGTGAACAAGGCGCTGGTTGAATTGAAACAGCAGAAAATTCGGGGGGCAAAAGTGCTGCAAATTGGCTAAATTGATCTGGCGATAAAACGGCGTCGCAAAAAAAGACCAGTTAATGCTTGGATTGGTATCTGGTCTTTAACTCTAACTATTTTCAACAAAAAAAATATGAAATAAAATTTTGAATCGGCTCATCCACTGAACATGCTTGTATTTTTGGAGGACATTGCAATGAAGAACCTGATCAATGAGTTGAAACTGGCAGTTGGTGAAAAATATGTGATCACCCCGGAAATGCCCGAATATCATGCCTACACATTCGGCGATGCGACGATGTATCGCTCGCAGCCGGACGTCATCGTTTACCCGGGAAGCGTTGAAGAAATTCAGAAAGTCATAAAACTCGCCGGCAAATATAAGGTGTCGGTTACCACGGGTGCGGGCTTGACGGGCTTGTCAGGAGGTGCAATCGCCAAAAACGGAATTTTACTCAATCCGATCAGAATGCGGTCAGTGAAATCGGTGGATACCATCAGCAAGACCGTGGTGGTTGAGCCGGGAATGACATGCGCACAGTTAAATGACCATTTGAAATCGTACGGGATGATTATTCCGGTTGCACCCGCTTCACATTTAATTTCAACGTTAGGCGCCAATATTGCCGAGGCATCCGGCGGCACCTGGGGCATGTCGAAAGGCACGTACAAAAACTACTTACTCACCTTGAAGGTTGTCGATGGTGAGGGAAATTTGTTTTGTACCGGCACACCGTTTCCCAAGCAGAGTACGGGACCTGATCTGACGGCGCTGTTTCTGGGCTCGGAAGGTACCATGGGCGTCATTGTCGAAATAACGCTACGCTGCGAATTTTTGCCCGAAGATATGTGGACGCTCCGATGCAGCTTCGAAGATGAATCTGTGCTTCAATCGATTCACGAAGCGGTGGCTGAGAATAAAATCAATCTCTATTCATTCGAATATATGGACTCGCGGATCATGTCGTGCATTCACGGGGGCGACCAGAATATGTTGCTGCTGCTTCAAACCGCGGGCTCGAAGCATGACGCAAAAAGCGAGATGGAAAAATTGGTTGCAGCGCTGAAAAAACTCAATCCGATTGATTTGGTGTACACCAATGATGCCAAGGAAGCCGATGAGCTTTATACCGAACGCCGTAGCGCCCTGGGTGCGCTTGCCAAAGCGGATCCTGAAAAGCCGGTCATCGTGCAGTTCGATCCGGTTTTACCGTTACATAAATTTGCCAAGGGTACCCAAAAAATGCGGGAATTAGCTGAGCGCGAAAACCTTGACCTGATCGTCTACGGACACGCCGGGGACGGCAACCTGCATCCGAGTTTCATGGTGCGCAACTCGAAGGATGAAAAAATGAAAGCCAGAAATGTGATTCGCGAATTCGATTTGTGGATTGAAGCGCAAGGCGGCTGTTATAGCGGCGAACACGCGGTGGGGTTCTTCCTCGGGCGCAGCCAGAGCCAATTGCGACCGCACGTCGCGCATTATCTGGAAGTGATCAAATCGGCGTTCGATCCCAACGGTGTGTTGAATCCCGGAAAAATTGTGAATATTGAGGAAGGCGCTCTCGATGTTGCACCGATTCTGGACGACTACCGGGAGATCGGCGACATTTGCTCGCTATGCGTTAAATGCCACCTCTGCAAAAATGACAGCCCGAAATATGCTCAGGAGCCTTTCGAGCATAATACAATCCGCGGCAGAATCGCCCTGATCGACGCCGCAGCCCGGGGCAATGTTTCTTTCACGGCAATACGACCCTTTATCGAAGAAATGGCGCCCTGGACTAAAAATATGAACTGCCCGGCTTACATCAAGGATAAAATGGATCGGTTGATAGAACTCACCCTGGCGGAAGGAGAAGCCAACTGATGAAAATTGTAATCGCACCCGATTCTTTCAAGGGCAGCTTGTCCGCGCTGGAAGTCAGCAATGCTATTGAACGCGGGATAAAGAAAGTGCTGCCGGAAACCGAGACCATCAAGCTCCCGATGGCGGACGGCGGTGAGGGCACTGTGGAAGCGCTCGTAACCAGCACCAAAGGTCGAATCGAACACCAGAGCGCTCGCGGTCCGCTGGGTGAAGCTGTCGAAGCCCATTACGGCATACTCGGCGACGGTCAGACCGCGGTGATTGAAATGGCATCCGCGTCAGGATTGCCCCTGGTGCCGCCAGCGAAACGGAATCCGCTTTTGACCACAACGTTCGGCACAGGCGAGTTGATCCTGGCTGCGCTAGGGAAAGGTTGTCGCGAATTTATCATCGGCATCGGTGGGTCAGCGACGACAGATTGCGGAACCGGCATGGCTCAGGCGCTCGGCGTTGAATTTTTCGATCAAGCCGGCAAAAAAATCGAGTCGCTCATTAACGGCGAATTGATGGGCAGCGTACAGGAAATCGATCTGTCCGGGCTGCCGCCGGAGATTCTGGCAAGTCGATTCACCGTGGCATGCGATGTAGATAATCCGCTGCTGGGACCAAAAGGTGCCGCCCATGTCTACGCCCCGCAAAAGGGCGCAACGCCTGAAATGGTGACACAATTGGAAACCAATATGACCCGGTTTGCCGATGTGCTCGAAAGCTCGATCGGTAAATTCGTCCGCAATATTCCGGGTGCAGGCGCTGCTGGCGGGCTGGGTGCCGGGCTCATCGCTTTTGTCAACGGAACGCTGAAATTGGGCATCGAAATTGTGCTTGAAGCGAGTCAATTCGCCCGGCGCATCTCCGGTGCGTCGCTCATTATTTCCGGCGAAGGCAAAATCGACTTTCAAACCGCATTCGGGAAAACCATGAGCGGTGTTGCCCGTGAAGCCAAAAAGCAGAATATCCCGGTGATTGGCATCGGGGGCATGGTTGATGCTAATTTGGAAAATTTGCATCAACTCGGTATCAATTCGTTTTTCTCGATCTGCAACGAACCAATGACTCTGGAAGACGCACTGGCAAACGCGGCTCCCCTGGTCGAGACCATATCCGAGCGAATCATCCGAGCCGTTATGCTCGCAATTTAAGCTATTTCCTTCAAATTTCATCCGCCTGGACTTAAATTGGCTACGTCATCGCCAGGCACTATTCATCCGCCACTTCTATATACAACAACTACAAACACTTTTGTTTCTGCTTATCCTTTACAAAAAATTTTACACCAGATGACTCAAAACGCTTAACGAAACATTACTATTTTGATAATTTTTTTCAAGGCATTGCCGATATTTGGGTATTTAGCAATTCATAGTTATCGCCACAAAATCAGGGACAGATTATGTATAAGATACTTATCGCAGATGATGATCCAAGAATATCTCAATTATTCGAGCGGGTGCTGACTAAAGAGGGATATCACGCCATCGTATGCCATAGTGTTGAAGATGGGATTAAATTGGCATTAAAGGAACATCCGGATATTATTCTGTCAGATTATGTGATGCACGATCAGAACGGAGAGCAATTTTGTGCGGCTGTAAGGAGCTATGAAGAGATCTCATCGACGCCCTTCATCATTATTACCGGCAGGGGAACCAATGAAATCCGAACCGAGGGATTGAGTATCTTATTTGACGATTACCTCGATAAACCTATCGATCTGTCATTCTTAATCGCAAAGATAAATGCGACTATCAGGCGCAAGGAAGAAGAAAGCAAACGCAGCCAGAAGATAAAGAATAAATTAAAATTCACCCGTCTGGGCTTGATCGGCGCTTCAGTTTTCCTTTGCCTGGTTACGCTGGGCTTTACATTGCACTCGAATTCGCAGCAGAAACAATTATCCAAATTGCAGCTTGAAAAAACGAAATATGATGAGCGCGTGCTTGCAATTCAGTCGCAGCTAGATTCTCTCGGCTGCAAGATGAGCGATCTTGACTTTGATCGGATCAATACGGATTTGCGAACAATCATTTTAAATGCAAAAATAATAAATACGGCGATTCCCAAAGAGGCGGAGCGAGACGTCATTATTCGCGGGATTAAAGAAATCATGGCAAATTTTGGTGAGAAGGATTACAATGTCCCGCCCTTATTCGCCTCCGAGGTATATAAAATGGTTGAACAATTCATCGGACCACGAAAATATAGCACGCAGCGAACCCTCAAGCGGGCACAGATATACCTGCCGATGATCACCAAAATATTTCAGGAAAAAGGGCTTCCCGAAGAATTGGCATACATTGCGATGGTTGAAAGCGCCTTCAATCCCAACGCGGTGAATGCGACCTCGGGTGCAACCGGTTTGTGGCAATTTATGGTCGGCACTGCCAGAGAGTACGGACTACGCGTGGATCGATTCTTGGACGAACGAAAGCACCCGCTAAAATCTACATTGACTGCCAGCGAATACCTGTTGGATTTAATCGCGGTATT
Source organism: Candidatus Zhuqueibacterota bacterium (assembly GCA_016927835.1). Classification (GTDB taxonomy): domain Bacteria; phylum Zhuqueibacterota; class Zhuqueibacteria; order Thermofontimicrobiales; family Sulfurfontimicrobiaceae; genus Sulfurfontimicrobium. The sequence goes on along the minus strand of JAFGMA010000137.1, from coordinate 1,668 downwards.
CGGGAAAAAATCCGCGTTGCTGGCGATCGCTTCATATAACGTTGGTGATGGCGCCGTCCGGTTTCAGCTCAAAAAACTGAGCAATCCTCTGGAAGAGAGAGATTTCTGGTACCTGTTCGATCAGAAAGCGCTTCCCCAGGAAACACGGGAATATATTCCGCGGGTGATCGCCTCTATCATCGTGCACAGGTACGCAGAGCAATTGGGAATCGAGCTGGAAGAGCCCGGGGAATTGGCGCAGTCGTATGAATAAGTTGCTAATCGAATGATAGCGGAATAGAAATGCAATTTTCGATTTCTTCAAAATTCCGGAGTGAAATGACTGTATCAATTCAGTACTTCAACCTTTCAAAGGTTTTGTACCTTCGAAAGGTTGAAGTACCAATTACGACAACAGAATTTTCAAATAGCAATTTAGTGCCTATCCGAAAATATCTTTCAAGGGATGAATTGAGTCAGAAAAAATCCGGCGCTATTCTATCTTGCCGATGCCACCGCCGCCAAACAAGAACCTGATATAAGGTCCTGTAATACCCATTTCAGGTACGCCGGAGATTTCGACGTCATCCATCATCCAACTGCCCTTGAAAGCAGCAAGCGTATATCCGGCTCGAATCCCGAAAAGCAATCCACCCCTTCCCTTTTCATTTTCACCGAAAGCTAACAGATAATCGACTCCAAGCGCGAAGTTAAGCAAGAATCCCCCTGTTGATAGCTCTGACGTTCTTTTCGGATTATCGAGGACTTCATCGAAAGAAAGCGATGTGATATTCTCGGCAATCTTCAGATTTATGCCGCCGCCGCCAATGCCAAGGAGAGGATAAATTCTTAAATCTTTTACTGAATACGCGACATATCCCAAATCGAAAAATCCATATCCGGCAGTGATTGATGTCTTGTAAGTGCTGCCGTTATTATCTTCGCCCAGAAGTGTATGACCTTCGCCCCCGATAATAAACCTATTATTGATAATACTATGCCCGCCTCCGCCAACCGAGAAGAAATTATCGGACATTCCTGAAAATCCTTTGGCTTCGAGTTTTGCGCTCAGATCGCTCACGTCCAGCACGCTTCTGCCGAACATAGAATACCCCATTCCCCCGTTTTCATTTGCAGCCGGTGAAACTTCCTGACAGTGTGAACCATTGGCAAATATGACAATTACAGATGCTGTCACTGCAAGAGCAGCGATTAAGTTTGCTTTTCTGCGCATAGCTATGTACCTCCTTTGCTGGTTGATTACCTGGCGTCTTCTTGAAAACAAGCCCACGATTTAAATGGACTATCTCTTTTAACCTGCAGACCGTTATGCAAATAACCGATATTTCAAAATAAAGTAAACTCGTGCAAACCGAAAATATTAAAACAACCTGCGTTTGTCATTTGCGTGAGCGAGGTATCCAATGGCTCTCCACCCCGGTTACAGCCGAAGGATTTCGCGGAGCCATCAGTTAACCTGCAATCCTGCTTTTGGATTGCGTAAATATGGAACGAATGACTTGACAAACGCCCGATGCCCGGGAAAGCAGATCGGTTACAATATTTTTGGCATTCATTTTTATCACCATCCTTAGATTACACCATTTGTTGAGTGAATTTAGGAGGTGGGATAAAATAAGTTACCCATTTTAATTTCTTAAGTGGTTATTTATCAAAATTATTTTTAAG
>JAFGMA010000136.1 GCA_016927835.1 Candidatus Zhuqueibacterota bacterium | reverse complement strand
GTGCCGAAAGGATCATCATAATCCCATGACAAAATTGAAAATGGTTATTCCCAAAGGACGCATTTGCGATAATGTCGTCAATCTGCTGAACGATGCCGGATTCCGGATGGCTATCGATGAACGGGTTTACAGACCCAATATCAGCGATCCGGATATCGATGTCAAGCTGATGAAGCCTCAAAATATTCCCAAACTGGTGGAGCTGGGATCGCATGATATCGGATTTACCGGCTATGACTGGATCGTCGAGACTGACGCTCAGGTCCAGGAATTGATGGACTTGCGATTCAATCCCGTAAAAATCGTGGCTGCGGTTCCTCATGAATTGGTCGGCAAAAAATTACATCAACGCAAAATCGTGGTCGCGTCGGAGTACGAACGCCTTGCAAAATCATTTCTCGATCAAAATGAATATAAATATGTCTTTTTAAGAACGTACGGAGCCACCGAGGTTTTTCCGCCGGATGATGCTGACATGATAATCGATAACTCGTCCAGCGGCAGGAGTTTGCGCGAACAAAACCTGTCCGTAATTGCAACCTTATTTACCTCCTCCACGCGGTTTATAGCAAACCGGCAGGCGATGGCAGAATCCGCCAAAAAAGAAAAAATTATGCAAATGAAAATGCTGTTCCAATCAGTACTCGACGCGCGGGATCGGGTGATGCTGGAAATGAATATTGCCAAGAACAAGTTTGAAACGATTGTGAAAATTTTGCCCTGTATGCAGGCGCCCACTGTGGCGCCACTTCACAGTGGCGGCGGTTTTGCCGTAAAAATTGCCGTGAAGAAAGATGAGGTCCCAAAGCTTATTCCGCGATTGAAAAAGCTCGGGGCAACCGATATCCTGGAATATGATATCCGAAAGGTCGTGATATGATTGAACCACGCGCGTTATTGAAAAATGCAGTACCCTATTCGGCTCCCAAGGAAATTCGCGCCGGAAAAATCCGGCTGGATAAAAATGAGAGCGGCGTCGGGTGTTCGCCAAAGGTACTCGAAGCCCTGAAAAATATCAGCACAGAAAATGTTGCGATGTATCCCGAATATCCCCAACTCATGCGCAAGTTATCCGAATTCTGGGGCGTTCCGGAATCCTGTATCATGCTGGCAAATGGCGCTGACGAAGCGATTCGGTACGTTGCAGAAACCTATATTGATCCCGGCGATGAGGTGATAATTCCCTGTCCAACCTTCAGCATGTTTGAAATTTTATTTCAAAACGCCGGAGCCAGGATTGAGAAAATTCTGTACAACGATGATCTTGCGTTCCCAACTGAACGCGTGTTGAAATCGATTTCAGGGCGAACCAGAGCCATTGTCATCGTCAGCCCCAACAGCCCGACCGGCAGCTCAATCCCCGGGGAAGCGCTGCTGCAGATTTTGAAACGCGCGCCTCAATCGCTCATTCTGCTGGATGAAACCTACTCGCACTTCACTGGTGAAACCGCAGTGGATCTGATAGCTAAATTCCACAATCTTTTCATTCTGAAGACTTTTTCCAAAATATCAGGCTTCGCCGGATTGCGACTCGGGAACGTGCTCTCCGATGAAAAAAATATTGCAAATTTGAATAAAGTCCGGTTGCCCTATTGTGTCAATTCGCTGGCGATAATCGCTGGTTGTGCAGCGCTGGATGATAAGGCATTCATTGAAATAGCGGTTGAGGCGAATCGAATCGAAAAAGAATTTTTATACGAAGAGCTCGAAAAGCTTGGTCTCGTCACCTATAAAACAGATGCAAATTTTATCCTGGTTAAGTTCGGGTGCTGGCGCGATTTAGTGTATCATGCGCTTCATGAGAAGGGAGTTTTGTTGCGCAACATGAAGGAACACGCCCTGATTACGGATTGCCTTCGGATTTCGATTGGCACGCGGAAGCAGCATGAGCTTTTACTCGCCGCCTTGCGAGAAGTACTTCCGCCGCAAGCGCTGCTTTTTGATATGGATGGGGTGCTGGTCGATGTTTCAAATTCTTATCGAATGGCGATAAAATTGACGGCAGAATATTTTTCAGGTGGAGCGGTGAGCCTGGCTGAAATTCAGGAATTAAAAGACAGGGGCGGCTATAATAATGATTGGGACCTGACCGAAGCTATTATCAAATCACGCGGAAAAACCATCAATCGAAAAGAGATTGTTGATCAGTTCCAGCGATTTTATCTCGGTAAAAATTTCGATGCCTTGCTTGCGAATGAAAGATGGTTATTCAAATCCAAGGTACTTGATACCTTATCAACTAAATTTAAGCTAGGCATTGTCACCGGCAGACCGCGGGTGGAAGCGATGCACGCGCTTGAACGGTATGGTGTAAAGCGCTATTTTGACGTTGTCATCGCAATGGAAGATGTGCCGGAGGATAAACAAAAGCCTGATCCAATGGGTGTGAAAATGGCGATACGCCAACTGGGTGTTCGACGGGCAGCATACCTGGGCGACACAATCGATGACATCAAGGCGGCTGCAGGTGCAAGTGCCATCCCTGTGGCTGTGATTACCGAGCAAAATCAACGCAGTGCCCTTTTGAATGCTTTCAAGCAGCACGGTGCCACGTATATTTTAAAAAATGTCAATGAAATTGTGGAGGTGTGGAATGAGGCGTGCTAAAATCGATCGGCAAACCCGGGAGACAACTATCAGCATCGAGTTGAATATTGATGGCGCGGGAGATAGCGACATTCAATCTGGCATCGGTTTTTTCCGGCACATGCTGGAAACGTTCGCGCGTCACGGGTGTTTCGACATCAGTGCGCGAATAAGCGGCGATGTGGTTGTCGATCAGCATCACACTGTTGAAGATACCGGATTGGTCTTGGGCAAAGCGTTCAAACAGGCACTCGGTGAAAAAAAAGGCATCAACCGCGCAGGATTTTTCTTCTATCCGATGGATGATGCGTTGGCAATGAGCGCAATCGATCTATCCGGAAGACCATATTTGATTTTCGACGCGCCATTTCAAGTCCAAAAAGTTGGCGAATTTGATACGGAACTGGTGCAAGATTTTTTTCAGGGATTCGCCACCTCGCTCAAAGCAAATCTGCATATCAAATTATTCTATGGGCGAAATGCTCACCATTGCATCGAAGCGATTTTCAAATCCGTGGCGCGCGCCTTGAAAGCTGCCTGCGAAATTGATCCGCGAAATAAAGATATCGTACCGAGTACGAAAGGAGTATTATGATCGGTATCATCGATTATGGCGCCGGAAACCTGCTTTCGGTCAAAAAAGCCCTGGACTATATCGGCGCAGAGAGCAAAATTGTCAGCAGCAAAGCCGACTTTGATGGAATTGAGCGGCTCGTGCTGCCGGGTGTGGGTGCATTTGGCGCTGCAATCGAGAAATTAAAATCGATTGGCGCGTTCGATGCAATCGATGCCTGGTTGCGCGCCGATCGTCCGTTCCTGGGGATTTGCCTGGGATTGCAGATTTTGTTCGAAGTAAGCGAAGAATCCGAAAATGTAAGCGGATTCGGGATTTTCAAAGGAAAAGTGCTCCGTTTTCAGCAACGCAAAGTTCCCCAGATGGGGTGGAATCGAGTGAAGCAATTAAAGCCGATAAGCCTGTTTTCCGAAATCGACGATCTAGCGTTTTTTTATTTTTTACATGGTTATTACGCAAAGCCGGCTGAGAGCGACATCGTTGGCGGGCAAACAGATTACGGGATATCGTACACCTCCGTCATTCAACGGAGCCGGATTATGGCGGTTCAATTTCATCCGGAGAAGAGCGGCGAAAATGGGATACAAATGCTAAAAAATTGGGTGAATTTATGTCAGCAATAAGGGTGATCCCCTGCCTGGATGTCGATCAGGGCAGGGTTGTAAAAGGAATAAAATTCAAAGAATTACGGGATGCCGGCGATCCCGCGGAACTGGCAAAAGCATACAACGATCAGGGCGCGGATGAATTAAGCTTCCTGGACATTACTGCCTCACATGAAAGCCGCGATGTGATGCTCAATGTTGTGCAGCAGGTGTCCGGTCAGGTATTCATCCCGCTGACGGTCGGCGGGGGTTTGCGAACGGTCGAAGATATCCGAAAAGTACTCAATGCAGGGGCAGATAAAGCAGCCATTTGCACCGCCGCATTGAAGAATCCGAATCTGCTTTATGAAAGCAGCCGTGCATTTGGCTCGCAGTGCATCGTGCTATCGATCGACGCCAAAAGAGCCGGCGATTCCTACCATTGCTTCACTCACGGCGGACGCGTCGATACCGGCATCGATGCGCTGGAATGGGCGAAAAAAGCGGAGCAGCTTGGCGCCGGAGAAATCCTGTTGAATTCCATCGATGCCGATGGCACAAAAAGCGGTTACGAATTGAACCTGACGCGCATGATTTCCGAGGCTGTCAGCATTCCGGTGATCGCATCCGGCGGCGCAGGAAATCCGCAGCAAATTCTTGAAGGCATCACCCGGGGCAAAGCCGATGCTGTGTTGCTGGCTTCAATTCTCCATTATGGAGAAATCACAATTAAAGAAATAAAACAGTATCTGCAAAAAAATGGGGTATTCATCAGATGGTAATCGCTTCAATTGATGTCATGGATGGAAAAGCAGTTCAATTGCGCCAGGGAAAAGAGAAAGTGCTCGAGCGCGACGATCCGCTGGCGCTGGCTGAAGAATTCAATCGTTTCGGGGAAATCGCGGTGATCGATCTCGACGCTGCCCTGGGCAAGGGCGAAAACTGCCGGCTCATCAAGCAATTATGCGCCCTGGGAGAATGCCGGGTAGGCGGCGGTATCCGCAGCATTGAAAAAGCCAAAGAAATGATTTCTTTCGGCGCGACAAAGGTAATTATCGGAACCACCGCATTTCAAAATGATGCCATCAATCATGAATTTTTAGCGGCGCTGAAATCAGCCGTTGGACAAAATTCGATTATTATCGCCATCGATGCGCTGCATCGAGAAATCGTCACAAGAGGCTGGCGCCATGCCACCGGCATTAATGTGTTCGATGTCATCAAAGCACTGGATGGCTATTGCGGCGAATATTTATTCACCTGCGTTGAAAAAGAGGGCGGCATGAAAGGCACCGATCTGGAAACGATCATGCAACTCCGAAAACTGACCCAAAACAAGGTAACCGCCGCCGGCGGAATCAGCACCATGACTGAAATTCGTCAACTGGCTGCGCTGGATGTAGATGTCCAATTGGGCATGGCATTGTATACCGGAAAAATCAGCCTGGCGGAAGCGTTCATCGAATGTCTGAACTGGAAAAATAACCTGATCCCGACAATCGCGCAGGATACTACCGGGCAGGTACTCATGCTTGCCTACAGCAACCGGAATTCACTGGAAAAGACGTTCGACACCGGCAATGTGTGGTATTTTTCGCGCTCGCGAGACAAGCTCTGGATGAAAGGCGAAACGTCGAGCCATTTTCAAAAATTAGTTAAAATGCGGGCTGATTGCGATCGGGATGCGTTGCTGGCGACGGTCAGTCAAGCGGGAGTTGCCTGCCACACCGGAAATTATTCATGCTTCGGGCACAAAGCGTTCAGCCTGGATGAACTCCAGCAAGTTATTGTCGACAGACTGGAAAATCCTCCACCGGGATCGTATACCGCCAAATTGAAAGATAATGCCCTGTTAAACGAAAAAATCCTCGAAGAGGCGCATGAGTTAGTCGAAGCCAGCGAACGCGATCACATCATCTGGGAGGCGGCGGATGTTCTGTATTTCATGCTGGTCAAGTTAGCGAAAAACAATATCCCGATCGGCGAAATCATCAACGAGCTCAGGAGAAGGCGCAAAAGATGAAAATTACCCAATACGATAAATCAGGGGACACTTTTTTTCGCTATAAGGAATTGGAAGAGCTTACCTCGGTCAAGCAGGTGCTGAATGAGGTGCGGCAGTTCGGTGATCCGGCTGTGAAAAAATATACGCGCCAATTCGACGGTGTGGCGCTGGAGCACTTGAAAATCGAACATGCGACAATTGAAACCGCGTATCATCAGGAGGACGCCCGGACACTCGTGGTTCTCGAAGCTGCTGCACAGAATATCCGCATATTCGCCGAACGCCAGCTTGCGCAATTGCACGACTTCGAATTTGAAATCCAGCCCGGCGTTTTCACCGGGCAAAAGGTGATCCCTATCGAACGGGTGGGCGTGTATGTGCCCGGGGGACGTTTTCCGCTGGTTTCGACACTGCTCATGTGCGCAATCCCGGCAAAAGTAGCCGGTGTGAGCGAAATCATGGTCTGCTCACCACCCACTCATGAAGATTCAATTCATCCTACCATTTTGGCTGCGGCGAAAATTGCCGGGGTGGAAGAGGTTTATCAAATCGGCGGCGCACAGGCAATCGGGGCGATGGCGTATGGCACGCAAAGCATCAAACCAGTCGATAAAATTGTCGGACCCGGAAATAAATACGTAGCGTATGCGAAAAAAGAAGTGTACGGTATTGTTGGCATCGATTTTATTGCCGGTCCCACCGAAGTGCTGATCCTGGCGGATGAATCCGCAAATCCGGCGTTTATCGCTGCCGATTTATTGGCGCAGGCAGAGCATGATCCCGATGCCGCGTCGATCCTGGTCACAGCATCTCTGGGGTTGGCTTATGCGGTGCTGCGGGAGGTAGACCGCCAACTCGAGCACCTGTCGACGAAAGCCATCGCCGAACAATCACTTGAAAATAATGGCAGGATCATCCTGGTTGAGCGCTTTGAGGAAGCCGTAGAACTCGCCAATCGAATGGCTCCGGAACACCTTGAATTGCATGTGTCACACCCGGAAAAATATATCGCTGAATTGAAGCACTATGGCTCGCTATTCATTGGCAATTATGCTGCCGAAGTGCTCGGAGATTACAGCAGCGGCTTGAATCATACCTTGCCCACGAACACCACCGCCCGTTACACCGGCGGCTTGAGCGTGAAGGATTTTCTGAAATTTCAAACCACGCTCAATGTAACCAGCGCCGGACTTCAGACAATCGGACCTACTGCCGAGGAACTGGGAAAATTGGAAGCTCTTTCCGGGCATGTCAATGCGGTTACCATTCGCCTTGCCCATCTGACATCCGCACACTAATATTACTCCCTTGATACAGGATTCCGCAATAATTTTTACCTTTCGCGCGCGATATCCCTGCAACGCCAGCCTGCCAGGCTTCAAAATCTATAAAAATAGCCTTATTATAATACATATAAAAAATAAATAGTTATATATTTTTAAGGCGATAACCTTAGTATAAATAAGAAATATATAATTGTTCTTAATTAAATAAAATATTAGCCAGAAGATAACGAGTATTTCCGAACAGCAAATTATTAATAATTTGTCTTGAAATTCCACATAAAATATTGTATATTTTATCGGCTCATG
>JAFGMA010000135.1 GCA_016927835.1 Candidatus Zhuqueibacterota bacterium | reverse complement strand
GAAAATGGAATTTTCACCAATCTATACCGACCGGTAGGTAGATAATGCGTTTTTGATTTTATTGACTTTTCGGTCAGACACTATATAATATAAAAGCCCCCTCAGAGCGCATTTATGGCATTCCGAGGGGATTTATATTCGAATGGGGAATTTTTAACTTGCCTAATCCCCCTCCAAAACGACATGTTTACCTTCAAATATCCGTTTTATTTCTTCTTTGGCAGAATGCTCCGGCTGCGTCTTATCCGGCAAACCAGAAGGATAGAGCAGCACCCGAACCATCGCCCGGTAAATCAGCCGCTTGTGAATTTTCCTGAGCGCTTCCCAGCCGGTCTCATCATTATCCAAAAACAACGCGACCTTACCTGTTATTGACAGCAGCTTCTTTTTCTGATGTCTGGATAAATGCCATCCCATCAGCGCCACCACGTTCTCTTACCCATGCTGAATCAAGCATAAGGCACGGGCGAAATCCTGCTCTGGAATTATTGCATCTTATCCATACTGCAAAAAGTTTTACCGCAAGAGACCAGCGTACAAATTGTGCTCACCTTCCGCAAAGTTTCATTTCGATGATTCCAACAGCTCGCTGCCCTGATGCCTGAGTTTCGCATCGAAAACGAATCCGGGTACATGGTAATCGCTGCAGAAAAAGTCAGCAAAAATTTATTCCCCCCTCTTAAACAGCAAATGCGCCGGAATGCATTGCTTCTCGATTCCCGGTCCTTCAAATGACGCTTCCAGTGCGGTGCTTCCGCCGCTTTGAAAATAGTGCACTTCAATCGGGTGTTTGCCGACTTTCAGCGCGATACTGCCGCTGCGCTCCTCCGCCCCGTGTTCGCCATCATTCTCCACCACGAGTTTGCCATTAATAAATAATCGGCTGCCATCGTTGGAGGTGGTGTAGAATTTATATTCTCCGGGTTGGGCAATTTCTATGAAGCCTTTAAATACAAGTGCAAAATTATATTTTGGAAGTTCAATTTCATCCAGCCCGATGTGCCATACGCTCCGGCTAGTTTTCGGGGTCAACGCATTGAAATCCGGCAATTTCACCCATTCGCCTTCGTAGAGCGCAACGTCAAGCCCGTTTACTTCGGGATCAACAAACGTGATTTCGGAGATCGCACAGAAACCGGGTTGGTATCCCTCCTTAAATACTCTTGCGGTCACGATGGCATTTTTTTTCAATTCAAACGGTTTTTCATACAACAGCGACCCTCGATCCGGTTGACTGCTATCGAGCGTATAGCGAACCTCTGCCCCTGCCACCGGACTTTCGATGTTGATGACAGCGGTTTCCGGAATCCGGATAAACGCATTTTGGGGGGTAATTTTGGGCGCTTCCGCAAACGCCTTTGTAATCAGGTGTGATATGCCTTTCGATTTGAAATGGTAACTGCCGGAACCGACGTCGAACACTGCCTGGTTATCGGCTAGTTGGTTGAAGCGCACGCCTTCGGCATCAACCGCAAGCACATTTCCCTCGGTGATACTCGCCGTATCTATCGCGGGAATATAAACTTGCGCGGTGATATTCACCGGTATCCGGATGCTCAAATCCAGGTTGCCCGCGTCGAACTCCCATTTGGACGAAACCTCACCCTTGATGGTTTTCACGGTGGCTTCAACACGCGAGAGCTGAGGCGCTATAAACGGTTTGATGATAATTTTTTGAAATCCGGGCGCGGATTCATCGACCCGGATTCCGGCGAGTTCCCGGTAAAACCAGGTATCGATGCTGCCGAACATGACGTGATTATTCGAACCACTCTGGTTCCAGTTCTCGGAAATGGTTGTGCGATTTTTCAGCATGTCATCCCAACTGGGGTAGCCGGTTTTATTTGCCAGCAAATAGGCGATATCATTTCGTCCCTCCCGCGCCAGCATGTCAATCATATATTTGGTTCCCAAAATTCCGGTGGTAAGGTGACCTTCGTGATTGCTGACAATATCATCAATTACCTTCTGCAAAATGACCGGCTTCAGCTTTTCAGGCACAATTCCCAACAGCAGCGGAAATGAATTTTCAAATTGACTGCCGTTTTCATACTGGTTTGTTTTCGAATTGAAAAATTTCCGGTTATACGCATCTTTGATTTTGGCTGTGAGCGCAGCGTATTGGTCCGCATCAGCAGTCTTGCCCAGAATTCGGGCGACGGTTGAAACGAGTGTCGCATTATAAAAATAATAGGCTGTTGTCGTGGACAAAGGCTCCCCGCGATGCCACCAACCGGTCAGGCTGGCGCTGCACCAGTCACCGTAATTATCCATCGGCAAAATATAGTCTGTTGCCGTGGAATCCAGATAATCGGCATAGCGCTTCATTGAGTCGTAGTTTTCTTGCAAAATGCGAATATCGCCAAAGTGCACGTAATGATACCACACGATCAGCAGGTAGCCGCTGCTCCATGCGGGTGTGCCTTTGCCGTCGGTGAACGGTCGCGGCGAAATATAGGGAATATCCCCGGCATCATTCTGATTGCTTCGGAGTCCGTTGAGCCAGTTGCGATAAAACAGCGGTGTATGAAAATTGAGCATGGCTTCTTCGGCGGTAACATGCGCATCGCCGAGCCAGCCCAGGCGTTCATCTCGCTGCGGGCAGTCCGACGGAAAACCGACCATGTTGCTGCGCTGTGACCATTGCGTACACCGATGGATGTGATTGATGCGTTCGTTGCTGCACTCGAATGTGCCCGTGAAATCACAGCCCGAATGAACCACACATCCGGTGATGTCGCGACTGTCGGGAGTGCCGGGAAAGCCCGTAATTTCCACATAGCGGAACCCATGGAAGGTAAAATTGGGCTGGAAGACTTCTTCACCTCCGCCTTTGAGAATATAGGTATCGGTGACCCCAGCCAGGTTATTGGTGCGAACATCGAGCAACCCTTCCTTATTCAGATTTTCGGCATAGCGCAGGATGACTTTTGATCCTCTTTGACCCTTCATTTTCAAGCGAATCCAGCCGGCAAAATTTTGCCCCATATCGACAATGAATACACCTGGTTTCGGATTTTTGATGGCTACGGGTTCGATTTCAGCGGTAATTTTCACCGGCTCCATCATTTGCGAAATCATCCTGCCGCCAGGAGCCTGAACGATGGTGACGGGTTCCCAACCGCTATCATCAAAACCGGGCTGATTCCAGCCGGGCTGCTCCCGGTTTGCATCGTAAATCTCCCCATCGTAAATACAACTCGAAATGACCGGACCGGCGCTCGTTTTCCAGGTTTCATCCGAACAGATGATTTCGGAGGTACCATCTTCATAATCGAGATGCAGTTGGAACAAAGCGCGTTTTGCACCAAACCATTGCATGCGCCAACTCCACCATTTTTTGAGCGGATTGAACCAGCCGTTTCCGAGCATGATGCCAATCGCAATTTCAGGTTGCTTGAAGAGCGATGTAACATCATACGTATCATACAGCACCTCTTTGCGATAATGGGTCTTCGCCGGCGTCAATTCGTAATCGCCAATTTTCTGACCATTGACAAAAAGCTTGTAATAGCCCAATCCTGACACATAAATCCGCGCGCGCTTAATGGACTCGCTCTGTTGAATCTCCTTGCGGAGTAGCGTGGAACTGGCATCGTACGGAATTTCATCGATATTAGCCGGTGGGGAAAAATAGAACGTCTCTTTATTCTGCGGTTCAAAGGATTCGCCGCGACTGATCCACTTTGCCTGCCAGTCATTCGAATGCAGCAGCGCCATCGTGAATTTTGCCGTTGCGCTGAATTCCGAAGGCATCCCGTCTTTATCCCAAACACGCACTTTCCAGTACGCCGCTTGATTGCTGGCGAGTTGCTTTCCGGAATAGGCAATGTGGGACGACTGCGAGGATTCAATTTTGCCTGAATCCCACAAGTCCGCGTTGCCCGTTGCCAGGAGTTCCGGATCGCTCGCTACCAAAATCTGATAAGCAGTTTGCTTTTGCCCGCGCAGAGCGGATTCGAGAATCCAACTGAGGTGCGGGATTTCAATATCAACGCCTGTCGGATTGATACGATACTCGCATTGCAATTGCTTAATTTCAATTTTTGACTTCATTGTATCCTCACAATTGAAAATGAAACCGGCGAAAATCATGATCGCAATGGCGATCATTCGTGTTTTAAATCCAGGAGTGTTATTCATTTTTTTACCCCATTTTTTGGATTCATATTAATTTATGATGGCGTCCTGCACGCATCTTCAATCGCCTATCGCAGCGCCTTTGCAATGGCAATCAATTGCTGCAAATGCGGCGGATAAATCGCTCCGTACTCATCAACATGGACATCAATCGAAACCACACCCCCCTGTTCATTGACTTTTTGAATATAATCTATCATCCATTGATCCGAATGGCGAGGTCCATCGGCTTTGCACCACCAGGTTCCCAAATAGGATAAAACATGCCACTGAAGGTCGGCTTCCGAGGAAGTGGCAGGCAACGAATCGAAATCGTTCCGCTCACCGGAGGTGTAATCCTGTTGCGGACACAGTTTTTGAAAAGCGTTTTCTACGCCGGGATTGAAAGCCAGGATGGATTCGGGATTTCCGGCACGGCAGGCATCCGCCCAGGTTTCCCAGTTGTACGCTTGATTAAGATCATCCCAGCCGGCGGTATTGTAAGCCCCATCAAACCACCAGCCGGCAACCTTGCTGCCATAACGCAGGGACCATTCCCGGATCACATCGGACCATTTGCGTGTGAATTGCTGGGGCGCCGGTTGCATCTGGTCCACGTCACTCAACCCGGTCATGGCTTTGTGATCCGTCTGCGGCGAATGCGACGGCAGATAGAGCATCAGCTTGATGCCTTTTTGCGAAAGTGCAGCCGCCAGTTCCAGGGGCAAATCCCGTTTTGAACAGCGTTCCCCCGCTTTGTAACCTGCATATTGCTCATACGTGGCATTCGGCGAGCAATAATAGCCTGAATTCTGCCCGAGAGTGAAAATCAGATAATCGGCGCCGGTTTGTTCCAATTGTCTTACAAACGACGCTACGTTGAAAGAATCCACCTTACGATTCCAATCGGCGCCGCCGCCCAGAAAGTGAACGAACACGCCATATTTCGCTTCGTTGAACCATTTGCCGCGTCCGGGTTTTTCCGCACACATCAGCAGCGGTATCAGGGCGATGGATAAACAAAAATACAGCAGCAGATTATTCATGTTTGGCTCCATAATCAGCTATTCATACTGACTCTCTTTCGGTGATTCACCAATTTGTCAATCCGAAAGGTTTTCGGCACTGCGCAACAAACGATCACCTTATTCAGCTTGAATCAAGAATTTATCATGGCGAAACGATGCCTTCGCCGGTTAAGGATTCAATTTTAAAAATGCACCCTTTCTTTCCCCTCTGTGTTCCTCCCGGCAAAGGGGAACGCGTTGCATGTTTTTAAATTTCTTATGTACTTTTTACCTCTGAATACTCATCGGGCGGTTATCAGATTTTGCGAGAATATTTTCGCGTTCTCTAAGAGCATATCCGGATGATTTTTCGGAAAAGAGCCAATGCAGACCGCATCTTGCGCTCTTAGATGTTTGGCAACAAATTCAAGCGCAGCGTGCGGCTCGTTTCGACCGGCTGCCATTACTTTATAATGAATCACCGGTTTGCTCAAATGTTGGATCAGGCTCACCATTTTATCTCGATCATCCGGACTGAATGTCTCATGGGGAACTATATCGCCTTCGGCTGATTGCAGATGCGAACAGGGATTATAGTACGAGCACATATAAAAATCAACATCGAGCGCCTCCTCAGCCCATTGGAAGACGTTCGTGGTGTGTCCCGCGATCCCTGCTGGCAATCTGGCGTCTCTGATACGATCAATCGCTTTCGGGATTTCGGACAATTGATCGTTCGCCATCATATAATCCATTTGCCCGCCGTGGATGAAAATCGCTTTAGCGCCGATCGCGATCGCATCATCAATCGCCCGTTCGATGCTGCAAAGCTCCGGACAGGTCTGGGCGATCCATTGGAGTGTACCGCCTCCATCCCAATACTCGAGCAGCACGCGGATGATATGTCGGTCCGCGCGCCCGAGGAAGGTTGTAATGCCGACGCGCTCCGCCTGTTTCAGCGTTTGTTTGATACGGGCGGTGGTGAAATAATGAACCATTTCCTGGTCTTTCTGGGGACTTTGATGTGAAAATCCGCTGAAAGGATTCCCGCCGAGAATCAGACGGCTGATTTTCAAATTGCAAAATTCAATAATTTCAACGCTCATTATCAAATTCCTTTTACCGACATTTTAATAAGTGATTTTCCGGACAAGAGAATTAATGAACTGAGCACGCTCATTTTTCAGCTATTGTTTACTCAAGTTTCGCACACCTATAAATGCGTTTAAACAGTCGAAAAGCAAGAGGTACACCATACATAACTATCATAATAACAGATTACT
>JAFGMA010000134.1 GCA_016927835.1 Candidatus Zhuqueibacterota bacterium | reverse complement strand
GGCGATATCTTCAAAATGCTCAATCGCTTGAAAACACACAGCAACGTCGAATTTGCGTTCTCCGGCAAATTTTGTCGCGTCGGCTTGATAAAACTCGATGTTTGATCCACTATAATGTTGTTTGCAATAATTTATGGCATCGGAATCATAATCAATTCCATGAACATAGGTTGCTTTTTCCGACAATATTTTACTGCCGTAGCCTGTGCCGCATCCCACATCAAGTACTGTTTTATTTTCAACGAAATTCTGAGCGTATTGATAGGCAAATTTATGGCGTGCATATACGAAGCTGATCTCGCCCGGTTTGGTGGGGATTATGCGTTCACCGTCATCCTTTAATGGTTGCGTTTGATCTTTCAATTCGGAAGTCCGTTTTAAAGCGTATTCAAAAACATACGTATGAGAAAGTTAAGAGAGGCAGATCGCCTGTGGCGGAGAATTGGAAATTATTCTCGATTCGTCTTATTGAAGGCATCCACAACGGCGCGGAAACGCTTGATATATTCAGGCGATGTACCGCAGCATCCGCCGACGATGGAAAGCCCGGCTTTGACCAAATTGAGCAATTTTCCGGACATCATTTCAGCGGTTTCGCGGAATACGGTTTTTCCGCCAACCAATTCGGGAAGTCCGGCGTTGGGTTCTGCCATCAACGGCAAGTTGCTAGCAGCACGCATTTCCTTAACGATGCCGATCATCTGGTCGATTCCCAATCCGCAGTTGGTGGAAAGAACATCGGCGCCGGCATCGCTTAAAATTTTGGCGCAACTGGCGACATCATTTCCCATCATCGTGCGGAATCCGGCTTTTCCGCTGTCGTACGTCATGGAAGCGATTACGGGAATATGAGCAAGTTTTTTTGCCGCCCGAACAGCGCAGGCAGCTTCATGCGGATCGGACATGGTTTCGATGCAGACGACATCGATGCCGCCTTCGATCAGGGCTTCAATTTGCAGCTCGAACACATCTTCCATTTTATCGGTTGACACCGTTCCCAGCGGTTCCAGAAACTGCCCGGTGGGACCGATTGAACCGGCGACATAGACCGACTCACCAGCAGCTCTGCGGGCGATTTGAGCGGCGCTTTTATTTATTTTGGCTGTTTGCGCGCCCAATCCATTGGCGTCCAGTTTGAAATAGCTGCCGCCGAATGAATTTGTCAGAATGATATCGGAGCCGGCATCGACATATTTCCGTTGAATTTCTTCAACGATATCCGGCTGTTCCAAATTCCATTTTTCAGACGCTTCTCCCACCGGCAAGCCCGCGGACTGGAGCATGGTTCCCATTGCGCCATCGATGAGGAGTACCTTTTCGTTGATTGTTTTCATAAAATCGGGACGCATCGTTTTTCCTTTCGTGCTAGGGTAACTGGACGATCACGTACTGCACGCGATAGTCAGATTTGAGTTTTTCTCCCAACAGAGCCGCAGACTCGCGTGTTTTAAATTTATTTAAATAAACAACGTAATAGGTTTTGCCATTCAGGTATTTCGTTGACAGGGTTGCTGAATATCCTTTATCGGTGAAATATTTCTTTTGATTTACAGCATTCGTGCGCGACGAAAATGCGCCTATTTGCAGCGTAAATTTGGCATCATCCTTCGCGGACTGATTTGTTTCCGTCGGGGCAGTCTGTTTATTGCTTTCATCGATTGTGCTTTTTTGTAAAGAAAGCCAGCTATTCTGATTCGGATCCCGCCGGCGTCGATTCATCCGACCTGGCGTTGCCGCGAGCGATTTCTCGGCTTGTAAATCTTCCCGTGCCAGAGCGCACAACGATGAATTAGGGTATTGAGCGATGAACGTTTCCAATTCGCGGTATGCATTGGTGTTATCATTCAAAGCGAAGAGGCATTGTGCGGCAAAGTATGCAGCGTCATCTTTGAGAGAAGATCCCGGGTGTGTGTGAATCAGTTCCTGAAATTGCCGGCGCGCAATCCCATATAAGCTGCGGGCATAATGATATTGAGCAATCCTGAACCGTGCATCGTCCACGTAGGCGCAATCAGGATATTTTGCAATCAGTTGCCGGTATTGCTGAATTGCTTTTTCAGCATCAGGTTCAACCAGCGCCTTCAAATATAAAATTCCGGTTGCGTTGGGATGGTCCCTGAGGTATACATCAACGCGTTCCTGGATGGTCGACAGTTCCTTTTCGCTGAGTATTTTTTCGATGCTTTGCGACCACCCAAAAGCCGACATCATCAGCACAGACAAGCCAATTATAAATTTTCGCATAATTTTAACAACCATTTTCATCATACTTCAAAACTATTCCAGTTTCTGCAGTTGGGACAATACCATAAGGGTTCAGATGATTGAAAGCCACAGCGTACACAAACGTAATGATTATGTCCAATGTCAAGACTATCAATCCAGGAAAGCGCATATTGAATGGCTTTTTCCTGGCGACCTAATTTGTTATAATACTTGATAACTTTTGCGCGTGAAGAAACCGAATCAGGTTTTTTTTCCAAAGCGCGCAATGCCAAATCGAGTGCTTCATTAAAATCACCCTTGCCTTCATAAAGCTTTGCGAGCGCAAGGTAACTTTGAAAGCTATCGGGATTTTTCGCCTGAACGGATTGATAAATTGTTTCCAGTTGGCTAAAATTTCCCATATCAAAAAGGAGTTGTCGCAGACGATCGAACGCGAGGTGCGCTTTTTCGGGAATGTTGTCGATGAATTTCATCAACAGGTTCAGCGCATCTTTTTGTTTCTTTTCGCGGATGCAGGCATCGGCACGATAAAGATAGGCAGGCACACATAGCGGATTCAATTTCAGCGCTTCCTGATATGCATCCTGGGCATCGCTTGTTTCACCTTCCCGGGCGAGTGCGAGTCCCTTCTGGACTTTATACAAGGCAAGCAGCGCATCATCCTTTTCGCCGGCAGTTTTGAGGATTTTCTGTTTGGTTTCGAAGGCTTTCTGCCAATCTGCTGCCGACTCATAAAACAACAATTTTTTATTCAACGCCCAATCGTTGTTTTTATCAAGCTGCAAGAGCAATTCTATGAATTCCAATCCCTTGTCATATTTAGTTGCAGCCCCGTAATCCCTGATGAGACTTTTGTATATATCAATGCGCTCTTCTTTTGTTAAATCCCTGCGAACGGTAAGCTGGTTGTGGATTTTGATTGCTTTATCAGTTTGACCGCTTTCGCGCAGCAATTCCCCAATTTTAATATACGCATCGATATTGTTCGTATCTTTTATAGCCGCAAGCCTGAGCTTTTCGAGCGCTTTCTTTTTTTCGCCCAGTAGCAGCAAACGCAATCCCTCGGTGTAATCATCGGTGATGACACGCCTCGTTCCCCGCTGCTGATAGCGGATGAAAAAGCTAACGGTACCGATGATTACCAAAAGGAGCACAATCACAAGAATATAGCTCGGATCCATATTTTAGTTCCCATAAATTTGAGAGGAATATTCTTAGCAATCCGATTCATTTGGCTCGGTTGCTAAAAAATATATCGAAAAGCAAATTATCAGCCATTTCAGGTTATCAGGGGATCTTCTTTTGCGCCGGCGGAAGAGCTCAAGTCGATGTCGACATCATCCTGAATTGATACGCTTCTCAGGTGATCCAATTCGCCGGCAAGCTTTTCTTTGCTTTTTCGTGATTTGCGGATTTCGTTTTTCAACTGGAAAATCTTCACGATTGACAATCCCAGCGAGACTATCATCCCGCATGCGAACGAAATAAACATCACCTGCCAGAGCAATAAAGGCGGCGATTGCCAACCCCAGAATTTGACCACAACCTCTTGTTCAGTATTTTCGCCGGCAAAGAAGATGACTAATAATATGACGGCAACCAAGAGAATCCATTTAATTATCCACATGAAACCTCCTATTTGGCTTAATACAATTCGTCAGATGCCAGGGAATTCGCCGAAGAGGGTATGTCCTTCCGCGCCTGCAATTTGAACGCCAACAATTTTTCCGATGTCCCCGGATCGCGCCGGAAAAATTACTATTTTATTGGTATCGGTGCGACCCATATTTTCAGTCGCTGATTTTTTGCTTCTGCCCTCAACCAGGACTTCTGCTTTGCAGCCGATGAGTTCGCGGTTTCTATTCAGCGTGATGCTGTTTTGCAACTCATTTAATTCGATGAGCCTGGCGAGTTTTTCCTCTTCTGTGACAGCCTCTTGCATTTCAGCGGCTGCTGTTCCGGATCGCGGATTATATTTGAAAATAAATGCATTATCAAATTGCGCTTGTTGAACCAGATCCAGCGTATCATGAAAATCGTGCTCAGTCTCTTCGGGAAAACCCACAATAATATCGGTGGTAAAGCTGATGCCTTCAACCAGATTCCGCGCTTTTTCCAAAAGCGACAAAAAATGTTCCCGCGTATAATTCCGATTCATCAATTTCAAAATTTTATTTGAACCGGATTGCACGGCAAGATGAATATGGTTACAGATAGTTCTGTGCGCAGCAATCGCCCTTATGAGCTTTTCAGAAAGGTCTTTCGGATGAGAACTGGCAAAACGCACGCGGAGAATACCGTCTACCTGACTGACACGGCTGATCAACTCCGGAAAATCGACATCGCCATCGTGATATGAATTGACGTTCTGTCCCAGCAATGACACTTCTTTGAAGCCCTCGCGGGATAGTTGCCGTATCTCATCCAGCACATTATCAGCCGGACGGCTGCGCTCACGTCCGCGAAGATAAGGAACGATGCAATAGGCACAAAAATTATTGCACCCGCGCATGATTGCGACCCATGCGCTTACGCCGCTTTCGCGATTCGGATAGATATCGAGATAGACTTCAAAATCAGTGATATCAGCGCAAATTTGCCGGGCATTATCTTCTTTAAGCCGATCCAAAATAGCGGGCAGGCTGCGGTAGCTGTCCGGACCTATCGCAAAATCGACGAATCGTTTTTCTTTCAGAATCTGTTCGCCGATCCGCTGTGCCATGCAGCCCATCACACCGATTTTCAATCGGGGATTCGCGAGTTTGTGTGCATTGAGTGCGCCCAATCGTCCCAAAGCACGCATTTCTGCATGGTCGCGCACGCTACAGGTATTCACCAGGATCAGGTCTGCCTCGCCGGGATGATGCGTCACCTGGTAGCCTTCACCGGCTAAAATGCTGGTTGCCAACTCCGAATCATATTTATTCATCTGGCAACCATAAGTCTCTATATATACTTTTTTTTGCTTCAATGGCTTCGCCTTAGGTGATAATACGAAACTTTTCATAAAATGTCAATGAAAAATTGGCTTCGTCATCCGCCTGTTCCAATACGCAGGAGCGATGATAACGCATGAAAAAACTACCAACCGATGCTGCATTCGCCTCGCGAGACATGCAGCACAACAATGGCAATTCAATTTGACCTGTTTTTAATACAACATACTCAGTCAGGAATCACAGCTTGTACAAAATCATCATCAATCCGGGTTACCTGAACTGATTTTATTTGATTTACCAACGATTCATTACCATCGGCTTTCACACGAATATAGTTCTGGCTCAATCCGTTGAGTTGGTGATTTAAATCCATCTGTTCGAATAACACCTGCAACTGCTGCCCGAAAAATCGTTCGTGAAATTCCCGGCGCTTCATTATACTGATTTCGAGCAAACGCTGGCTGCGAGCTTTTCGGATCGTATTCGGGATTCGATTTGGCAGTCTCGCTGCCTTTGTTCCTTTTCTTACCGAGTAATTGAAGACGTGCAAATACGCCAACGGAAGCGAATCGAGCAGGCGAAATGTATTTTCGAAATGCGCATCGGTTTCGCCAGGGAAGCCCACCATGACATCGGTGCCAATAGCGACTTGCGGAATGTTTTTGATGGCGCTTTCGATAATTGCTTCAAACAGCTCCGGCGAATAGTGCCGATTCATCGTTTGCAGAATCTCCGGATCGCCGCTTTGGAGAGGAATATGCAGATGGGGGCAAATTCGTTCGGAACCGGCGATGAGGCTAATCAAGCCAGGGGTAATTTCCAGGGGTTCAACCGAACTCAAGCGGATGCGATCGAGCCCGGCAATCCGTTCGAGTTGCATTAATAAATTCACCAGGTTATTTTCCGGCGTAAGGTCTTTGCCATACTGCCCGATATGCGCGCCGGTCAATACAATTTCGCGATACCCGTTGGCAACCATCTGGCGCGCGGCTTCGATAATGCTTTTAGGATCGCCGCTGCGACTTCTGCCACGGGCAAAGGGAACAATGCAATATGAACAAAATGCGTCGCAGCCATCCTGGATTTTTAGAAAGGCACGTGTGTGTTCGAAATGGCTGCTGCTCCAGGGACTCAGAAACGCCAACTGCGCTCCGTTATCGAGATGTATTTCGGGTGCGTGCTTTTTCTCGACGTTTTTCAGATAATCGAATAATGAGAATTTTGTGTTACTCCCCAGAATTAAATCAATGCCTTCGATGTGTTTCAGCGTCTCTGCTTCGAGTTGCGAATAGCATCCAGTAACGATCAGAAAGGCGTCCGGGGAGATCTGGCGTGCTTTTCGTATCGCATGCCGGCACCGCGCTTCTGCTTTTTGGGTGACCGTGCAGGTATTGATCAGACAAATATCCGCCGCCTCATTTGCGCTGACAATCTGGTAGCCTTGCTCAATAAATTTCTCAGCCAATTGTGACGATTCTGCCTGGTTCAATTTGCAGCCCAGCGTGTAAATGGCTACGCTTTTTGGGGCTGCGTCGAATGTTGCTATGTCGTTCATACGAACCGATAAATGATGAATGTAAAAATGTTTAAAATTCTGCAAACTGAGTGAGTACCTGCGATTGCGATC
>JAFGMA010000133.1 GCA_016927835.1 Candidatus Zhuqueibacterota bacterium | reverse complement strand
ATGAGGCTGGAAATTTTAATTTATCTTTCTGCTATTGAAGAGCGAGTTGAAGCTAATTTTCGGGGATGATTCCCTGGACTATGCTTATCACCGCGTCGTACTTGAAATATCTGCTTTTTGACTGTAATTCAAGTACGCTGATTTTGCCCCACTCTCCGGGCGATTTACGGGAAAACGCCTTGTCAGATAAAGGAAACGAGCCCGAAAGCTGTTTGGCAGGAAATTCACATTCAACCGCTGTCTACCAAACCATTGACAGAAATCAGAGCCGGATCAAATAAATTCTAGTCAAGGAACGGGTAATCAAAAAGAGCAGCGCTTTACGGATGAGTGTTTTTTTTGGGCTGGATTTTTATACAGATATAGGTTAGCGCTTTGCAGCATTTGAGTTGAAGCTTCATTTACTTGAGAAATCTCCGAGAGAATTTGCTACTTGGGGAAATTCTTTTAATATTTTCTTATCTGAAGTGAATAGTTTCAGGTTCAATCTTTTTGCTAAAGCTACGAATTCACAATCGTATGCTGAACAATTCGAATTGTCCACCAATTCTAAAATCTCTTTTGAATTCACTTCATACTCATTTTCATTCATAAAATTTTCTGCTTCATCCAGCATTAATAAAGCTTCTTCTATTCCAAAATATTTTTTTCTTATATAAAGTGCTAAAATATTTCGAAATTCACTCCGCCATAAAAATGGTGCAATCCATTCAGAATCATATAATAATAATGATTTAGCTTTTTCGTCTGATCGCCGCTAATAAATAAATATGCGATCACATTCGTATCCACAACAATCATGGGCGTTCCATATTTTTTGCTTCATACAATATTTCATCAGTTAAATCTGGAGCCTTGATTTTAGCCTGAATTGCCTCAATTTTAGAAATTAATAATTCAGGATTAGTCTTTTTATGTCCAATAGATTTTTTTAGACGAAAGAGTATTTCCCCGTTGATACTACGAAAATTTATATCTGCATTTTTTTTTATTTCATCATATAAATCTGCTGGAATATTTTTCAAAGTTATTGCTGGCATTTATCACCTCTCTTATTTATACCTAATTAATACCAATACGGAAGCTACTAAAAAATACTGAAAAATTCAACAAAAAAGTACATAAAATATTTGCTTCAATTTTTGGCTCAAAGCTCTAATAAATCTTGGCTATTGAGTCGCTACTTGTTCTAATGCTTGATTAATCCTTTAATGAATGTAATAAATCCAGATAAAATCAATCCCCACCATAACACGTAATAGCCACCTGAAGAGGGATTCATGATTGAATAAACGGTCAGTGCGCCTCCAATAAGAATTTGTATTAATCCGCCTACAATTAACGATATACCAGAGTTATCTTTTTTTTCTAATTCATTTTCTTGAATATCAGACCACTTGAAGTCTGATTGAGATTTATCAGTCCAGGCTGCCTGCTTGGTTTTATATTCTTCGCTAATTACAATTTCTGATTTTAATTTTTGAATATCGTCTGGAGTAAGGCGTTCATGATTATCGCTATAATACGCCACATCATTTTTTTTATGAATAGCGGTGATTAAGCTATTGTCCGAGCAACAGGAAGTCATCGCCAGTCCCCATTCTTTGCCACAAACTACACAATATTTTTTAGTAATTTCTTTCATTTTAACCTCCGATCTGATTGGGTGGTAGTAATCGCCTTGAAATTTGCACAAAAAGATAACGTGTAGAAGGAAAACAGAGCTACTAAAATTTAAAACCTATGCGGTGCTTTTTTCAATTGGTGTCAATCTGTGCTTCAGATTACTTGCAGTAATTCGGCTGATCTCGGCTTTCGGCATCGGATTCCCCCGGAACACGTAAATTAGCTTCAAACGGCTCAGGAGCGGTGGTGATGTAGCGTCGGACGGATGCAATTCTCATTGCTCCTGTACAGCGGTGTGACTGTTAAACGGCGTGAGAAATTTTCAATATAATAAATTATTTTTTAATGTCAAGCAAAAAGTTTTGCAGTCAACTTCAACTTAAAGCGACAGCGATTAAGTTTCTACTTATGCGAGACTATACAGAAAAAATATTTGCCCACTTACCACACGGATAGCACAAAAGAAATAAGACGATGCTTCATTGATATAATTTTAAAAATGAGCATTCGTGGATTCAGCGGGCTGAAGGATCTGGATTTTAATCGATTGAAAGCCGATCAGCATTTCCACCCAATCCGCGTCTGATAGTTGCATCCAAAATGATGAATTCCTTGACAATGAGCTGTTTATTTCTTATCTTAGCATTTCCAAATCCAACCACGGAGAGTCAATGCATTTACAAAAATCAGGATTACTATTCATAATCATCGCGCTGCTGATGAGTTGCGCCCGGCGCGAAGAACCGGCGGGACCGGTATTACATAAAATTTTCGCGAAGCAATACAAGCTGCAGCACGATGACTTGCACAGCCTCGCGTTTATTGTTACTGGTTCAAATCAACTTCTGCGGGAGTTCGCCAGGAGATTTCAACTTCGCGATTCGGTGGAAGTGCATATACTTTGGAAAGCGCCGTATGATTTGAAATCAACGGTTTATACCAGGGGCAAACAGCGCCGGCAGGTTGAATTGCCGCGGTGGGTGGATTTTGGGCTGGCTTTTGGTTTAACCCAGGGCACTGATGCTGTGCCGCTGTTCTGGTCCGAAGACTTTACCGTACGCCAGATTTTGGATTCGTTAAACATCGACGAAAATGCGCTTGCCGCTATTGAATCCGGGAAAGAGGACCAGCTCGATGTGTCATTGCATTCAAAGGATCAAGCGCTGTCGCATATATTTCACACTGAAGCTGATTTTACCCTTCTGCGCGATGAAATTCTGCTGAGTGACTCGACAACTCGCGAAAACGCAGCATCCAAAGCATTACTCAAGCGCCACTGGCTTAAACTGGAAAATGGCACCATTATCACGCGCCAGAAGGAAGTTTTTTGGGGATCGAGACTTCAGAACCGGCAGATAACCCAGATCATGTATCAAAAAGTCGGGAACTTTTGGCTGCCGGAATGGATTTATGAAATCGTCAATACCGTTGCCCGTGGGCGCGTCAGCTACAGCGATGATAAAATTACATTCACCGGGTATGAAATTAATCCTGTGATTGATGAGCCGATATTCGCCTTCCCAAAACCAGGGCAGGCAGAGCTCGTACTTGATACACCGATTTCAACCCTCCGCAGCCTGAGTCGCGCTATAAATGCCGGGGATGTGGCGGCGGCGCTCCAATGCTTTTCACCTCAAATTGCCGCTGAACTGGCAGCGCTGGAACATCAATCCTTGAACAATCTCCGGCGTTTCAATGTGCTCCCGGATTCTGTTTTCGATGTTGTCAATTCCGGGGCGCGGATGTGGTTTTGGCAAAATGCTTTCGGGCAGATTGATAAAATGAATTTCAAAAAGGAAAAAGCAGGTTCTGATACGATGCAACAATTTCGCATTGAAATTGAGGACAATTCGAAAATGAAGCCAGGCGTTTATCAATTTATCAAGACGGAAAATGCATGGAAAATAGATACCAATCCTTTCACTTCGGAGTCACACCCGGTCGATTCACACGAGGAGGAGCAAGGCAACGATGAATGAGCAAACACAGAAAATACTATTTGGAATATTAGGCGTACTTAAGTTATTGTTTATCATTTTGTTTTCACTTTTAATGTTTAAATTGACCTTTGATGCGGTGGTTTTATTTTACTCATATATTTTCAAATGGGATGAGTCATTTTACGCAGTTCACGAGGTTCGCGCAACGTCAACCGGGACAATTTCACCGGATCAGATGCGGAGCCTCGAGAATCTCGGCAGCCTGACGTTCGAATCATCGTCGAATGACAAACGATTTAGCCTGAAAAAATATGCACCAACCACGCAACAAGCGAGAGAGGATTCCAGTGCATTTATCGAGCGTGTAGAGAGCATTGGCTGTCGAATAACAGACTCTGAGATAAAACATCCGCTGAAAAGCCCGCGTATTTTCAGATTGGAGCTGTCCGCTTTCATTCCGCTCATTATTTTTCTAATCTTTTATTATCGATACCTGTATCGCCTGTATAAAGACATCAAAGCCGCGCCCGCTGATAAGCGATTGGCGGTGATAGCTGAGATCAAATATGAAAAAAAAGAGGAAACACCTGCGCGGGAAGTTCCGAAGCCAAAATCCAGATCGGGAAAAAGGAAGAAGAAACGAAGATAGGCAGACAGCGGGTGAGTGCGGTCAGTCGCCTGCTGAAACTCACTGTTTTTCCAATCGATAAACAATTGTTATTTTTTCATTTTTATACTTTGGCAAGCGGAGCGTAACCGGGTAGCAGCGGATTCCCGGAACCGGCAGTCGATAGCGCTCTGCCTCTTTGCCCAATTCGAACTTCGCTTTTCCTTCCACGAGGCGCAAAATCCACTGGCTCTCGGGATACGCAATGCGAACCGTCTTGTCATCCAGCTTGTGAATCTTAGCGCCCTGCAAGTGTACAAAAGGCTCGATAATTTGAATGCCCGCTTTTTTGTTACCGTAGTGTATGAACACTTCTTTTTCAATTGCCTTGCTTTCGAACCGATGCGTCCAGCGATACATGATCCCCATCGTTTTATATTCGATATTTTTCAGCCGTCCGGCAACCGCAATTTTGGCAATGGCATTTTTCACGCGTTTGACAGACATTTTACAGCGATATTCATGCAGATTCGAAAACAACTCCTTTTCGCTGTACGTTTCGATACGCGGCGTCAAAGGCAACGGAGAATAATCGAGTTCCGGGAAAAGAGATGGATTCGGATGAAATTGCGCCTGGCTGGAAAGCTGCAGAAAACCGCTGCCTTCGCACCACAAATTGCACAGCGAACCACCTGCCGGGGGCAAAAGGGCTTTATCATCGCCGGAATCTGAGCCGCGGTAAATGGCGTTAAAAGCTGAGAGTGTTGCCATGTAATGCGGGCTGCGCACCAGGACGATCCCGGTGGTTTTGAAATATTTGTGCCAATTCATAATTTCACAGGGCAGGGCTGGAGCCGTTTGCGGTTGTTGGGCGCCATATTCAATGGCGAATGCCAGGTTTTTCGCGCGCGAAATCGAGAGCCTGATTGATGGCGAATGGTCGAAAAGTAAACGATAAAGCGGACCGTATGCAATGAGTCCGTTTTCGATGAATTGCGACAGGTATTCCAAATTCAGAATCCCGGCGGTGTAAAAACGGCTATCTTCATCCGCAAACAGACTAAAACTTGCCTGACACCCATCGGCGTTGATATTTCCGAACGTGGTCCACTCATTAGAGCAGACGCCCCAGGAATAATCAATGCTTCCGTTTGGATAAACCAGGGAAAGATGCGTGACGAGCGCCTTGAGCAACTCTTGCTTAATCGAATCATCCTTGAAAACCTTTGCATAAAATCCCAGTAACCATATTGTGCTGTCGAGGGCACGTCCCGGATCAATTGTCAGTTGCTGGGGCTTGTCATGGCTGGCATAGCAGCTAATGAATCCTTCTTTGTTGATGCTCCAGCCAACCAGGCGCGCCATGGCAATTGCTTTTGATTTATATGCACCATCCGGCAGTATGAGCCAGGTTGCTGCCAGTGCAGCCGCGATGGTTGCACACTGCATGGTATGCTGCGGCGTATTGCTGTTTTTCCTGGCTAAAAAATTCGCTGCTTTTCGCATTGCAATCTGCCAATTCATCATGGTGGTTTTTGAGAGCTGCGGCTCAACGATGGGATAGGCGCATGCCAGTGCCAAAAGCAGATTGGCGGTGATATCCTGATCCGTTTCTGAAATTTCATGCCACGAGCCTTCATCTTCCTGGTGGCTCAGTACCCAATTAGACAACTGGATCGCTGCGCTGCCAAATTCCTTCCTCTTAATATATTTCAGCGCTGCAGCAAGCGGAAAGATTGCTTCGCCCGTCCGAAGATGGACTTCATTCGACATCGAATCCATGATTGCTCCGAAATTTTGATCAGCCTCATCTTTGATTTGTCGTTCGGTGATTGCGTCGCACAACTGCTCCAGAATTTCCACTCGCACCGTGGCGTAGTGATTTTGGGCGGGGTGAATATAATCGGCTTTGAGATTGACGATGAAGAAGGGAATGACCAGCAGCATCCTGAAGAATTGTTTACACATACGTAATCCTCATTCCTAATTTTCCTGGTCTGTTTGTAACGTATAATAAAAATGTGAAATATCAACGATCCTTGCTTTCAAAAACTGTTCCATTTCTGAATGAAACATCTGAATCAGCGAATCGTTATACAACATAACTTCAATTTTGGCAAGAGCAACTTGCCTGAATCAGAGGATTAAATGAGCCTCGATTTTTGAAAATCGCATGCTCAATTTTTATGATAGTAAAAATCCAAAAAATTTATCGATTTCAACCGGAGGATTAGCTATATGTCAAATGGAGATATAAATCGATCCCGGCTTTTCAAATCGCAAACCAATAAAATGGTAGCCGGTGTATGTGGTGGCGTCGCAGAGTATTTCAATATCGATGCAACCGTTGTGCGGATCATCTGGATCATCTCGGTATTTTTGGATGGGCTGGGCATTGTTGCCTACCTCGCTTGCCTGATCCTGATGCGCGAAAATCCCGATCAAGCCTCAGGGAACGCTCCTCAAACGAAAACCAATTCAGCTATGATATGGGGGATCGTCCTGATAGTAATTGGCATGTTTGCGCTTTCACGGCGTTATGATTTTTATGAATTTCCATTTCATTTTGGAATTTGGCAGCCTTTTTTTAATTGGCATACTTTCTTTCCTGTACTTATCATCCTGGCTGGCATATTTTACATTGTCTACGTACTCAAAAAAGACAATCAGCCGGAAACCGCTGAAGGTACGTCGGAGAATCATGATTCAAAAAGATTGACCCGAATTTCTTCGGGGAAAATAGTTTCTGGCGTTTGCGCCGGGATTGCGAATTATTTAAACATTGATGTCATTTTCGTCCGCATAGGCTGGATTCTGTTGACGCTTTATACGCACGTGTTTATCGGTGTCGTCGCTTATGTTGTGCTGATTTTTACGCTTCCTGAAGAACATGAATCAACAAAATCCTGGGAAACAACCAAATCCACCGATAAAAATACAGCAGCGTCATAAACCTTGATTTACGAATTAAAGGAGGCGAGCAAGCATGAAAGGTCATACAAGAGCATCGTTAGCTGTGGGCATACTGCTGATCGCGATTGGCAGCTTGCTGTTAATTCATAATTTAATGGATTTATACCTGGGACGAAGTTACTTCATTCCCCTGATGATTATGGCGGTTGGGGCATTGTTTTTCGCTTCAATCCGCAGCCGCGAGAAATCGGGTGCTGCGTTGCCCGGGACCTTTTTTCTGCTGGGCGGAGCCGCCATACTTGCAATGAATTATCCGCCGATATATGAGGTGATGAGCAACATCTATCCCTGGACGTTCGTGATACTGTTGCTGGGTTTGTCATTTTTCGTGCTATTCCTGATAAAGCCCGGTGATACAGGTTTGCTCATTCCGGCGAGTGTTTTAATCGTTTTAGGTGCTCTCTTCACGTTACACGATCTCTGGATACTCGATTGGGACAATATCAACCGGCTCTGGCCCCTTATCCCAATAGCAATCGGAGTCGGGATCATCGTTCGCGCCATTTTGAAGAAGCCGATGCAAACCGAATAAAGCGCCAGCAAGATTCCACAATTTGTCACTCCCGTGACCACGCCATTTCAATTTCTTCCCTTTGAATATTTGTGTTGCCATGCCGTAATATTTTCATCGCCGGATTGAACATTCCATTGATTTAGCCGTGTAAATTTTTTATATTTTAGCCCGAGTAATCGGCTTGATTTTTAAATGCTGCGTATTAAATCCGGATGATTTTATCGGGCTTCCGTCCGGGGGTATCTATTCAATCCGCGGCGAAATTCCAGCGCGGTGATCCGCTCAAATCCTGTGGGATCACCAAAAACCGACGGACTCAAAATTGCATTGTTGTTTCAACATGATTCAAAATTCAATTTCAATTCTGTATTCGTGATTGCTGTGACTGGGGGAATGTTTACTTTTGTGTAAAGTACCGGGAGAAAATTAAAATGGATTCATCAATAACACCGCATTCGGGATTTCAATTTCGAGCAGGTTATGCCTGCGAAAAAATCACTCCTGAGCCGGGAAGCTTCGGTTCGTTTCGGCTTGCTCCCAATAAGCGTAGTCTCGGCATTCACGATACCCTCTGGGCGCAGGCGCTTTTTTTGTCAAGCGGCGAATCCCGTCTTATGCTGCTTTCGCTAGATGTGGGAATGCTCGAGGAATCGACAACCAACCTTATTAAATCCGGTATTTGTCGAGCAGCGGGGCTTTTGCCGCAAGAGATTACAATCTCGGCAACACATACGCATAACGCGGCTGAAGTATTCTGTGAAGAACCTGGAACCCGGGCGATCAGGCAACTCGAAAAGGTGGAAGCGCGCGCTGTTGCTGCCGCGGAATCAGCGTTTGAAAACCAATTTATCGCCAGGTTGGGTTGGGGCGCAGTTGAGTGTCCCGGATTGGCAAAAAACCGGTTCCAGGATAGAATCGGGGGAGATATTGACAAAGTCGATAATCGCCTTGACTTTTTGCGCATCGATGATGCTGCCGGGAGCTTTAAAGGTCTGATCTGGCATTTCGCAGCGCATCCGACCACAGCCATGCGTGCGGAGTACCATAGTTCAGCGGATTTTTGCGGCGAGGTTAACCGGTATATCCGCAGCACCACAGGCGGTTTCAGCATGTTTTTCAACGGCGCCTGCGGAAATATTAATCTGGAACTCGGTGAACGCTCCTTTGTAAATGCAGCGTTTTTCGGGAAAAAAATCGCCGATAGCATTTTGGCAGCGCTTCCTTCGACACCGACGCATGAAATCGTTCACTTGCGATCTAAACAAGTCGAAATACAGATTCCCCTCACATCCAAACGCAGCGAAATTGGTCTCGCTGGCGATATCGATGAAATCTCTGCCTATTTCGATGATATTGAGAAACAAATAATAGAACCAGAGGCTTATGACAGTGCTTTTTCGCTGTATCGACGGCTGCGCACAAGCTGGTGGAAGCATAAACTGGTACAAGGCTACAGCGAAAAAGAATTTGAGACGATTACGATTCAAGCGCATCGTATTCTGGATACGCTTATCCTGACCATTCCGGGGGAGCTTTTCATCGAACTTCAATTTGAATTGCAGCAAGCCATGCCCGGACGACGGGCGTTAATATTCGGCTATTCCAATGGTTTCATCGGGTATATCCCTGATCCTGAATCTTTCGAAATTGACACGTATGAAACCAGCCCCTCATACATCCACCGGGCAGGAAAATTTGCCGGAATGCAAATGATACGCAAGGGAATTGAAATGTTTGAAGATTTAATTTGATCAACCCATTTTAACTAGAGTCTGTCCGAAAAGTAGTGATTTTTGAAATTCAAAACAAAATCAGAAAACACTACTCCGGTTCAGTCATGCCCGAATGCTTCCCCGATAAAAACATTCGGGGAAAAGCCTGTCGGGCATCCATTTGATTATTTAAACAATGGATTCCCGTGGGCGGCACCCCGCTTAAAACGTGCGGGAATAACAAAAACCGACGGACACTAACTATAACTTGCTAAAGAAATTCTACCAAAGCGATGGAGGTTACCGTGAAAATTGTAATGATGACCGATCTGGAAGGGGTGAGCGGTGTGGTGAGTTTCATCGATCAGGGGTATGCAACGGGAAAATATCATGAACGCGCGAAGAAGCTGCTGACCGCCGAAGTAAACGCTGCGATTGAAGGTATGCTGGACGAAGACGTGGATGATGTTCTTGTGATTGACGGACATGGTCCCGGCGGGATTTACTTCGAAGACTTACATCCTGCTGCCAAGCTGTGCCACGGGCGCCCGGTATCGGATCGGATACAACGCGGGGAAATTTTGAAAACGTATAATGCCGCCATTATGATCGGGCAGCATGCCATGGCTGGCACCGAACTGGGGAATCTCAACCATACCCAATCCAGTGAAACGGTCGAGTATTACAAGCTGAACGGTCAATTAATCGGTGAAATCGCGCAATGGGCGCTGCATTGTGGCGCGTTGGAATTGCCCATGATTTTTCTGAGTGGCGATGAAGCCGCCTGCCAGGAAGTGCAACTACTCATTCCGGGCATCACCACGGCTGCGGTAAAGCAGGGATTGAGCCGAACCTATGCCATTTCATGCTCGCCTGCCGAAGCGCATCGGAGAATTCGCGAAGGAGTCAAAATTGCCATTCAAAAGCAGCGCCAAAAACCGATAACGCCTTTTAAATTGCCCGGACCGTACGTTCTAGAAAAGCGATTTTTTTTCACCCATATCGCCGATGCTGTTCAAACCAATCCGATGTATCAGCGAATCGACGAACGAACTGTTCGGTTGAAATCCGATGATATTTTAGATATTATTTATGGGTGAAGGCAACTTATATGGAAAATATTATCGTTGGCAGAAATCCCGTGCTCGAAGCATTGAAAGCTGGTCAAAAGATTGAAAAAATTTTCATGCTACACGGACAAAAAGGCGCGGTGCTGCAAAAAATATTTTCAGCCGCCCGCGAGGCAAATGTGACTATCGAGACCATAGATCAACAGCGATTCACACAAATTTCCAACGCGAAAACGGCACAGGGAATCGCTGCGTTGATTGCTGAATATCGCTACCGGGAAATCTCTGAAATACTTGCCATCGCACGTAACCGGCACGAGCAGCCATTTATCGTTTTGCTGGACGGCATTGAAGATCCGCACAACCTGGGCGCGATCATTCGGTCAGCGGAATGTGCCGGTGCCCACGGGGTAATTATTCCGAAGCATCGGGCGGTTGGCTTGACAGAAAGCGTGATAAAAGCCTCGGCTGGAGCGTTAGCGCACATTGCCGTCGCGAAAATTACCAATTTGGTTCAGGGGATGGATGAATTGAAACAAGCTGGATGTTGGATCGCCGGTGCCTCCGGTGAAGCTGAACAGGATATTTATCAGGCGGATTTTAGCGGCGCCCTGGGCGTGGTAATCGGCAGCGAGGGCAGGGGATTGCGGCGGTTGGTGCAACAAAAGTGCGACTTCCTGATTCGAATCCCGATGCGCGGCAACATCGCTTCCCTTAATGCGTCGGTTGCCGCGGGAATTATTTTTTTTGAAATTGCCCGTCAGCGAAGCCTGAAATCAGGATAGCAGCTTGACGGACGCACTAAAGTAAACACGTTGCGGAGTGCGAAAGTTTGCTTTCGCGTGGCACCGTGTAAAAGCCTCCCCACGAAGGAGCTGCTTAATTTATGCGCTTCAAATTTGCGCAGTGCAAATACCCGGTTGGAACGAAAAATTAAGAGGAATGGATTAATTTCTAAAACCGCCAAAGTAAACTTTGGCACTCCTTGTTTTGTGGAGTGCGAAAGCTTGCTTTTGCTTATAAATTGTCAAAAATATAATCAATCTCGATCGACCATGAAAATTGCGCTGATTATTTCCGATGTGGACGGATGTCTGACCGAAGAACGCGCGTCCGCGTTTAATTTGAGCTATTTATCCAAAATCCGTGAGTTCAACGAGCAAGCGCTGCAGCACGGTTCTCCTGTGCCGCTTCTCACCCTTTGTACCGGTCGTCCCCAACCCTATGTGGAAGCACTGCTTAAAATACTTGATGTGAAGTTGCCCGCGATCTGCGAAAACGGCGGGATGATTTATCAAGTGGAAGGCAACCGGTATATCCAATCAGACCGGTACACTGTTGAGTGGGAGCGCCGGATTCAGGATATCAAGCAGGCAATCGTCTCCAAAGTCCTGCCTGATGCGCCGGCAACCTTTCAAACGGGCAAAGAAACGCATTTAACCCTGATCTCTACGGATCATGACGGGATTCTTTCGACCGCATCTATTTTAAAAAGCCGGCTGGAAACCGAGCTGAAGCCTTTCGTATTGACGGTAACTGAAAATTGCCTGAATATCGTACCTGAAAGTTTTGATAAAGGAACCGCGTTATTGCAACTCTCGCAAATGCTGCAAATTCCGCTGGATCGGATCGCCGCAATCGGTGACACATCCGGGGACTTGCCATTCATGAGCCGCGTCAAGTACCCCATGTGCCCGGCAAACGCAGCGAAAATTGTTAAGGACATGAGCTCCTATACAGCGAAACAGCCTTACACAGCCGGTGTCATTGAAATTATCGAGACCTGCATAGAAATCAACCGCGGAGTGCGTGTTGAAAATGAAGAATAGGCAAGGCAGGGGAGAGCACCGGAAGCACAATTCCGAAAATCCAATTCAGCTTAGAGCCTATCCGAAAACCTCAGTTGCGCGCCGCGTAATGTCGGCACAAGCGAGGTGGATGAAGGCTTCGTAATTATCAGATTTTT
>JAFGMA010000132.1 GCA_016927835.1 Candidatus Zhuqueibacterota bacterium | reverse complement strand
TTGCCGAAGCAATCTTTTCAGTGCTTAACCTCATGGGATTGCTTCGCTGCACTCCGTTTCGCTCGCAATGACATGAAAGTTCAATTTATGCCCGTGCAAAGTATAGGAATCCCAGACGCTGGAAGCCATGAAAAGAACCAATGACGAGGCATTGCCAGAGAGTCAAGATTTATGCTTGACTTTTATATTTAAATTAGCTATTATTGAACTTCGGCACCCCTGTTTAACCTCAAAAAAATCATTTCAATGAAGGAGTCTCTGTTAGTCTATTCATTACAGGAAGATATGATTTCACACTATCATTAATCCTTTGATTTTTACGATCTGTACGTGCGTCACATTGAAGTTGTCGGATCGACTCCCTGCGGTATAATGCATCGACTTTAAATGTGAATTTCAGCGCTACACACTATTTTCGCTCGAATATGATTGCGCATTTCGAAAACCTGGTATTCAACACATTTCGTGGAAATAGGCGGAGAGATGAATACGGAGGAAGGATATGCTGTTCCCGCAAAAAGCTATTGGATTGATTGGAAAAGAATTTAAATTGACAATATTGGCGCCAGAAAAAATTGAAATTGAGGTTATCGGATGCCCGGCTTCAATCACACCTGTCGATGTCAAATCTAAAGGACGAGGCAAAATTTGTCTGCGTTTTCGTGCTGTGGGATTATCATATCAGCCGAAGCTCATTAAATTCAAAGTGACGGAATTAGCAAGTGGGCAGGTGCACATTATCGATGTGATGTCCCGGGTCTTCGGCACAAAAGAATTTTTTGTTTGCCTTGTCCAGAGCAGCAATATTCACTATGGCTGGAATCCGGAGCCCACTGAGCAATATTTTCGGACCGATGACAGCGAACTGGTTCTTTACAAAGATGAACAAATGGGAAACGATGCGTTCATCCACGCCTTGACTTTAGAGAAAATATTTCATAAATATGGCGCTCCCATCACATGGCTGATAGATGATATCGTGGCGCATAAAGCGGCAATCAGTTTGAAACAATGGCACTGGAAATATGGGGACGACTATGGATTGCTCCCGCGGTCGTATTTTTACCATAATTGCCGCAATTACAATATTGACTTGAGTGCAGAGCAAACAACGGAAATCATCCAGGTGTTGCGCGACCATTGCCAGGAAATTTTTCGGGAAGTCGGTTACCCATTTTACACGCGCACGATGGGCGTGGATCAATGGGTCGGATCTGTCGGAACCAATTTTCTTGCCGCAGCCAGAAACCTGGGACTGGAAGCAGTTTGGGGCATTGGCTACGACCACCGGAGCTGCGATACCAGCATGTTTCACCGTGGAGCGCCCTGGGATGCTTACAAGCCGCATCAGGGGAATTTTCGAGTGCCCGGCGGCAAAATCGACCAATGGCTTTTCCAATGGACGACGCGGGATATTTTGAACACGTCATACTTTTCGCCGAATGGCGCTACAATTTTCAGCACAGACGCCGATGACATTTGCGCGAATGCCATTCCTAAATACCAGGATGATTACTACGCGCGCTTGCTCCATGAATACAAAAAGAATCTCGCCCATAATGAATTCGGAGTTTTCCTGGTTCACCAGGAGGATCACGATTCGCATATTCAGCAGAGTAACACAGTCCTGGAGCATTTTATCGATCAAACATTCGATAACAATCTTTTCACAACTATCGAAGAGACCGTTGCCTGGCTGAATTTGAAATATTCGCCTGAGGAACATCCGTACCAGGTTCTGGAAATCGATGATGCGCTCACCTGTCATGCCCGGCTCAAATTGGCATCCCAGAATGGAAATAGCTCGCCTTTGTTTGCTGCCCACCCTGAATGGGGACATGAGCCCAATCCAAAGCATGTGGCATATTATGGCACCGACGCAATGTGGATCGCCCGGTTTCCGCAACGCATTCCGATTATTTACTATGATTATCAACACAGCCCAGAATATGAATTTCGGGAAAACGGTGAATACCCGTCTGAATCGTTACCTGAAATGAGGATATTAGAAGAAAAATGGCGCACGATTCAAAAAAAGCGAAAACTCTTTTTGAAAATTGAAAGCAGCGGAAATGCCAAAAATTTGCCCCTGCTGTTTTGGAAGCCGAGAAAAGCTTTTCCCCATGGCAAATTTATGGTTGAAGAAGCCGCAAGTGGTCCTGCTACAGCATTCGGCTTGAAAAATGCCCTGGTAATCAATTTGAACCGGGTGGAAAAAGGCGAAAATGCATATATATTTGTATTTCAGGGCTAGCTTAATTTATAGCCGATTTTGCGCAGAAATTGTTTGCGTTCGGCGATGTCTGCTTCTGTTTCCGCCCCCAGCGTGCTTAAGCCATCGATGACACCCATTATGCCCCTGCCCTGTCCGGTTTCAGCCAGAATTACTTCAACCGGGTTCGCCGTCGCGCAAAATATTCTGACAACCTCAGGCACCGCTTTGAACACGTGCATCACATTTATCGGGAATACATCCTTCAGAAATAAAATAAAACAATGACCCGCCGCAAGCTGCAAGGCATTTTTTTTTGCCAATTCAATCAATTCAGCATCGGTGCCGGTGAAGCGAACCAGCCGCGGACCGGATGATTCGCAAAATGCCAATCCAAACCGGATACCGGGCACAGCGCAAACCAGCGCTTCATGTATGTCTTCGACGGTTTTGATGAAATGCGACATCCCCAGAATGAAATTCAATTCAGCGGGATTTTCGATTTTGACAAGTTTGAGTTCCATTGGCTGCTCCTTGTTTGATGAAAAGGTGACAATTATATGAAAATGAGAATGGGCTTTGCTTCATAAATTTATGCTCGACTCAGCTTTCCGCACAAATTATGGCAAACACAATCAAGCAAACCGGGGTAATCGCTTAGATATTGGTAGAAATAGGAGTGCATCGCCTTTTATGCGATGCACTGCGGAGCATAAAGACGCCGCACTCCGACTTTTTTCAATCCATAACCCATAAACCCCGCAGTTAGAGTTATGCGCCATTAGCGCCTGCGTGGAAATTATAAGTTGAAGCATAGAGAAACCAGTATTAT
>JAFGMA010000131.1 GCA_016927835.1 Candidatus Zhuqueibacterota bacterium | reverse complement strand
TGCCATTAAGAATTTAATTTATTATAGTTAGACTATCATTTATAATATCAAGAGCCTTGGTCTACATTATAGCAGGTCAGGTGTTCTATACTTAGCATATCATCCATTAAAATATTGAAATAGCCTTTGACATGACTTACAGGGGTTCAGAGTTCGTGGCTGGTGATGGCGATGAATTTATCCTTCATCTCTTGTAACTCGCGCAGCTTTTTATTGGCATGTACCAGGGCTTCGTTTTCACGATCCAGGGCGATTTTTTCGAAACAACGGCTGGCGACCAGCTGGATTTGATCTGAATTGAATGGTTTGAGAAGGAAATCCTAAGCGCCCATTTTCATCGCCTCAACAGCATTTTCAATCGTGGCATACGCAGTTATGATGATGACTTCAGGCATGGGAAAATCCCTCTTTATTATCTCCAGAAGTTCCAGCCCACCCATAATCGGCATTTTCAGATCGACAAATACGATATCGACTTGTGATTTTTGCAGCAGTTTCAATGCCTCCATTCCATTGTCTGCCGTGAGAACAGAATATCCCGCTCTCGTAAGGATTTCACTGCAAAGCTCCTGAATGACCCTCTCATCATCAACAATCATCAAATTGTTGGTTGCCATTTGACTACCCCCGATATTGATTCACTCTCATTTGAGTTACCACAGTTAAGCGATTCAACATGCAAACGTTTGAATTGATTTGTTTCCGAACTCAGATCATTAAAATCGTTCTTCCAAAGATTAATGCCGCCTTCATCACCTGCAAGGAAGAAAATAGTATTTGCCGATCTGGGCATTAAACACAATTTATTTCAATATGTTACAAGCATTAAGCGAGAATTCTCAATTAAATAACTCTATCCATTAAACACGCAAGATTTTACCTTTAAATTTTGCTAAAATCTCACTAAGGAGGTGGGATAAAATAAGTTCCCCATTAAAATTTGTTAAGTGGCTATTTATCAAAATTATTATTAAGCAAAATGTCCAAGCTATTTTACCCCACCTCCTAAAAATTCCGCATTTCATTCAGAGCGCGTGTGACAGTTCACATCTCTTAATTCGAATTTCGAATTTGAAACCGGGATTTTTTAAACGCTGAATCTGTATAGCAACGTGTGTTGATTACATTTATTTATATCGGCACTTTCAAAAAAACCTGAATTCCTGGTGAAAACCGGCTCCATCCGGCTGGCTCATTTCGAATCCGAAAAAATAAGGCTCAATTTAAGCCATATATTTTTTTTCCATTAATCAAGTCTTATTTGCTTTTTGTGGGGAGTGTTTATTTATAATATATTCAGTAGTCAAATTAAATTAGTGAGGATAAAAAAGCAAGGTTAAAATTCATTGTTACATTTATTTCATAACCAAACGAACAAAAAAAACCCGGCTTTTCGATTCATTGGAGGCGAATCAGAAGCCGGGCTACACTCGAAGGAAAAAGGATTGAAAATCTTTCAGGGTGAGCTAATTTAGATATCCATCCCCTGGTATTCCTGATATAGCTTCCGTACTGCTGGCACATAATTCCTGGTTTCAGCCCAAAGGATTCCTTCGGATTTGCCATTGGCAACCCATAAAGCGGCTTGTTTTTGACCGCCGTTATATGCCGCCAGACCTGCGTCAATATCGTCAAAATATTCTATTAATGATGAAAGATATCGACTTCCAATGCGAATATTATAAATAGGATTGTACAAAATATCTTCCGGAGAAGTCCATGTAATCTCTTCGTAGCTGGCGACATACAACCCTGTTGTGGGCATCACCTGCATCAATCCCATCGCCCCCGCATCGGATTTTACTTTTGGATTCCAGGTTAAAGCACTTTCATGCGTTATCGTGGCGCATATCAAATCGACATCCAGATTGCTATATTTTATGCTCATTTTATATATTTCATTCGCAATCTCATATTTTTCAGAAGAAGGCATTGATTTATTGTAATTATCGATAATCGCCATTATCTTCTGGATTTGATACTGCCGCATGCTATCGGTATTCATTGCTGCCCGCAGATCTTGAAGTGTTCTTTCTAGTTTATACATCTTTTCCATTGTTTCATCGTTATGGAAATATTTAAAAGAAAATCCCAGTGCTGTAATGAAAACTAAAAATAGAATGGTAACCTGAATTCCTAATGCGATGCGTTTCAATTTGCTGGTTTTATTTTCCATTTGGACCCTCATTATTTTCTTCACTTAGTAATTTATAATTCCTTCTAAAATTCGAATGACTTGAAACGAACATACAGGATTGAAAGTTTCATTCGCTTCAATGTCCGGTTGTATCCGCTACGAGATGCGGTTAACACGACCTATAAATTAAATAGATAGAATGTCTTTCTTTGAATGCTTCATGATACAAAGAAAATTGATGGCGGGCTGTGACCACCATCAAAAATTATCAATATTAATTTTTAGCTTTCAACGCGATGAAATATTAAAAAATTTTATTTTGACTTATTGAAAGAAATTTGTTTTTATTGACAAGACTGAATTCATTCCCCAATCCCGTCAACATCGGCAATTTAATCGATTCGGTCCAATTAATATTAGATTCAGGAGTAAGCCAAAGGATTCAAACGGGTGCCTAAAAAAGCCCAAGTACATTTTATTGGAAAGGAATTGACATGATCAAAATTCTCGTCACAGGAGGTTGCGGTTTTATCGGAAGCCACATCGTGGAAGCACTGCACCAAAAAAATGAAGTCATAGTTTTCGATAACCTGAAAAGCGGATTTCAGAAAAATATTGAACCATTCAATGTGAAATTTGTTGAAGGAGATGTTCGCAATGCCGAATTGCTTCGTATCAGTTTAAAGGACGTAAACACAATTTACCATCTCGCTGCATTGATTAGCGTTCCGGAATCAATGGAAAAACCCGTCGAAACTGTTGAAATAAATACAATTGGCACGCTAAATGTACTCGAAGCGGCTCGAATCAATGGCGTGCGGAATATTGTGCTCTCTTCGTCAGCGGCAAATTATGGCGATAATCCGGTGGTGCCTAAAATCGAAACCATGCTACCCGAACCCAAAAGCCCGTATGCAATCACCAAATTGGACGGTGAATATTATTTCAATATGTATCGAAATGAATTTGGTATAAATGCCGTGTCGCTGCGCTATTTCAATGCATTTGGTCCCCGGCAGGATCCCAATTCTCAATACGCCGCCGCCATACCGATTTTTGTGGCAAAAGCACTTCAAAATCAGGATATTATCATTTTTGGCGATGGCGAACAAACACGCGATTTTATCTTCGTCAAGGATGTGGTTCAGGCAAATTTGCTCGCTGCCGAAAAAGGCGGCGATTTATTCAATGTCGCTTATGGCAAAAAGATCACAATCAATCAATTAGCTGATAAAATCATTCGAATAACCGGCTCTTGCTCTAAAATTAATCACGGACCGGTGCGACCGGGCGATGTTAAGCACTCCATGGCGGATAATTCAAAAATCACCCGGCAGCTCGGGTTCAAGCAAGCTTACGACTTCGATAAAGCGCTGGAAACGACTATTGAATACTTCGCCGAAAGATTCAAATAATTAAAACTCAAATCACTGAATTTTGGCGGTTCAAGTACCTTTGTCCCACGAGGCTCCAATGCTCGAATTACAACAGCGATTGGCGCAACGGGCGCGCGGAAAAATGCCTTCACCGATTCGTGCGCTATTTAAATATCTATCTGTCGATGGTATGATTTCTTTGGGAGGCGGATATCCGCATCCAGACACGTTCGCTTTTCATCGAATTTCAATCGAATTTTCTGATGGTACATCATCTGAAATATCCGGATCCGAATTGACCGCTGCCTCACAATATGGTCCATCGGATGTCCATTCCGGCTTGAAATCCTGGCTGACGAAATGGCACCAGGCAAAAGATGGCGTAATCCTGGATACATCACAAATCGTTGCCCTGAATGGCAGCCAGGAAGGACTATTCATCATGGCGTATCTTTTCCTGGAACCAGGCGATTCGGTATTGCTCTCCGAACCCACATATCCGGGCGCGCTTTCTGCTTTTCGGTCGTTTACGAATCATTTTATCGGAATTCCGCTTGATGAAAACGGGTTGAATACAGCAATCGCCG
The DNA here is from genome assembly GCA_016927835.1 of Candidatus Zhuqueibacterota bacterium. Taxonomy (GTDB): domain Bacteria; phylum Zhuqueibacterota; class Zhuqueibacteria; order Thermofontimicrobiales; family Sulfurfontimicrobiaceae; genus Sulfurfontimicrobium. The sequence continues at coordinate 3,427 of JAFGMA010000131.1, read as the reverse complement.
AACGCAGACTCAATGAATTGAAGAAAGCCGGGAAAAAACTGCCAAAATTCATTTATACCATTCCGAACGGTCATAATCCCGGTGGCATCGCGCTTTCGAGTGACCGGCGAGAACACCTTGCCTGTTTAGGTGAAAAATTCGATATCCTGATTCTCGAGGATGATCCTTACCAATTGATCAAACTCGATGACTCCGACAGCTTCCATTCCATTCAGTATTTCGATAAAACCGGACATGTGGTGCGATTGGATAGTTTCTCGAAAATATTTACACCGGGCTTGAGGGTGGGTTATGCGAGCGGTTCCGCAGAAATGATGCAGCAGTTCGTGTATTTTAAGCAAGCGGCAAATTTGCATACCAGCATGCTTACCCAGGCGCTGCTGGTTTCATATTTCGACACTTCCGGCATCGATGAATTCAGAAACCGGATTCGCGCCAATTGCGAACGTTATCGCACAAATCGCGATCAGATGGTGGCAAGCGCCAGGCGCTATCTGCCCGCAAATGTTCAATTCAACATCCCCTCAGAAGGAATGTTCATCTGGTTCCGCTTGCCCGACGTTTTCGATAGCCACAGGATGCTCGATCTCAAAGCGATTGAATCCAGGGTGCTGCTCGTACCCGGCGACGCATTTTCAACGCAAAATGGCTGCAAAAATTGTGTGCGAGCCAGCTTCAGCATGGTTACACCGGAACAAATCGATGAAGGAATGAAGCGCTTCGGGCAAATGATTCGGGAAACAGAATCCGGATAAAAACTTGAAGCGAAGTATTGTCTGCCAGACTGCAAATTTTCCGAAGGGATAACATGCGTACATTATCAGTTTGTATTTTACTCGTCTCTATTTTTACTCTAATCACCTGCGATCGGGGAATCGACAAACCAACGACGGTACAACCAACTCCGGACAGCGGAAAGAAATTTGTCCTGCCATCTTCCGACCTCCCACCGTCGGCGCATCACATTCAACATGTTGATTATTTCGGCAAATCAATATCCGGAATCAATCATTTCATATTGAAAGCAATTGACAGCGTGCAAGCGCATGCGCCGGATGGCGGCGGCTATTTTATCGGTATCACAGGCACGCCTCCGGAATCGCCGGTGCGGTACAATTTGCATCTGTTTGATCAAGCCCTGATAGAAATTCCCCGCCAGTCGAGCTATTGCAGCGGCGCCACATACACAGCCTTCATCGAGGCTCTGAATATGATGCTGGGTGGTGAAAGTAATCGTCTATCCGCAGCACGCTTCGAAGCGCTTCGCATGCAGGAACCCGATGGCAGCCGGCGGGAAGATCATGTAAAATTCTGGGGACACTGGAATGCCGATGGCTATGGCAATCACTATGCATTGGTTCAATATTCAAAAATGGGCGCAGTCAAACCACCGCCAGAGGCTTTGCCCGGAGATTTTGTCAATATTTCCTGGAAAAGCGGGGGCGGACATTCAGTGATTTTTCTGGCGTGGACAGAAATCGACGGGGATCCTAAAATTGTGTACTGGTCCAGCCAAAAAGCAACCAACGGCTATGGCGATCAGATTGTATCGCTCAGCAGAATCAAGGTGCTGAAAGTGGTAAGATTGATGAATTTGGAAAATTTATTCAGATTCAATCCGAATGAAGCGGTGGAATCGGAGGTTACTGGTGATTCAATTTGACCGATGATTAAATCGGGCAACAAGCGCATAAAAACCAACAGGGAGTCATCACGTGCAGATTTTAACTGAACAGCAAAAAAGCGAAATTCACGAACGCAGTCTGGGGCTTTTGGCAAAAATCGGGGTAAAGCTCGATCACGATCAAGCCCGGGAGCGCGTCATAAGGGCTGGCGCCAAAAGCGGGTCCGAAAAAAATCAAATCGTGTTTCCACCGGAAATGGTCGCAGAAGCCATGCAGCTCGCGCCTGATAAAGCCCGGATCGCTACCCTGAATAATGATATCATTGAATTGACCCCGGAATCGGGACAAACATTTTGGACCGGTGCCGCGCTCAACCTGCTTGAAGATGATGCATCGCGCCCCATCCGCCGGAATGATTTGGCGAATATCGCTCGCGTCGCCGATACGCAAGCGTGTATCAGCGCGGTCACCGGAACAAGCATTGAGGACGAACACCCGCACCATCGTGACTTTGTCGGTTTCCGGATTCTGGCTCAGAATTGCCACAAACACCTGAGACCGCTCATTTTCACGAAACACGGCGTCGAACCGGTGCTTGAAATGGCGCAGGTGCTCAGCGATGGTCAGCGCCTCCGGGAATTCCCCATATTCAGCCTGGGCTATAGCATTGTCAGCCCGTTCCACTGGACTGATATCCCCTTTGAATGGTACTTGAAAACGCGCGGCACACAACTCCCGATGATGATCAATGGCGAACCACTCGCCGGCGCTTCTTCTCCTGTTACCCTCGCTGGATCAATCCTGCAAACGAATGCCGAAATTCTCAGCGGCGTGATCATTTACCAGGTGCTGGATCCCGGTCGCCCGGTCATTTTCAATATGGGATTCGCACACACTCTGGATATGCGGACAGCGATCGCACTTGGCGGCTCACCCGAATGCTCACTCATGGCATGCGCCGGCACCGAAATGGCGAAATTTTACGGTCTGCCCTGTGCCTCCTGGTTTGCCAGCGATTCGTTGTGCGAGGATTACCAGGCTGCCGCTGAAAAAACATTCCACGCGCTATTGCACGCGCTGGCAGGGGTGAATATTATCTGGGGTATCGGTCAGATGGAAACCCAAAAGGCATTATCGCTGTCTCAAATCATTCTGGATGCTGAAACGGTTGAGTATATCAGGCACTTCAAAAAAGGAATCGACTTCTCTGAATCCTCGCTCGCACTGGATGCAATCCTGAAGGAAAATTTTAAAGGGCAATATTTGATGCATGATCATACGTTACAGAATTTCAAAAATGATTATTACGAAAACAGGATTTTCAACCGCATGAAGCGTGAGCACTGGCAGGAGAAAGGTGGAAAGACGTCCCGGCAAAGGGCGAATGACCGCGTAGGTCAAATCATTCAGAAAACAGAGCCGCTCCTGAGCGAGCAAGTGCAACGGGAGCTTTCTAAGATTGAGGATAAATTCAAGAAATTGATCTCTTGAGATACCATCAGTGCGAATTCATTTTTGTCCGCTCTTCAACCTGAATTATTCATAAAGAAGCGGCTTTGCTCCTTAACTACCGAAAAAAGATATAATTAACGGAAACACTCAAATGAAACTCAGTTTCTAAGGTGTATTTAAGGAGGTGGGATAAAATAAATTACCCATTAAAATTTCTTTAGTAGCTATTTATCAAAATTATTTTTAAGCAAAATGCCCAGGTTATTTAATCCCAAATCCTTAAGTGAACAATTCAACCATACGTATGATGCCCAAAAGCCTCAATCTTAAATGCGCAGTCCGCTGTTATT
>JAFGMA010000130.1 GCA_016927835.1 Candidatus Zhuqueibacterota bacterium | reverse complement strand
GCAATCTCTATGTTTACAGTAAGTTATGAGATTGCTTCGTCGCTCGTACCTCGCTGCTCGCAATGACAAACTAATGTTACTTTTTAAGCCTTAACGAGTATAACGCCCGCTTAACAGGAAGGATTAAAAAATGCCCACCACCCTGGATTTCCACATTCGCCCGAAAGCAGGCAAAACCTTTCACCTCGGTATTTTTGAGCGCGGAAGCAGCCAGCCATCGGCAGAAACTACCTTTGACTACGATTTATCATACATGACTGAATTCGAAATTTCCCGCCTCGAATCTGCGCGCAAAGATCCCTACGAACGGATGGAACGGCTGCGAGCGTTTGGCGGCAAATTGTACCAGCAAGTATTCACCCCGGAAATCGAAAAAATCTGGCAGCAGCACAAAAAGAAAAGCGACTTTCTCTGTCTCTGCCTGCGCTTCGCGCCGGAAGCGGATGGGCTTGAAATGTTGCCCTGGGAAACGCTCTACGATGGCGAGGAATTTCTGGCAGCCGGCGTTACCACCGGCTTGACGCGGCTTCCCCTGGATATCAACCTGCAAAACGACCTGCCAGACTTGCCCTTGCCGCTCAAAATGCTGGCGCTCATGTCCAGCCCATTGGATTTGGCAGAAAACGAACGGCTGCAGATTGAGCAGGAACAGGAGCTGCTGTTACGCGCCACCAACGCGCCTACCGGACAGGGACGGCTGCACATCGAGTTCGAAGATGAAGCCAAGCTGCCGGTGATCGAATCCAGTCTGGAGAGCGGTTATCAGATTTTTCATTATTCCGGGCACGGCATCAATCCCCAAAGCGGCGGCGGATTATTGCTGGAGGATAGCGCCGGCAAAAAGCGCCCCACTGCGGTTAATGAATTCCTGCAAACATTGGGGAAAGGCGAAAAGCAGATCCGGCTGGCAGTGCTCTCCGGCTGCCAGACCGCGCGCACCATGTTCTCCGCCGGATTCCAGGATCTGGCGCGCCAGTTGACGCGGCGCAACATGCCGGCGGTCATCGCCATGCAGTTTTCAATTACGGATGACGCCGGGTTGCTGTTTGCCGAAACCCTGTACCCGCGCCTGATCGAAGGGCAGCCCCTGGATGTGGCGGTGAGTGCCAGCCGGCGCGCCCTGCTGTTGAGCGATGAATTTCAGATTCAGGCGGATGCGTTTGCCCCGGTGCTTTTCTTATCCTGCCCGCAGCCGCTCAAAACAAAACTTGAAACAACCGGGCAACCTGCCACAGCCACCGGCATCGAATTTAATGTTTACCTGCCCCTGGCGCAGCTCAGTTTTGGATTTTATGGCAGGCGCAAGGACTACCGCGCCATCCGCGACGGCTTGCTCTACAAAAATCATCGCGCCATCATTGTGCACGGTATTGGCGGCATCGGAAAAACTGCCCTGATCAGCCACGCGGCAACCCGGCTGAAAGCCCATTTCAACGGCGTTTACGCGTTCGACTGCCGCGCCGGCACATTGGCACCGGAGATGATTTTGCTGGAACTGCACCGATTCCTGGAGCGATTGAAGATCACGGCTTTGCAGCCGCTGATGCACCAATCCATTCCACCGGAGCAGTTGGGGGTGTTCATGGGGCAGGTGTTGAGCCAGATTCCCCTGCTGATTATTTTTGATAATTTCGAAACCCAACTGGTTCACAACAATGGGGAGCACGAAATCGCCGATGAAACCCTGCGCTGCTTCCTGCAAAACCTGGTGAAGACCACCAGCCGCTCCAGCCGGTTTATGTTCACCTGCCGCTACCTGTTCGACCTGGATGAAAACCGGATCGGACCCATCCAGACGCTGGCTCTGGGCGATTTGAGCCGACCCGAAGCATTGGGATTGATGCAGAACCTGCCGCACCTGGCAAACGCTTCTTTCAGCGATAAACTGGACACCTACGGGACATTTGGCGGTCACCCCTACACGCTGGTGGTGCTGGACCGCCATTGCAGCCAGAAATCCCTGGGGGATGCGCTGAAAGACGCGAAAAACGTGCACGCAGAACTACGCGAATTCCTGGCGATCGATTTGAATTATGAAAAACTTTCCCCGCGCAGCCGGGAGTTACTGAACCGCTTAGCCGCTTTTCGCAAACCGGTCGGATTGGATGCGGTGCACTGGGTGTTGGGTGAAAGGATTGAATTACAGCCTGATTTTTTAAAAAAGTTTGATCGTTCTCAAATGCCTGAAGAAATGCAAAAGATGAGCGATATTGAATTGCTAAAATTATTCCAACAATATTCGCCGGAACAACGCCGGGCGGAAGGTGTGGACGAACAGGTAGCAGAATTGATTAACTGGGGATTATTGACCCCGCTGGAAGAAGACGGTGAAATCCGCGCATTCTCGGTGCACAGTCTGGTGCGGGAGTTTTGCTGTGACAGGCTCGATGAACCTGATTGGCAGGATTTATTGCGAAATGCGGCTTCCTATTATACAAATAGTTCTAAAATGTCAACACTGGATAAAGCTAGCACATCTGCTGTTTTTGAAAAAATCGAGGCTTCGGAACTGTTGTTCGAGGCGGGTGATTACGAAAAAACGGCAAATATTATTATTGAAATTGATCCCTACCTTGATCGATGGGGATTGGGGAGAACCCTGGAATCGTTGTATAAACAGGTGTTACCAAAGGTAAAAAGAGAAACTTATGCAATAATTATTCATAATTTAGCGATTTTATATCAAGCTCGCGGCGAGTATGGCGAGGCATTGAAGGGGTATCAAAAATCTTTGAAAATCAAGGAAGAAATTGGCGACCGCGCCAGGGTGGCAAGATCACTGCACCAGATCGGAATGATTCATCAAGCTCGCGGCGAGTATGGCGAGGCATTGAAGGGGTATCAAAACTCTTTGAAAATCAAGGAAGAAATTGGCGACCGCGCCGGGGTGGCAAGATCACTGCACCAGATCGGAAGGATTCATCAAGCTCGCGGCGAGTATGGCGAGGCATTGAAGCAGTATCAAAACTCTTTGAAAATCGCTGAAGAAATTGGCGACCGCGCCGGGGTGGCAAGATCACTGCACCAGATCGGAATAATTCATCAAGAGCGCGGCGAGTATGGCGAGGCATTGAAGGGGTATCAAAAATCTTTGAAAATCAAGGAAGAAATTGGCGACCGCGCCGGGGTGGCAAAATCCCTGCACCAGATCGGAAGGATTCATCAAGAGCGCGGCGAGTATGGCGAGGCATTGAAGGGGTATCAAAACTCTTTGAAAATCAAGGAAGAAATTGGCGACCGCGCCGGGGTGGCAATATCACTGCACCAGATCGGAAGGATTCATCAAGAGCGCGGCGAGTATGGCGAGGCATTGAAGGGGTATCAAAACTCTTTGAAAATCGCTGAAGAAATTGGCGACCGCGCCGGGGTGGCAAAATCCCTGCACCAGATCGGAATGATTCATCAAGCTCGCGGCGAGTATGGCGAGGCATTGAAGCAGTATCAAAACTCTTTGAAAATTAAAGAAGAAATTGGCAACCGCGCCGGGGTGGCAATTTCACTGCACCAGATCGGAATGATTCATCAAGAGCATGGGGATTTTGAAGACGCATTTGAAAAAGTCCTGGCAGCGCTGCTTACTTTTACACAACTCCAATCTCCGAATGCAAACATTGCTGCAAATACACTTAAAAAATTGAGAAAAAAATGGGGCGCAGCCAACTTCGATCCAGCCTGGCAGGAAAAGACCGGCGAGGCAGTGCCGGAATGGCTTACCAAGGAGTAGCTTTTTCGGTATCATTTTCAATTCTGTGGTTCCCGGAAATGATTGTTGTCAGACGGGCAGCAATTAAAAATTAAAAATGTAGAATTAAAAATGAAAAGAGCATAAAACACAAGGATTCAACTGGTTATACGATAGACAAAGGAATAGCGCAATGAAAATAGTGAAAGTAAAATGTAACGGCACGGACCAGCACATAAATGAAATTGATCTGGATAAGGTGTTGAAACGGGACTGGATTCTCAAAGGTGTGCGCAGCTCCAAACCCGCGGAACACGCTTCAAAATATATGGATATTCCGGAACGGATTGTGTTAAGCTGCAAACTGTGCACGGGCAAAGTAATACTTACACGGGAACAGATTAAAAAAACATTAGAATCACATTAAGACAAATACCTGTCCTTGCGAGGAGCGAGGCACGAGCGACGGTGACGCCCAGCCGAAGCAATCGTTCCACACCCCTCATCTGTCATTGCGAGCGCAGCGAAGCAATCTCATCCATTACAGCCAGAGATTGCTGCGCTCCTTCGTCGCTCGCAATGACAGTTAACAGAAAAGCTTAATTTATGTACGTTTACAGTATAATGAAAATGAGTATAGATGATAATCACCATCCAGAAGATGATGATTATCTGTGATCAAGAAAAAAAACAGGAAAAACCATGTCCGATAAAAACGAAATAATCCTCGAAAGCCCGCCATCCCAGCCAGGGGATGATTTCTGGCTGGAGCAGGGTCAAAAAATGGTGGAGAAATCCCCGGAAAATGTCAAAGAAGCCGCCAAAGCGATCATCCAGGGGCTGGGATTGCTCCAGAGCATTTACCTGGCGATTTTAGGATTTTCAGGGTTCATGCCCCCGGGTGAGCCATTTTACATCAAAGCCGTGTTTCTGCTGCCGCTCGTGCTCTGGCTGTTTGCGCTGTATTTAAGCCTGGGCGTTTTATTGACCGAAGCCACCAAAATCAACCTGTTCTCCCCGGAGGAGATTCGGGAGGATTTTAACAAAACATTGTTAGCCAAACAAAAAGAATTAATGAATAGCTATTGGGCATTATCAGCCGGTCTTTTTGTGGTCATTTTATTGATAATTTTTCGGATCAGTTAGAGTCCATCAAAAAATTGGTATTTGCCATCAAGAAACAGAATAAACAAGGAAACCGAATTGGGAGACAAAGATGCTGAATGAGACTGATGTGAAAATTATCCGGGAATTGGCTGCGCAAGTGGCGGAAATCGCCGCGCTGCCGGTGCAGGAAGAGAAACGCGAACTCTGGCGCCGGTTGAACGCGCTTCAACCGGAACGCCCGATGGTGATGATTGACCAGGTCTGCTGGAACGAAATGAATATTGACGACGAACTGACCCTGCGCTGCACCGATCCCGAGTGCCGCGATTACGAGACTTTCCTGCGACGCACGCTTTACCAGTGGAAGCATTTCCCGGTGGATATGGTCGTGGAGCCGTACATCCGGGTGCGCAAGGCGATTTACAATTCCGGTTTCGGGATTGAAGTGCACGAAGAGACCGCGGTTACCGACCCGACGAATGATGTGGTGGGGCACAAATATGAAAATCAGTTTCAAACCGAGGACGATCTAGAAAAAATCCGCGAGCTAAAAGTCACCTACGATCCGGCAGAGACCGAACGCCGGCTGGAGGTGGCTCACGTCCTTTTCGATGGGCTGCTGGAAGTGCGCGCCTGGGGAGCTGATCCGTACCTGTCGCTGTGGGACCCGATTTCCACCTGGATGGGCGTGGAAAATGCCCTTTACGCGCTGGTGGACCGCCCCGATTACATGCACCGGCTGCTCACCCGAATGACCAACGGCTACCTGAGTTTGCTCGATCAGCTCGAATCCCAGGGACTGCTGTGCGGGCAGCAAAGTCTCATTCACTGCACCGGCGCCTATACCACCGAGCTGCCCAAACCGGGTTACAATCCCGAAAAACCGCGCACGCAGGATTTGTGGATGTTTGGGCTGGCGCAAATGTTTTCCACGGTTTCGCCGGAAATGTTCCAGGAGTTCGAGGTGGACTACACCAGCCGAATATGTGAGCGCTTTGGGCTGGTTTACTACGGCTGCTGCGATCCGCTGGATTCGAAAATGGATCAGGTGCGGATGATTCCGCATGTGCGCAAGGTTTCGATGAGCCCCTGGGTGAATGAAGAACACGGTGCCGCCGTGATTGGCAGCGACTTTGTCTATTCCCGGAAGCCCAATCCGGCATTTGTTGCGCCCGATCATTTCAATCCCGATCAAATCCGTGCCGACCTCACCCGAACGCGGGATATTTGTAACAAATACGGTTGTCCGCTGGAGTATATTTTGAAGGACATCAGCACCGTGCACTACGAACCGCAGCGTTTGACGGAATGGGGGCAGATTGCAATGGAAGTGGCGGGAGCGTGATTTTTTCTGTAAAACGAGAAACAGGTCTCTCTATTTGTCAATCGATGAGTCACCCCGCTGTGAGAAATTTGCCACGGATTTGCGCAGAGAGCACATAGATTTTTTTGACTCGTTTCGTTTGTTCGATCAGCGGGCATCCGTGGATCAGGGCATCATTCTAAAAACGGAACTGTATATCCCGCATAAGGCATCAAGTAGACCGTGGGCTCCGCAACATTCATTTTCGCCAGGCGTTGTCCTGCCAGCTTGATCGCTTGCTCCAAGCTGTCCGCTTTTATCATTCCCATGCGTCGGCATACCTCCCCTGTCAGTCGAGTGACGATGATTGTTTTGCCGCCCCGCAGCAGACTCGAATACGCTGTTTGCCCGAGGAGTGCGGGAGCGCTGCGCAATCGCGCAAAAATGCCTTTGATGCCCAAGCCAATCCATTCCTCAAATTCAGCCGAACCCGTTCCTTCGGGGCATACCGCCAGCAAAATAATCACGCCGTTGTCCTTCACGGCTAAAGACGCGTTGTACAACGATTTATGGCTTTGAATCCAGTTTTTTGCGGTTTGCGTACTGGCAACAACGATATCAGCTTGATCAGGAATTTTGATTCCATACACCGATGCCGCAAACGTGCACCCCTGATTATGGGCTTCACGCAGATCACCGGCAACCGCGTAAATGATGCGTTTCCTTTCATCCATGACGGTATTTAAGATGAAATCCACCTTCGCCATTTGAGCCGTTTCCAGCATGTCGAGTGCCACCGGATTGCGCGTGATTTCGCCAATCCTGACATGGGGATGCATCCGATCTTCCACCGGATCGACATTCAGACTATGATTTTTTCGGATGGTCGCCGCGCCCGACATCGCCGGCAGGATCGATTTGCGTCCACCACCGAAACCGGCGAAATAGTGGTAGACAATGGAACCAGTCAAAATCTTAACATCCTGTTGCATCAGGAGCCGGTTGACATAGACCGGTGTGCCGAAAGATGTGGTGCCTAAAAAAGATAATTGATCGTCATTTTCACAATCATGGATGTGAATCTGGTTCCAGTCTGTAAATTTCTGATAAATTGATTCCGAAAGGATGCGCTGCAATTCGCTGATGTTCGGTTCACGGTGCGTACCGCGCCCGATGAATAGTGTAACATTCCGCAGATTTGCGCCGGCGGCAGTCAATTCATCGAACAGGATTGGCAGAAATCGATCTGAGCCGGTGAATCGTGTCCAGTCCGAGATTACGATCCCGATGCGCTTGCCATCCAGAGCCATTGTAGCCAACCGCTCGCACCCAATCGGCAGTTGTAAGGCAGCTTTGATTATATCCGCTTCCGATTTACCCGGATCAACGCGCCGAATGCGGATCTCGCCGGATACGCGCCAATTTTGAGGCAGCTCGAATTGCAGTTGATCCTCGCCATATTCCATGCAGGTCACGTTTCAACTCCTTGCTAAAATCTGTATTTTCTCGATCAGGCGCTATCACCTGGGTGGGTAATAAGATGTTGAGCGCAAGGGCTACAGGACCGCCAAATTGCGCCAATTTCCCCGTATCGTTGGATATTCGACTGCACGATGTAACTTTCGCAAAAATTCATCGCGGGAAATCTCGTAAGCCCCCATGCGGATCAGGTGATTTGTCGGCAATTGGCAGTCGATGAACTCTAAGTTCCATTTTTTCATCAAAACGCACAAATAGTAAAGCGCAACCTTCGAAGCATTCGTCGCGCTGCTGAACATCGATTCCCCGAAAAAAACTCTGCCGAGAGATACGCCGTATAATCCGCCCGCTAATTTCCCATCCTGCCAGGTTTCCACCGAATGCGCAAATCCCAAAACATGCAAATCGCAATATGCGTCCATCATCGCCGCAGTAATCCAGGTTCCGCTTTCGGTTTTTCTGGGAACGGACGCGCAATTCTGGACCACTCGCTCGAATGCAGTGTCAACCGTGATATCGAATGCTTTTTTTCGAATGACTTTTTCCAGGCTTTTCGATAGATGAAAGCGCTCAGGTTCGAGGATCAGCCGCGGATCGGGCGACCACCAGAGAATTTTGTATTCTTCTGAATACCAGGGAAATATTCCCATCTGGTACGCCGTCAGAAGGCGTTCGGGACGCAGGTCGCCGCCCACAGCCAATAATCCGTCAGGATGATCGGTTAATTCGGGTGGCGGAAACGCGATCTCCTCTGTCAATCGATATACCGGCATGTTTTTGTTAATGATACCTGATTTTTTAAATGAAAATATTCATTCACTCGTAATTTCAATATTTCCTAATTTCCAAATTTCCTTTGGAGTGCATCGTCTGTGTCGATGCACACTCCAAAACCTCAAAATAATCGGAAATTGCATTCCGCATCCCGATCACATTTTAGAACCGGTAGCGAAAATTATTGAAAAACAATCTGCCTGGTTTCCGGCACAAAACGAATGTGCTGGTTTCCGGTAGAAGTGCGGATTTCAACAGCGGGATGCTGTTCATCACCGATGCACCTGGCAATAATGTCCCTTTTTGCATCAGCGTGAATCAGAAACATGAATTGTTGATGTTTCGCCGGATGTATCCGCTCGTATCTTTGGATTTGAATGGTTCTTGAAACGCGTTTCCCGGCATTCGAGTCCCAGTAATTGGTGGTTCGTTTCTCATCGACACCTCGCCAACCTTCCTGCGACTCGACATTCAAATTTTGAATCGCCAACGTTTGATTTCCATAAGCAAGTTGCCCTTTTTGAAAATCGCCTTCAAATTTGCCTTCATGCGAAAGAATCCACGAAACAACGTAAGGATTGAAGAGCAGAATATCATCGAAAATCAGCAGCATGTCAGGCTTAATATAAACAAACCATCGCCAGCATCTGACGGACCGGTCGGGATAATAGCGCGTCAAATCGATTAGCGCCAGATTGTATTCGGAGTTGGTTTCGAATGCCAGAGCCGGATCGAAGCTCTGTCCGGGCAGAAAGAGCTGTCCCCTGCCGTCGATGAGCAGCGAACTGTGAGCGATGGTGGCATTTGCATCGTAATCCCATCGGGGACCGGCAGGATCAAAGAATCCGTGGAAATGGTCATACTGCCACACACCCGGATCGGTCACAAAGGTGACTTTTCCGCTGTGGAATACGAATGCACCGGCATCGAGATGACTGTGTGACTGGTCATTGGGGGCGCAGCGGATTCCGACGAATGTCGCATTTTCAGTCCAATCCGAGCGCATGGTGATGATCCCGGCAGGAAAAAATTTTTTAGCAAGTGCTATTTCTGGTTGCCTTTGCCGCAATTCAACCGGATCCCACAGCAATTGCTCCAGCGTCTCGATTATGCCGTGGCGCCCGATTCCGATCAAGTCATTTCGGCGATTCATACCAGCCAGCAGCAGGATATACGCCCGCGCCTGCGATGACCATTCACCGGCATTGTCGCAGTAATTCCAGGGCGCGCCTCCCGGTCGTGTGACGTGCAGGATGTAATCCGGAATTCGCACCAGCGCCGGATGCTGTAGAATATTCACATTTTGTCCGGTCATCCTGTGCAGGGCAATGCCAAAGCGCATGCCGAAACCATACGTCAAAATGAAGTAATTGGGTCCAGCAACAAATGCCCCGTCTTCGGGCAGCAGGTCGAAAATGTCTGCTACGCCTTCAATCGCGAACGCCAGCGCCTCATTTACATTTGGTACGAACTCAGCAAACGCCAGCGCAGCCAGACCAGCATCTCCGCAAGTCATAATGCGCCAATTGCTCTCGCAGTCGCGTTTTGTCCACCAGTCAGCGCGTTCCCGCATGGTTCGTCGAAATGGATCGAGGCATTTTTGAGCCACGCTTTGAGAAATTTCCTGCAGGATTTCAGGAGCGACCGCTTCTCCCAAATAATCGACAGCGATCCCGATTCGCGCGGCAACATTGGCGGCAACATGATCCACGTAGACTGTGTGTTGAATATGAACCGGTGCAATCCATGTTTCCTGCCCGCAGATTTTGCGGATGATTTTTATCGCTTCGTAAGCATATTGGCGATCGCCGGTTAAAAAATAATATTGAGCGGGAGGAATTGCCATATCGGCGAGAATACTGAGCGGCTGCTGCAACAAAGATGAATCCCGAGCGCTGGCAATCGCGGAAACAGCGTTTTGATGCATACGTTCCAAAAATCCGGGCGAGTTGCGAGCCATCCGCAGGATGCGCGCTTCATCGGCAGAATCCTGGAATAACCGCGGACGATTCGCAGGCATCTGCACCGGATTCTGCCGAAGCTGTTCGATGAAATTTTCAGCCTGCCTCGCTTGAATGCCGGCTTCAGTTTCCGCACGAGCAGCTTGCCCTTCAGACGAGTTGGCGCGCGGTTGGGCTGCTGCCGCTTGGATTGTGATTATATTTGCCATTATTACCAGAACCGTTACGAACGAGAGAGCTTCGTCATTTTTAGCAAAAAATAGTGCATTCATCATTTCTCAGGAAAAAAGATTGATTTGTGTGTCCGGTTTTGGTTGATCCTGCAGTTTGCGAGCTTTCAATGTTGCGTGACTGTCCAGCAGTTTTTTTTCAATATCATTTAAAAATCGACTTCTTTCATTGAGCATGGTTTTGCCGAATAAGAACCGTTTGTTCGCATGCAGCAGCACCAGTTTTTTCCGGGCGCGTGTCATTCCCACATAAAGCAGACGTCGCTCTTCCTCGAGTCGGGCAACCGATTGTGACTCATTTTCCCGCAGATAGGGCAACAAGGTTTCTTCGCAACCCACGATGAATACCACCGGAAATTCCAATCCCTTCGAAGCGTGCAGCGACATCAATGTGACCCGCTCGGCGCGGGGATCATACTCATCAGTTTCTTTACGGAGCGCTGTATCCTCTAAAAATTTTCCCAATCGGTCAGCATAAGATTGAGCGTTTTCGATGAGCGTCTGCCAGGTGGTCTGCTGCTGCTCGTTTTGGGGGTGATAGGCTTTCAACCCGGTTTCGTCCAGTATGATTCGGATTAATTCCGCAATTGAAAGCTTCTCGGCTTCGAAATGCAATTCCTGAATGAGCTGATAGAATTGTTTCAATGCCTGCTTGACCGAATTCGATAAACCGCTGATCAATGGTGCCTGTTCGATTCCTTCATAAATTGAAATTTGCCGCTTCCGACAATACGAAACGATCTCCTGCACGGATTTTTCGCCGATACCCCGGGGCGGAATGTTCAATATCCTCAGAAGATCCAGATCGGCTTCATGCTTATGCAGTATTTTCAGATATGAAAGCACGTGTTTGACACTGGTGCGTTCAAAGAACGGTGTATCGCCCGTTGTCTGGTATGGCATGCCGGAACGAAGAAAAGCTTCTTCAAGCGGCGCACATTGAGCGGACAGGCGGTAGAGCACGGCAAAATCGGAAAAGCTGAATGATTCGGATTCAGAAGCTTCGCTGCCGATTCTCCCTGAATCCATCGAAAAGAAGCCGGTGCCTCCCACCATGCGCTCGATTTGGTGCACGACGTATTCGGCTTCGGCTTTCTCGGTCGGTGCGCGTCCGATTTCAATTTTCATGTCGCTGAAGATTTCCGACCAAATTTCAGTCGGCATCCGGTCCTGATTTTTTGAAATGACTTGCTTGGAAGCTGTGAGAATCTGGGTGGTCGAGCGGTAATTCTGGGCAAGATGCATGATGCGCGCCCGGGGATAATCTTCCCGGAAGCGCAGAAAATATCGCCGATCGGAGCCCCGAAAGCCATAGATTGCCTGGTCCGGATCGCCAATAGCGCACAAATTGGATTTCGATGAAAGCAGAAGCCGAAGCAGGTGATATTGGGCGTAATTGATGTCCTGGTATTCATCGACTGATATCCAATGGTAGCGATCCTGGCATTTTTTTCGAATTTCGTGGTGCTGTTGCAGGCAGAGGCAGCTTTTAAAAATCAAATCATCGTAATCGAGTGCGCCATTGCGCTCCAGCGCGGTTTCATATTTTCGGTACATCTCTATGAATTCGGGAAGATGCAATCCGGATTCCTGAATGCAATCGTCAGGCGACAGCAGTTTGTTTTTCGCTTCAGAGATGAGGTCGGCAATTGAATTGAGTTCTTTTTGCTTCAAATCGGGATGCAACTGTCTGAGGACATCAAATTTATCATATTCATCGTAAAGGATGAAATCCGGGGAGAGCTTCAGGGAGGCGGCTTCATCACGCAAAAATTGACTGCCGAACGCATGAAATGTTTTGACGGTGAGCGCCGCCACCTGTTCCTGTGAGAGCAATAAACTCAATCTTGCTTTCATTTCGTCGGCAGCATGATTGGTGAACGTAAGGGCGAGAATTTTTTCGGGTGAAATATTCAATTTATGTATCAGGTATGCGATTCGATGTGTGAGTGTGCGCGTTTTTCCGGTACCAGGACCGGCGATGATGAGCAGCGGACTGCTGACAAAGCTGGCAGCCTCATTTTGCGCCGGATTCAGGCTCATCAGCGCATTTTCTTCGGGTATGGCATCGAAAGCATCGCGCGTTTCCCATTTTTTTACCGAGACCGATTGATTTTTCGATGTTATTTTGTCGGATTTTGCCGTTGAGGATTTTTCTGTTTTGCGCACTTTGGGCGCGGGAGTATCGCCTTCGAAAAAAAACAGTTGCGAAAGCATCTCCTTGCGCTCTTCAGGTTGAAAGAGCTTGATGCTGCCAAATTCACCATCGTATCCGGCAGCGATTTGAACTTCTCCGTTTCGAAAGCGGCGGATGCCTTCGGTGAGGATTGGATTTCCGATACCGTCGATATCTTCCAGGGGCACTGTTTCCAGGATGTCGAACTCAGAGCCGTATCGCAGCAGCATTTTATCGTATATTTCATTGACGCTTTTCGTATTGGGACCAACGCCCTGAACCTCTGAAATGATCTCTGGCAACGGGATAAAGCTTCGAAACGGTGCTGCGGTTTCCGGTTTGAATCCTGCTTTTCGGTCTGCCAGTTGTTCCACCCGGTGCATGACGCCGACGGTTACCTTTTTGCCGCAGACAGGGCATAAGCCGTTCGATTCGAGGGTTTCGCGCGGCGTCATGCGCATGTTGCATTTGCGATGTCCGTCGAGGTGATATTTCCCTTCCTCGGGGTAAAATTCGATGGTACCGAGAAATTGCGCTGGATTTCGCCCTTTAAGTGCATCGAAAATTGCACTGTACGCTAACTCGGTGTCGAACTGGTTGGCTTCGCGTCCCAGTTTTGCTGGCGAATGCGCGTCGGAATTTGAAATCAGCGCGAATTTATCCAGTTGAGACAACCGCCAGTTCATCGCCGGATCAGAGGAAAGCCCGGTCTCAACAGCAAAAATTTTCGGGGTCAATTCCTCATAACACTCCTCTATTGAATCGAAGCCTGATTTTGACCCCAGCACCGAGAACCAGGGTGTCCAGATATGTGCCGGCACAAGGTATGCCTTCTCATCGGTTTCGAGGACGATTTCCAGCAAGTCTTTTGAATCCAGCCCGAGGATCGGGCGTCCGTCCGAATGGATGTTCCCGATGCGGTTGAGAGTCTGTTGAAATTTTTCAGCAGCAGCGAAATGGGGCATGAAAACGACATTGTGGACTTTTCGCACCTGACCGTTTTTTTTATAGATATTGCTGATTTCGGTTGAAAGCAGAAACCGCACAATGCCTTTGCAGGCGGGGGGTACGTCGTCGGCAGTAATGGCTGCAATTTCGCTTTTCAGCTTGAATAAACCATCTTCAGCCGGTTCGAGTTTATCCTTTAATTCCGCAAGCCATTTCGGATGCGTGATATCGCCTGTGCCGATGATTTGAATGCCTTTAAGTTGCGCCCATTTATTCAGATGTTCAAGGTTAAGCTGCGAGCTGGTTGCGCGGGAAAGATATGAATGAATATGCAGGTCAGCAATGATTTTCATAGGTGGATTGTCGATTTAAAGAAATTTTGATACCAACAAATCTAGTTTTTTCTTCGTATCCTGCGGAATCACTTCAGGCTGTGTAATCAGAGCCGTTGCGAGGGCATCCTTGCACTCACAGTCGCGTTCACCACCAATTTCGGGGATGACATTCTGGATGGCTTGTTTGCTAATCCGCGCATTGGCGTTCAGATTTTCGATGAGCATCTCGACGTTTACAGATTCTTCTTCTTCGCGCCATACATCGTAATCGGTGACGCATCCCATTGTCGCATAGCAAATTCCGGCTTCCCGTGCGAGCTGTGCTTCGGGAACAGCCGTCATGCCGATGATGTCCATTCCCCACTGACGGTAAACATTTGATTCGGCTTTGGTTGAAAACCGGGGTCCTTCGATGCATAAGTACGTTGCGCCTTGATGGACGGTTGCGCCGGTTTTTTTTACGGCATCATAAACTATCTGGCTCAAATTCGGGCAAAAAGGTTCTGCGAATCCGATATGGGCGACCAGACCATTGCCGAAAAAGGAGTAGTTCCGCTTTTTGGTCATATCAAAAATCTGGTTGGGGATCACGATGTGTCTCGGGGCAAAATCTTCTCTAAGGCTGCCGCATGCGGAAATTGAAATGATGTATTCGACGCCAAGTTTTTTCATCGCCATTATATTGGCATGCGAATTCAATTCGGTGGGCGTAATTCGATGTCCCCGACCATGTCGCGGCAAAAAGGCAACGCGCTGCCCGGCAATGCTTCCGATGATGATGGTGTCGGAAGGTTTTCCGAACGATGTATCAATTTCAACTTCTTCAATTCGGGTCAGCTTTTCTATCTGGTAAACACCACTACCGCCGATAATTCCTATTTTTACTGGTTCCATAATCGTATCTCCTAAAAATGAATCGTGATTTCCATATAGAATTCGTCGGTCAACACCGCCAAATATTTAAACCTAACGCAGTTGCTGCTCTTCTTCTTCCCATTGTTTCAGTATCTTCTGTTTGCGCTTGTGAATTCTGAGTATGGCGATAATGAATAAAATACCAATCGCTATCCACACATAATTTCCAGCCTCTTGCAAAAAATCCCACCGGTGGGTAGCGCTGAGCGACTGCGTCCAGTTTCGTTCAAATGCTGCCAGATCCTCGCCCGTTGTCTGGATGAAAATGCTGTCCATTTGTACGCCCCTGGAGAGCTGCTGAATGATATCACCTAAAATATTTTCGCCGTAGCGTTCTGTCAGATATTTAACCGCAAAGTAGCTTTCCTGATATGCCAGGCTGGCTTTATTGCGTTGAAATTTCAGCACGGAATCTATTTTATCAAGCGGAATCAGCGAATTGGTGAGCAAGGCTTTTGAAATGTAAGAACCGGATGCATAATTGGTGTCCTGCGAATAGTGGATGGCGATGCCTTCATTAAGCCAGCGAGGTATTGCGTTCCCATTGGCAGCACTTTCCAAAATGATATGCGTCAACTCGTGAACGACAATCGTATGCATTTTCATTGAGTATGTTACCCAATTGGGAGATTTCAGGACGATCCGGCGCCTGGTAATATCGGAAGCTGCCTCACCCCATTCAGGAATGACATGACCGGTAAGTAGATCGAATTGAGCCTGGGAAGGGGCAATAAGCACATGGATGACAGCGGTTGATGTATCTTGAAACGCTGCAACTAACACAGGATGGCTTTGTTTTAAAAGATGCAGGATTGTTTTTGCATTTGTTGAATCGAGCGGGGTAAAAATAACTTCGAATGGCAACTGTTCCATTTGAATCCACACCATGTTGCTGCCCGCCACGGTTGAAAAGAGCGGATTGAAGAACAGCGCCAGAAAGATGAAGAATGCGATTATCTTTTTAATACAGCAAATTATCTTGTTGTTTTGCACTTGTGACGTATCCCTGAAAAACCTCGCCCATTACTTTCACATGCTCCTTGATTTTATTTCTGGCGCATGAAGGATTGGAGTGAATACAATGCGTTCCCTTGCAGTAATAAATGCATTCATTGCAATTTTGTTGTCGCTGATAGTTTGGTGTTGGAATCATTTTGCGCGTAATTTCTCTGCGGTCGAACCTGGTGCCGCGGATTTTTATACCGAGCTCAACCGTGCGATCCCATACAAATCTCTGGAATTCAATTACTTCCCGGGTTGACAGGTTATCGATCAGCTCGTGCAATGGCTTGCCCATGAATAGTCGATACACAATCTCCAACTTCTTGCTTGTTTTTAACACATATTCAGCAGGTTTCATTTTCACAATTATCTACGATTGTTTGGGAATAGAAAATACTCTGGTTTCAAGTATGAAAAACAGTTGTGAATAAACATCATGGCAGCTTCTCTATAATCATATTGATTAAGCTGATCACAATATGCCGGTTTGATTGGCTATCGTCGAGCCGGCAAAAAACAAGTCGATTGTCGGGCGCAATCAAGATCCCATCATCAATATAAGGTTCCGGCAGCGGAAAATTCCCCTGATCGGTATAAGCTGCAAAAACCATTACTGTTTCGTAGCGACTTGAAAGAAAATCAACAATTGGTGAAATGCTTGAAATAGCCTTTTCATCAAACCAGTTGAATAGGAGGATATACCCCAGCATTTTTTTTGACACCAAATCCCAGGCAAAGGTCATGATATTTTCATCAATCGAAATTCCATATAAATGCAACATCAATTGGTCATTGATCTGCAATCTGCCAAAACACGTTTTATTGTCTCCTTCGCACTGTGCCGGGCAGATTGAGCTTATAAACGAGGTATTGGCTTTGCCAGGCGGACTGATAACGGCAATCTCTCCTATTCGCATACACAGAGTCCTTCTTTCACACCAACTTTTCACGAATCATGAGCAACTCACCTTTTGTCAGATAAATCTGGTTTTTCATTTTCTGTCTGGATATTTCGTTTCGACTTTGCGCTATTACTCGCTCATCCTGATCGGGTGCAGCAACTGAATTAGCAGCTTCAATTGGTTTATGATCTTCGGTAAATAATGCATTCATAATGGCGATTTTCATTTCGCCTTTAGATTTGTAATCGCGCTTCTTCGGAATTATGTCGTGAAATGATTGTGATGCTGGCTGCCTGGCATCACCTGAATTGGGTGCGAGCACCAATAATCCGTTCGCATAGAGGTTCCTGATAGCCTGCAAACACTGAATATCGTCCAGTGCGGTTTGGTCGATAATTTCCCAGATTGATTTTTCATTTTTCGAATTTTCAAGAATGCGTTGTTCATCAGGGGAGAGCGCTTGCAATTCTGCTTGATTTAGTGGTGATTTCACTTTCAAATGCGCGTCAGGTGAAGGCATTTGCTGTATCAGGTGTTTCCATTGCGACAGTATTTTATTCCCCGCAGAAATAATCTGTTTGTTATTAAACGTAATCCGCCTGGCGTTATCAATTGTTCGGGATTCCACCCAAAATTCGCCTTCGGTCCAGACAAACATCTTTTTCAGCGCTTGTTCGGGGGGGTACTTATCGAGTATCGCGTCAATCACCTGCCCTGATTTTATGTAAACCTGCCCTTCTTTGCCATTCCGCTTCAAATTTAGAATGCCCGAAATTTTGTCGGATTCAAGTTTTTGGATTAGATTTACCAGGGGCGTTTGCGAAAGCTTTCCGGCGAATTCGTGATTATTGCCGGCTTGTTTTTCTTCGGGGCTTTTCAGTTCTTTAAGCAATATTTCAATGCGAGCCAGCACCTCATCGACAAAATAAGGCTTAACGATATAATCATCAACGCCCAGCGCAATGCTGGAAATTCGGTCATCTACCCGTTTCTGTTCGCTTAGAAAAATAAAGGGTATTGTCCTGGTTATGATGTCTGAGCGCAAAGCCTTCAATAGTCGGTGACCATCCATGTTTGGCAGCGTGACATCGGAAAGCACGATGCATGGTCGGGTTTGCCGGATGAATTCAAGCGCCGAATTCCCATCTTCTGCGTGAAATACTTCATAGCCAGCTTCCTGCAAACCATTTTTCAATCCCACAATAGAAGCGGGTTGATTATCGACGATGAGTACTATGTTGTTACGATGCCCCATATCTCAATAGTGACTATTAAATTCAATATTGTATTAATAGAAAAAACTTGGTCATTTTTGAATTTTGCGTAGGGTGGGAGCTAAACCACCTGGATGTTTTAGCTCAAATTGCTTAAGATTACCACTGAATTTGGCTGATAAAGGTTGGCGGCTAATGTCATTCAGAAAAATAAAAGGTGATGTATTCAACGTTTGTGGGTTGAATGGGCGCACCCTGCATAATGACATCAGATAAAATACTAAACCCTTAACGCACGCGAAACTGTAAACTGGTTAATGCTTGTGAGCTCCGGCTCAACGAATTAGCTTTCAACAACATATAAAGAATGTGCCTTAGTCGTCTGCCTGCTCTCTTCAGAAATACCGTCGATGGATTTTGTAATGATATTGAGAATTTTTTCTTTTTTCAATTCATCGCAAGTCAAAACCGGCACTTTCGCATCTAATTGCATCCGGTCCATCAAAACATCAACGGAACGGATTTCACTTTGCTTCAGATTTGTTGCGATAATAAAAAATGGAGCTTCATATTTTTCGTTCAGCGCCCTTGCCAGGTATCCATAATAATCGCAACGCTCCGATTGTGCGCAATCAACAACCAACGCGTAATTCAATAAATCCTGAGAAAAATGCTCTAATACGCGATTGAATTGACCACCCAGTGGGATTGAAATGATCATTAATTCAGTGTGGTTATCCACGGCGATCCGCCCATATTTCACCTCTCCTATTCCATGATTTGTAAAGTGGCGGACTCTGAAATTCTCATCAAAAATAATATTGAACAAGCTGTTTTCGCCCAGGACGTCATCCCCGATAAGTATTGAAATGCCTTTAAAGCTTTTTGGTTTTTTGCTTTCTTCCGGGCGAGTCTGTTCTTCATCAATTTCGACTAATGGGGGTGCTTTCGGCAAAATAAGCTCGCGCGTATCGATTATGTCATCCGGAATCCTGGGTTGTTTTATGGCTGGTAATTCTGGCTCTGTCTTTTCAGGCTTTTCAGCTTGAAAATGGCGGGTGTCTTCAAGTGACGGTTCGAATTGAGCCTTATCGATTTCGAGTGGCGCCGAAATGGGTTCAAATTCTGGTTGCTGCTCCTCCTCGTCTTCCGGTTCTGTCGTCTCTATCGGAGGGGATTCTGGCTCCTGAATTCTTTTTTTAGCATCAATTGGTGGAACAGCTTTGACAGGCTTGATAAAACCCTGTCCATAAAGCCGGATGATTCGCTCCAGCGTCTTCAAGTCATCATAGCAGCTTTCATCGATTATTTCTAAAACATCTCGTTTTCCGTCGAACAGGGCAACGAATTGAATCAGGTCTTTTGTGGGCTTTTTCCTGCTGAGGACTTTTTTAAAAATTGGTGTTGGAATGAGTTTGACGCTTGGCGAGGGGAGCTGTTTCATGTATTTTTCCCGCTGTTCCATCCTTCTGAGCCCTTGAAGCAATAATCCGAGATTGCTTACGGAGATTTCATCTTCCGCTTCAACATCTTTGAATACCATCTTGAACGAGCCATTTTTCCACGGAAGCATTTGATACACAGCTTTTTCCCGCTGGAACAAGCCCTGTTTGGCATTTATGACACTGCCATTATTGAAAAAGATCATACCAGATTTATTGGATCTGGTTTCAACCGTGAGGACGCCGGTTTTTCTTTCAACGCCAAAACCTTCAATTAGATCAAATAAATTTAATTCTTCAAGACTCCCTTCAATCTTGAAAAACGAATTGCCATTATCTTCGGCTTTCCTTCTTTCCAGCCTTCCGAGAACCATTTTTATATGTGCAATAACCTCTTTTACGTGCAGCGGTTTAACGAGATAATCCTTGGCGCCCATTTTCAGACTGCGAACGCGATCCTGCAATTCTCGTTTATTCGTCAGGAATATAAGCGGAATTTTGGATGTCGATTCGTTCTTCTGTAGCCGTTCGAGAAGCTGCAAACCGTCGATACCGGGCAATAATAATTCAGAAAGCACCAGGGTAGGTAGATTCTGTGCAATTTTTTCCCATGCCTGTACGCCATCAGCGACCGTAATGACACGGTAGCTCGCCGCCTCCAGGTTCTCTTTAAGAATTTGGAGATTTTTGGGATCGCTATCTGCCACGATGATTGTTTGCTTGCTCATGGTGTTCAGTCCCGGGAATTCGCACATCGTCAAAGTTAATAATATGATATGCAATATAATTAAAATTTAATCACTTGTCAAGTTTTTTTTGCAACACATCCTGGCACTCGATTCAAGCTGCTCCGATTCAATTGTATTAAAGATGTGGTTGGAAAAGCGATGTTAAGCATATCATTGATAGAAGTGAAAAAGCAATATTTGTTCCACTTTTCATTGTGCCATCAGCTTGTCAAATTATGTGGACTGTCAAAAAAAAAGCGATGGTTTGCACATTTGCGCGGAACCATCGCTTCTTGGGGGTGGGTGGATTCAGAGTAGAGGTCAATTACTCTGGGGTAAAACTTTTGTCAATCCTGGACTTAATTTCTCATGTGGAATTTTGATTAATGTAATTGCAAATTATTAATCTTTGTTACATAATATAGCAATTCGATTGTCCTGGAAGTTGACGGTGATCACATTTCGGATACTTTTTCCATTATCTGGAAGATGATAAAAATCATAAACTAGTTTAGTAATGCTTCTTGTGGAAAATACGATAATTGGAATGGTAAGTGGTAACATAATCCGTAGCAGTTGATAGCGGAAGCCACCATTTTTTCGATTGGCTCCATATTGCACCGTTCAAGCGGGGCAACGTTTAGTACCTGACAAGTTAAATTGTGAATTTTTTTGGCAAGATTTTTTTTATTGCCCATTGCATGTTATGTCTTTTCAACGTTTTACAAAGGCTGTTTTTTCGAGTACAATTTTTGGCTATTGCGTGACTGAATCAGTTTAATTTTTAATTTTACATTTGTAATTTTTAATTCCAGCTTGTCTGGGTTAGGAGGTGGGATAAAATAAATTACCCATTTAAATTTCTTACGTGGCTAGTTATCAAAATTATTTTTAAGCAAAATGCCCAGGTCATTTAATCCCAAATCCTTAAGTGAACAATTCAACCATACGTATGATGCCCAAAAGCCTCAATCTTAAATGCGCAGTCCGCTGTTATT
>JAFGMA010000129.1 GCA_016927835.1 Candidatus Zhuqueibacterota bacterium | reverse complement strand
TTGCAGTTGGCGGTTAATCTCCAATGCCTGCCGGTAGACGATCAGCGCCGAATCCAATTTGCCCTGCGTTTGATACACGTTCCCGATTCGATTAAGTATGTCGGAATAAAGTCCTTTTTGAGTGCTGTCCGTCATCTCTACATGACGCTTCGCTTCTAATCTCAATAGGGATAGTGCTTCAGAAAGGCGTCCTGTGAAGTCATACGTATCGGCGAGTAGAATCCGCGCAAAAGAAAAATCGGGATCGAGCGCCAATGCTTTTTTGAAATCCTTCTCGGCGTTCGCATGTTCGTAATTTCCGACATACGCAAGTCCGCGATTGAGATACTTGCGCGGCAGCAAGGCTTTCAGGCTATCGGAGCGGGTAATTTCTTTTTCATCCTGGGCAATATCATTCGTTAAAAGCTCGATGGCTTCTGCATACTTTTTCTCATATAAGGCAGCCAACGCCTTTTCATAGAATGTTCCGCGCGCTTCTACCTGTGTTTTCCATTCATTTAACAAAGCAATCAATTCTTCAGGTTTCATTTTCAACCGACGCGCTTCTTCGCTGAGCACGATCAGCTCGGGTGAAGTCTCAGGTTCTGTACGGCTGCGAACTTCAGCTTCGGTACGTGCCTGGAGGAATCGTTCCAGTTCCTGTGACTTGAGAAATCGCACATGTTCTTGTTTGGCTACGATGATTGGCTCCAACTTTTTAGCGGCTGCCGCCTGGATGGTAATTTTAGCGTTCCACGGGCGAAGAATTTCATAGCCTTTCAGTTGGATTTTAAGCGTTACCGGATCGCCGACGTGCCAGCCTGCCGGCAGGCGAATTTTAAAAACACCATCGGGATCGGTGGTACCATTTACGCCGGGTTCTAATAATTTCAACGAAGCGTTTGCCACCACATTTCCATTGAGATATTTAACCTCCCCTTTGAGCAGGGGCGGCTGAGCCGCACCCATTCCATGAAGAAACCAGAGCCATATTATACAAAAATAAAGCTGTTTCATTGTTTTTTCCTTAAAGAAATTTGGTTATCGGTTGAAATGGTCAGTCCACCGGGAAGCGGTTGGTAATTCGGATGGGTGATGGTCGCATCCACGGCTTCATAGGATTTCCCCTTTGCGCTGAAATGGAAATAGCCGGCACTATCGGTTGAGCCGCTGCCGCGGTTGCCCTCCAAAACGATTTTCGCGCCTTCAATGGGTATGCCGCTGCCTTCTTCCAGCACATGTCCGGCGATAATATGCGTTAGTGGCGAAGTCAAATTTATTTGCAGGGCTTTGGCAGCGTTTTTATGCACCGTGGTGTCGTGACGAAATTTTTGAAATGCCGCATCGAAAGTAACTGCCAAAGAGATGGAATCGGAGTCGAGATTTGATGGAATCTGCAAGTGAAACCCACCGTCCGGATCGGTTTTCCATTGCCCACTGGCGCCAATAACGGTGACGGTCGCATTATTCAAGGGGCTATTGTCCAGAATGACCTGTCCATCAATTGAAATGATTTCAGGGCTGGCATGCAAATAATAGTAAACCGCCAAACTCAACACAATGATTGCGGTGATACATAGCGCCCCCAGCCGCGCCAGCTTGAAGATTTGCGCTCGCCCACGAAGCCATTGCTCGGCATTGATCCCTTTTTTGGGAATGGGACCCATTTCCAGTTCCAATGCCTTCAATCGATCTTTTTCAGGTAGCTTTTCTAAATGATGGAGCAATGTTCGATGACGTTTTGAGCGTAAGGAGATTACCAACCAGGAAACCACCAATAATACATACAATCCTACAGATAGCGGATGCTGAGCAGCAGCGCTGAGAGCTTCAAATGCGTGTTTGAAAAATGTCATGCCAGGTTTACCGAAGGTAATCAAAACCGCAATTGCGGCTGCGATTCCCAACCAGGCAGCTAGTTTCGTTCGCATTTTTTCTGGCTTTGCCGGTTGCACAGGCGGCTTCTGGATGATAATATCCCCGCCAGCCTGGTAGCTGTCGCCAGCACGAACGTTTGCCTGTTGACTGGAATGGATTCCCTTTGTTGGCGAAGGGGCGGGTTCCAAAGAGTCGCTTTGTACTTGTTCGATGGGTGGCTGTTTCAGCTTCAACTCGGGATTTTCCTTCAAGACGGGGGTTAAATGCTCAGGAATATTTTGCAGGCGAATGGCATTGCATCCCAACCGGAATGCGTTTTCAATCGATTGACCCCCGCCGATGCCATCGTAAAATCCAATCGAAAATTCGATTGCGGCGTCATCGCCAATGGCAGCGTTCATGCCGATCACGTACGGGATATACTGTCGCATCACCTCGGCTTGCGCTTCGGAATAACAGGCGTTTAAAACAACACAGGCGGCATTGTCCGCCAGAATGCCAAACAATTCCCCCAATGCGTCGGGATCGACCAAAAATGCTTTACCATCCTCACTTTCCAACACAATACCAGCCTGCTCGCCATGACCGCAAAAATGGATGATGTGGGGATTTTCATCCAACAGCGCGCGGCGCAAATCGTGGATACGGACAGCCCATTTTTGTTTGATTTCAAATTGATCCCTGTTTTTAGAGCGGCGCAGCCCTTCATCGATGTCCCGTACCTCTTTGTCCAATCTCAATCGCGTTGTATCTTCGGGATTGGCTGCCAGGATGAGAATCTTTTTGATCCCTTGTTTGACCATAAGCGTAATCCAATAGAGTTTTTCTATTTGTTTAGCACATGTGCTAAGGGCTTAAGTTTTCTTTTCTGCTGACTCGGGCTTCAGCGAAACAAAATTCAAGTACCTGAATAATGATTTTTGGTATTCTTGTCCAGAAAGGTTCCGGGAGCGAATCGATATACACAAT
This sequence comes from Candidatus Zhuqueibacterota bacterium, assembly GCA_016927835.1. GTDB lineage: Bacteria > Zhuqueibacterota > Zhuqueibacteria > Thermofontimicrobiales > Sulfurfontimicrobiaceae > Sulfurfontimicrobium. The sequence continues at coordinate 664 of JAFGMA010000129.1, read as the reverse complement.
TAGGTTCCGTAATCAAAGGAAAGTCGATTTCTGAGGTGGTTTCGAATTCTGTCAAGCGATGTAGTAAACGTAATTAAATATAATATTTTTAAAAATCAAGGAAATTATTGCAAAAAATTGAATTTCAAAAGTCGCTACCGGATACTTTTTACAAATTGCTTATCAGGTCAATTGTAATGCCCGAATGTTTTCCCGATAGAAACATTCGGGAACAAGCCTGTCGGGGCGATGCCTTTGGGTGATTATATCATTTTTTCCTCCGGAGTTGCCCGGGCGATTCGAAGGGGTAATCGCGGATATTTTAGCTATTCGGCTTGGGATTCCGCCCGACATAGAAGTGAATCAAAGTTTTTTAATCAAAATTAAGCATAAAATTCGATAATTCTATAGAAAAATTGTTGCATTATTTAAATTTTTTTGTAAATTAAACAATGCAAACCTGAACTCCAGATATAAATCAAAATTCAAAATATGTATTGAAATTCTCGCAACTAACTTGATGAATATTTTATAGTTGTAGAATTGACAAGTTCTAAGTACTAAAACATCAATGCAAAAGCTCGAAATTGCGAAAGGTAGTTATACTTTGCACGGGCACAAATTGAACTTTCATGTCATTGCGAGCGAAACGGAGTGCAGCGAAGCAATCCCATGAGGTTAAGCA
>JAFGMA010000128.1 GCA_016927835.1 Candidatus Zhuqueibacterota bacterium | reverse complement strand
TGCTTAACCTCATGGGATTGCTTCGCTGCACTCCGTTTCGCTCGCAATGACATGAAAGTTCAATTTGTGCCCGTGCAAAGTATAACTCAATTGATGAAAAAAATATCTTGAACATTGGGCGCTAGAAAAGGAAATTCAATAGATTACAACCGCTGAACCGGGAACCCGGAACCTGAAAACGCTCAGTTTAAGTAAATGAAATGTTTGGTTTGAGAGCAGAATGACCGCCATGAACCTTACGAGACGAAAATTTTTGACATCCCTGGGAATGGCTTCTTTCCCCCTGATTGCATTACCAGAGAAAATAATGAAAGGAACCGTCAATATGATTAATCAGTCGGGACAAAAAATAAGTGATAACTTCACGCTGAAGCAACACCGTACCGATGTGCTCGTTGCTGGTGGCGGTATGTCCGGAGTGTGTGCGGCGATTGCTGCTGCACGCACCGGGGCAAACGTCATTTTGGTGCAGGATCGATCCCGGCTTGGGGGAAATGCCAGCAGCGAAATTCGCATGCATATCGTCGGCGCCAATAATCCGGAGAGCACGCGCCTGTGGCGGGAAACAGGAATTATCGAGGAACTGAAACTCACTGAGGTTGCCACCAATCCCCAGAATTCGTTCGAAGTGTGGGATTTGATTCTTTATGACAAAGTCATCTCGGAGAAGAATATCCGCCTGTTCCTTGACACCGCAGTGATCGATGCCAGTGTGAAAAATGGAGAAATTCTCAAAGTACGGGCGATCAGCTCGATGTTGGAGGAAATCCTGGATATCGAAGCCCGGTTCTTCATCGATTGCACCGGGGATGCCACCTTGGCTGCACTTGCCGGCGCAAAAATAATGCGCGGGAGGGAAGGACGTGATGTGTACGGCGAATCGCTGGCACCCGAAAAAACGGATATGAAAACGATGGGCAACAGCATCCTGTTTACCGCACGTCAATTCGATAAAGCCATGCCCTTCAAAGCTCCCGAATGGGCGCGAAAATTTGAAGAGCACGATTTCAGGCATCGCCGGATACGTTCCTGGGAATTCGGATACTGGTGGATCGAGTGGGGCGGGGAACTGGATACGATCAAAGATAACCGCAAAATCTGGCACGAGCTTTTGCGCATCGTTTTCGGGATCTGGGATTATATCAAAAATAGCGGTCAATTCCCGGAGGCGATCAATTGGGCGCTGGACTGGGTGGGTATGCTGCCTGGAAAGCGCGAGAGCCGGCGCATCATCGGCGATCATATTTTGATTCAGCGCGAATTGGAGCAAGCGGAAGTTTATCCGGATCGGGTGGCGTATGGCGGTTGGCCCATGGATGATCATCCTCCCGGTGGTATCGATAGTCGCGATGAACATCCCTGTCGGCAAATCAGTTTCCGGCAACCGTACCATATCCCGTTGCGCGCCCTGTACAGCCTGAATCGGCGGAATCTGTTAATGGCGGGCAGAAATATCAGTGCATCGCATGTCGCATTTTCCTCAACGCGGGTCATGGCGACTTGCGCGGCGATGGGACAATCTGTCGGAACGGCGGCGGCATTTTGTCTGAAACATCGCTGCCTGCCCGCAAAGCTGGCGTCTGATGAAGCCTTGCTCCGTGAATTCCAGCAGCAACTGTTAAAAGATGATCAACCGCTGATCAGCATTAAAAATGAAGATCCAGAGGATTTGGCGAGAACAGCCACGATAAGCGCGTCATCCGAGACAGCCGAAGGCAGTGCAAAGAATGTCATCGATGGCGTAAATCGCAATATCGGAGACGGGGAAAGTCACCAATGGCAGGCTTCATTGAAAAACGGGTCGCCGTGGATCGAACTGAAATGGGAGCAACCACAGCATATACGCCTGATTCAAATCACGTTTGATTCGGGATTGGAGCGCCTGTTATTTTTGACAGGGGAAATTGTTAATTATCGCCGGCAGATCCGCAGCGCCCAGCCGGAACTCGTTGCCGACTATTCCATCGAGGCGGAGCAGGACGGTAAATGGCGGCAGCTCGTGGATGTTCGTGGGAGCTTTGTGCGGTTGCGCCGACATTGGATTCACCCGATCAGGACAGCGAAGCTTCGAATCAAGGTGGCGCGTACGCAGGGGGATGAATTGGCGCGCATTTTTGAAATTCGGTGCTATGCCTGAGCGAGGCTGGTGAGAGAAGCGGGAAGGGATGTGTTTGGATTGTTGATCGTGTCGTTTTTTGAGCCTTCGCCAAAGCAAGCTTTGGCACTCCGGGATTATTTATTCAGGCGGTTGGAGATGGTTTCGGGATCGGGCACATCATCCAGTCCGAAATATTCGTGTTCGATGTGATCGGAATAGACATAAACGATTCGGAAGCCTGACGGTTCTTCGCCCAGGGACTTGCCCACGGCTCCGGTGATGACCATTTCTATACTGCCGAATTTGCTGAGGCTGTTCCGGTGATAGTGTCCGGCAAAAATCGCTGTTACGCTATATTTCTGAAACAGGTCCATGTATTTCTGGCGCACCTCTTTGGTAATATTGAAATAATCATCGTTTTCATCCGGATCGTGCAAAAATAGTGGATGATGCATAAAAATAATAGAATGCTTGTAGTTATTTTCCGTCGCATTTTTGAGCGTCTCCGTCAGCCATGACCATTGGCGGTTCGCTTCGTCCCTGACAGAATCCGGGCTTTTTAGAAACAGGCTATTCAGGATGGTAAACTGGCAGCCGTCGCGTTGAAAATCGTAAATATCCCTGCCAATGGTTTTTCGGTACCATTGAAGGCTTTCCGGAGTTGGATTATTGCCCACATCGTGATTGCCGGCTACAAAATGGAGCGGAATGCCCTTATCCAGCATTTTTGAAATTCTGAGCAATTCGGCTGCCTGGGCGCTGTCACCCGGTAAATTTATTAAATCGCCGCAGATTACCACAAAAGCCGGTTTCAGCCGATTTGCCTGCTGAATCGCCTTTTCATAGAGCTTCGTTTCCTCCTCAAAATCTTCATTCCCGGAATGCATACCAAATTGGGTATCCGCCATCTGGATGAAGAAAAAGGGCTTTTTCCATTTCGAGCTTTCCTTGCTGCAAGATAGCGCCAACGCAATAAGACTGACCAGGCTCAGACTAATTATAACACCTTGAAATTTAACCATCTGAAATCTCCTTATAGGTAAAAGCGTTTGTTCGGACAATTGGAATATGATTTCAAGCAATTCCATGCCAGGCGGATTGAGTGAGCATCCAGCATTAATCCCGGTGATAGCGCAGCACGTTTTGGTACATCCATCCCGCCGGATCGCCGAATTGCTTCATCCATTCGGCGAAGAGATGCCGCAGGTCATGCGCCCTGGCTTGATAATCCGGATGCCGAATCAGATTGCGTGTTTCATCGGGATCCATACCGAGATCGTAAAGCTCATCCTCATTGCAGCAATTATAACCGTATTTTAGCTGCCCGTATCTTAGCGTACGCTGCGTATTCGACAATTGATTGACACCGTGAAATTCCGTAACCACGTGATCGCGCCATTCTATGTTTTTGCCATTCACCAGAGGCATCAGCGATGTACCATGGATCGATTGCGGATCACACGTTGTTCCGGCAATATCCAGCAGGGTAGGGTAGATGTCAGCCAGCGAAATCAATTCTTGCAGCACGCTTCCCGCGTATGCTTGATTGGGAAACCGACTGATCAGCGGGATTCGATGCGTCTCCTCGAAATGGTGCCAGCCTTTATCCGTCAATCCGCCGTGACTGCCAAGCGTTTCACCGTGGTCGGCGGAGAAGATGATCACCGTTTTCTCAAGCATTCCGGTTTTTTCCAGGTGCTCAATGATGCGTCCGATCTGCGAATCGATGAGGGTGGCGAAGGCGTAATAATACCGAATCGCCATTGCCCAGTCATCCCAGGTGAGACGCTCGTGGTCCGGGTGGATTTTTACATGATGTGGTCCTGCGATGCCGCGTGAGTGCCAGGAATAATTTTTCCAGGGCAGAATTTCCTGCCCGCGATAGAGATCGATGAATTCCGCTGGCGCGTAATACGGACCGTGTGGACCCCAGAAGTTGTGCCAGATGAAAAACGGCTTGTTTTGTGCGCCGAAGCGATCGATCATTGAAATGGTATTTTCAGCCAGAAAATACGGCACGGTGGATTGTACCGGACCTTCCAACTCCCCCATGGGCCAGATACAGGTGGTTTTTTCATTCCAGGGCTTTACGCGATGTTCAGACCGATTATCCGCCAGATATTGTTTATATTCCGGAAATTTAAAACCGCCGTTACCGTGCCCCGGAAAATTCTGTCCCTCGAATCCGACGGTTGAGGGCAGGGACGGCACATTGGTTCCCCCGTACGCCCGGGTTCTGTCCGTTCCGAGGTGCCATTTGCCGGAGTAACCCAGGTTATACCCGGCGGCTTCAAGTTTTCGCGATAGCAATTGCGGTCGATCTTCGAGCTCCTGGATGCTGCAACCCAGGTTGTGCACGTTTGACAGGATGCCATGCGCATGGGGAAATTGACCGGTCATAATTGTCGCTCTGGCGGGACTGCATACGGGGCAGGTGGTGTAGGCGTTTTCGAAGCGTACACCTTCGCGCGCAAGGCGATCGATATTCGGCGTCTGGCACGGTGTTTCACCATACGCACCCACAGCGGAAAGCCGGTGTTGATCGGTGAAAATGAAAAGGATATTCGGTTGATCAGGCATGAGATGTTCCCTTTTTTGAATTGTCGAAAAACGTAAGAAAATCGTTGTTGAATGTCAAGCAAAAAGATGGACGTATGGTAATCCCTCAGATACGGGTATTTTTCAAGGGCATTTAATTGACTATCTGGGTTTAATTTATAGAACGCTGATGAAACGGATTAGGCTGATTTGTACTGATTTTTATAAACTTAAATGTATCTATTTATTTCAAACCAATTCTCAGATTGTAGAGTTAATGATGGCAATACAGTGTTAGTAATTTTGATTTTGTATTTGATAAAATTCATTCGTTTTTATAGAGTTAAATAGTGGAAGATTTGAAATTTTCAATGTAAAATCCATAATTTTACCGCCATCCTTTAATTGACTTGATTTTTTGATGTAAATAAAAAAATCCGTTAAAATCCGCTGCATCCGTTTAATCGGTGTTCTCATTCTTTCTT
>JAFGMA010000127.1 GCA_016927835.1 Candidatus Zhuqueibacterota bacterium | reverse complement strand
CTTCTTGAAACGCAGAGACCGCTGAGTTCGCAGAGGAAAAACAAAAATAAAGATCGTTTCTCTGCGGTTCTCAGCGTCCTCGGCGCCTCTGCGTTAAATTTAGGAGGTGGGATAAAATAAAAATTATTTTTAAGCAAAATGTCCAAGTTATTTAATCCCATCTCCTTAATAGCCAAACCGTGTAACTGAAATCGCTTTTTCAAAATATTTTTTCAGGACGATTTTGTTTGTTTTAAGCGATAGTTTAAAAATATTTAGAAGCTTATCAAATATTGTTTTTATGCGTCTCAAGCCATTGCAAGATGCGCGAAACTTGAGTAATAAAAAATACCTTGGTGAGTTTCGTTGGCGGAATGCTAATTTCGGATTAATTCCTTGAATGGATCAGGGGATTGCATTTCTCGCGCGACTTCAATCAGCGCCATTATGTTCTCCGCCGGCACGTCATCTTGAATTTCCTGTGCCGGCGCGAAAATAAAACCGCCGCCTTCCCCCATCAGCTTTTTAATTCTCCGCGATTCTTCTTTAACTTCTTCGGGAGTGCCGTTTGGCAATGTTTGTTGTGTACTGAGTCCGCCCCAAAATGACAATTTTTCGCCGAATGTTTGTTTCAATGCCGCCAGGTCCATGGCTTCGGGCTGTACCGGATTCAGGACATCCACTCCCATTTCGATGAGCGACGGGATGATTTTGTCAATTTTGCCGCACGAGTGTACCCAGACATCTTTGCCATAACTGTGAATGAGATCATACTCCCGCTGTTCGCCCGGACGAATCATCTCCTGCCAGGTATCGGGCGACATGATGAGATCAATTTGAGTGCCCCAATCGCTCCCGAGCAACACGCCATCAATTTCCGGCGCTATCAGGAAATTTTCCAGCATCACCATATTTTTCTCGATGATCGTGTTGAGTAACCGCTGTGCGAATACGGGATCACCTGCCATATCTGCCAAAAAATTTTCAATGCCCCGGGCAAAGTTGGCTTTTTCGAAATGCGATCCGTAAACCGTAACCAGGATATATTTATCCATATCCGCACGCGTCTTTTTCAGCAGATCGAAAAACGCAGCATAGCTGCCCCTGCCAATCACTTTTGCGGCTGATGTTGGTGATCCGAGCCCGCGCCAATCCGCCTCGAGCTCGAACCATCCCCACCAGGGCGGACCGATGCGCAGAAAATCGTTGTCAGCAAACTCAGTGGCGTTTCGGTCGCCAATGATCTTCTGCAATTCTTTTTCACCTTCGGGTGTGAATCCGATAAAATAGGGGATTCGCGAAGTTGCTTTATGGGAGATAGCTGCTTTTACCAGTTCTCGGCTCGTCATCGCGGGTGATTCCTGTGATAGCACTTTGTATTAGAATTATCTTAAGTTTTTTTCGAGTTTATGCTTTAAATGCTTCGGCTCTATTTTTTCAAATTCGACTTCATCGCAGCGATTGAACCGGGCAAACAGCTTCAGCTTATTGACAAACGCCGGGATAAATTCATCAAATTCATTAAATTGTGGCTCAAATGCCAGATTCCGAATGATAAGCGTTTTAGTCTGGCGGTGCGCTTTGGGATCGAGTCTGCCAATCAGGTTTTCTTTCCACAGTATGGGGAGTGTAAAATACCCGAACTTGCGCTTTGCCGGCGGCAGGTAGCACTCCAGCGCGTATTCGAATTCGAATAAACGGCTTAATCGCTGCCGGTGGATGATTAAATTATCGAAGGGGCACAAGAGATGTACAGTTGAATCTGATGCATGAAGTTGGTCAGCCGTTTCAACTGCAGCGGGAAGAGCATAGTAATCTATTTCGCGGTCTGATCCGATTTGCACTCGAAGCACTTCGCCGGATTCCATCAGGGCGCACAAGGCGTTGGCAATACAATCCTTTCCCGCGGCATGGATATGATTCAGGATCGCCTTTTCCTGCGCCACACCCAGCGCCGATAATGCGCGCCGAACAAAAAAGTGCCCCAGTTCCTGCTCATCCGGAAACCGTAGATCGACAGCCGGAGGCAGCACACGTTCGGTTAAATCATAAAAGCGTTGAAAATTGCGGCGTCTGGTAATCATCAATTCGCCGCGCCAGAACAAGATTTCCAGAGCAGCTTTCGCGGGTCGCCAATCCCACCACGTCCCGCGCTTCCGGTCATCGGGAATGGCAAAGTCACTGGAACTCAAAGCGCCTTCCTGCCGGACGCGTTCCAATACCGGTTGCAGCATGTATCCGAATTTTTCGATGCGATCTTTTTCCCATTTGCCACGGGGATTATAAAAGCTGCGCATCCGGGGCAGGTAGAATCGATAATCGCTCACAGGTAAATACGACATGCCGTGCCCCCAGTATTCAAAAATGCGGCGATCTGTTGCCATCAATTCATCCAGCATAGCCGGTTCAAAATCCGGGCGTCGCGTCCACAAAGTATGGTGATGCGCCCGTTCGATAACGGCAATGGTATCGATTTGAACGTAACCCAATTTTTCGATCGCTTGAATGACGCCTTCTTTACCAGGGAACAACTCCGAATCGAAATGTAGCAACTGGCACTTCAAAATGATGCGCCGGGCAGTGTCGAGGGAAAGCTGTGTTTTTTTCATGGCGTTCAGCTTGAATGGATAGCGTCGCTGGCGATTATTGGAATTTCGTTAATATAGGTGTATTCCTTAAAAATGTCAAGCGGATAATTCGATCAGCCGTAGAACCTGGGAAACAAACGAAATTATTTTACTGATTTGATAAATTTTGTTTTTATTAAACTCAGTTTTTCAGTATATTGAAACCGATATTTCGCTCCTTACCGCCGCCATCATATCGAGATAGCTGCTGGATATTAAGAGTGTTGGAAGCCGCCAACCTGACAGCGGCGCAATGAATCAAATTGATATTTGCCGTAAATCACATTATACCTGATCAAAAAGCCGTCTTGATTCCGAACAGCCGGAGGCTAAAAAAATGAGTGATTTACGTCTTGTAACATATTGTGGATTATATTGCGGATTATGCGCTCAAAAATGCCGCATTCCGCACAGAGCGTTGGCATTGAAGGAAGCCATGCAAAAAGAAGGGTATGAGCACTGGGGACAAGCTATTCCCGGATTCAAGGATTTCTGGAAATTTCTGGGTGGGCTCGTAACATCTGAAAACGCATGCAGTTGTCGGGAATCGAGTTGTGGTCCGCCTTTTTGTGCGATCAGGAATTGCGCTCGTGAAAAAAATATCGATATCTGCGCTTCATGCGAAGATTATCCATGCGAAAAAATAGAAGGCATTGCAAAAGGTTATCCCACTCTGTTGGCTGATGGAAACCGCATTATGGCGATTGGTATCGAATCATGGATTAAGGAACAAGAAGACTGTGCAAAAACCGGGTTCGCGTACGTCGATATTCGATGCTATCCATATCATGTGCCTGATTAATGGCATTTTTCATTGATATCCAATCAACATCAAGCAGCAGGTGCACAGCGCCCGGGATCGCAGGATATCATGCGTCATTCCAAAAAGAAATCCTTTATTTGAATTGACTGCGTCAATTCAATGCATCGGCACAGTCGATGCACTCCAAAGCAAATATTTAATTACGCATGGATTATTAGTTTCATTTCAGAAAATCAGGAATCATTCAGGAAAATGATCATGAACTATTTGAGAAAAATACCAGGTCTGCTGTTGGCTCTAGTTATCGGCTTAAATTTTGAAGCCATCGGCGGCATTCCGGCGTTTGATAAAGAACCGCACAAAATTTTATTTATTGGCAGCAGCTATTTCAACTACGACGATCTACCCTCTCTATTTAAAAATCTGGTTGAGAATTCCGGAAAGGAAGTTTACATCGACCAGCAAAGCAGAAGCGGACTCTACCTTTCAGATCATGCAGAAAGACCCTCCACAGTAGCCAAAATCAATGAACTAAACTGGGATTACGTTATTCTTCAAGGGGTAGGAAGTAACACTGCCTATCCGGATACTTATACCGGTCACCCGGTGCTTCCGGCTTTAATCACGCTGCGAGATAAAATACGTGCAAATTGCAAATCAACGAAAATGGTTTTTTGCTTACCATGGGCGTATGAAGACGGAATGACATGGTTGGAGGGATGGACGGATACGTATTCCGATATGCAACTCAAAATCTATGACAATACCCTGAAGTATTCAAACGAGGTCGGTTTTATGATAGCTCCGGTCGGCTGGGCATGGAATACGGTTCTGGAAGAAAAGAGCTTTCCACTGCATTACCTGCACCGGAGCGACTGGAATCATCCTTCGCTCAAAGGATCGTACTTGATGGCTTGCGTTATCTTTTCTACAATTTACCTGGAAAGCAGCGTCGATAATCCGTTCTATGGCGGCTTAAGCGAAGAAGAAGCAAGGTATTTTCAGAGGATTGGATCAACAACTGTGCTGGATGATCCGGAACTCTGGAATATAACCACAGCGATAAAGGAAAACACAAAACGCAATTTTCCGAATAGGATACACCTCCGCCAGAACTATCCGAATCCATTTAATTCAATGACAACGATCGAATATTCACTCAGTCATGCTGGTGTCGTGAAACTCATTGTTTTTGATATGCTTGGAAAAACTGTAAGAACAATATCGGAAAAATGGAAACCTTCTGGCAATTATCGTATCGAGTTTGATGGAAGTGGTTTGCCAACTGGCATTTATTATTATAGCTTGACATTTATGGGTTCCGACACATACCGAGAAACGAATTATACGAAAGCCAGAAAATTTGTTTTGATTAACTGAATGAAAACCATAGAATGATAGATTTTATCTATGAGTCCACTCTAAGAAGAGTCGAACCACGAATTTCACTAATTTTCACCAACTGATTTTATTGAACTTAATTTGTCCCAATTCGTGCTTGTTTGTGCAATTAGTGGTTTTTAAACTGGGCTCATGAATAAATTACTCAAAATGCCTGAATCAATGGCAGTTTCAAGAGAGCCACACCCAAATTAGCCAACGGATTAGTTGGTTTCACGCGAGGTATCGGTATTGGCGTGCATCGAATCCACCCAGGCGACAATGTTCTCCGGCGGAATATCCTCGATCATCTCATGCGCCGGAGCGATGACGTATCCGCCATTTTCTCCCAGGCTATTCATCAGCGATAAAATTTCACTGCGCACCTGTTCCGGGCTTGCGCAGGGCAAAAACTGCTGAACATCCACAGCGCCCCAGAATACTATTTTATCGCCGAATGCTGCTTTCAGATGGTGGGGCTGCATTTTCGCAGCAGATGTTTGAATGGGATTCAAAATATCCACGCCACACTCGATTAATTGTTCGATGAGATCGAAGACGGAGCCGCATGAGTGATGCCAGTAGAGGCATTTTGCCAGGGCTTTGGTGCGTTCGATTCTCAGTTTGAAATAGGGCGCAATCAGTCGCCGGAACATTTCGGGTGAAATCAGCGGGCTGTTTTGCATGCCGAAATCATCCCCGCTGGTGGTTAGATCGATATAGGGTCCGAGCACCGTATAATATTGCCGGATGACTTCAAGTTGGATGCGCAATACTTCGTCGAAGAACAGGCGGACAAAATCGGAATCCGCAGCCATTTTAAACAGGAAATCATCATAGCCGCACATCCAGCAGCCCAATTCCAGAATTCCGTAAACCGGATGTTCGGCGATGATGACGTATTTGTTTTCAGCCTTCAATTGCCGGGCGCGCTGCTCCCACGCTTGAAGCAGATTTTCATCAACGCGCGGTTCGGGCCAACGGAATGTTTTCAATTCATGGTACGTCGCTCCTTTCAGCGGGTAATGCACAATTTGGCTTTCGCCCTGGATAACGTCTCGTTGAAAGCCCCAGCAGTTGACGAAGGATGTTTCCGAGAGTTTCCGGGCGTGCGGACCAGGCAGGTCGACTATCCGCCCAACCGAACGGAAATCGGTGCACGCCCACTCTAAAATTCGCTCATCGACATTGCCGTTGAATTTTTGTGGTTGATCGTTGATTCCTAAAAATTCACGCAATTTTTGCTGGCAGATCGGGCGCATGCCGGTTAACGATGTGCCGCCGATATCTATTGGCGGTCGGTCCGGGGCAATGTGCTGCATGGCGAGTTGAAAACGTTTTCGGCTGGTCATCGGATTTGGCTCCGTGGATTGGTGTTTTTTTTTAGGATGTGATGCGAAAGCGAGCTTTCGCACTCCTCGATGATTTTTTTATCGATAGGCGATTTCCGCTGAATAATCGAGGTAGCGTTTAATTGCTTCGGGGGGCACATTCCAGGGAATGTGATTGCCGATGCACATCATGTAGCCGCCGGACATTTTGCCGGTTTCCACCATGGATTCAACCATCGCCCGGACTTCAGCGGGCTGATTGCGCATCAAGATTCGATTATCACCTTCACCGGCGATGAAACAATTTTCATATCTTTGGGCTATGGCTTTGTAATCGGTATACGGTTCGCTGATAATCCCCAGTGCGCCGCAAGCCATTACATCATCCACATAAGCATCCATGCAGCCATCCGACATAAAAATGACGCGTTTGTTGGCATCTTTCAGCATGCCCCAGAATTCCTCGTAGCGCGGAAAAATGAATTTATGCATCCATGACGGGCTGCAAACCGGACCGCGCGTGATAACGATGTCGTCATGGCAAACCACAAAGTTGACCGGCAGCCGGGCGAACACCCGAAATACGCGCCGGTTAATTTCTGCGAATTCATCCATGATACGATCGAACCTCGGATCGAGGCAGCATTCCATGAAAAGCTCCCAGCCAAAAGTCAGCAGGGGCCACATGAACATGGTATTATAAAAGCCAATTCCGGCAGAACTGTGTTCCGGGGCGCGATTTCCCCATTCAGCGGGAAATCTCCCGATGAGCTTTTGGTAAATAACATCTTCGCTGCTAAAATCCCAGTTTTCAACCACATGCCGCCAACCGGTGAAATCGGCTTTTTCAAGGGGACTGAATGCATACACTTCTTCGGGAGAATTGAAATAGGCTTCGCCGTGTTGCCAGGTTCCGCTTTCGCCATCGCCCCAGCGAACTGTGTGCCGCTCGCAATTCGAGCTTTGCCCGGTGAGATCGAGCGTGGGATGCGGGATTGGATCATCGGTCTTCGGGATGGGCAGACCCAGTTCCGGATACAACTTATTCAGCTTCTCCCGGCACAATTTCGGATGTTGATAATAATCGATGCCGGTGATATACGTTTCTGCATCGGGACAGGACCAGTGCTCCCAGTGCGCGATTCGTCTCGGTCCCAAACCCATATAACTTTCATAGCGTGCATCTGCCATAGCCTTCATTTCCTTCGCAAGACATAGTTCTTATAGTATTTAATTGGTTTATTAGAGCCTATCCGAAAACCCTCCGTGTCATTCCCGAGGTCCGTTGATCGGAAATCCATTTATCTTGAATTATTCATTAAAAACTGATTCATAATTTGTATCTGACAAAAAAACAAATAATTAGCCGAATTACACAAATTGAATTCAGTTTTAAGCATGAATTGAATGAATGATTCAAAGAGCGCCAGGCGATGAGAGTGCCCCAGTTTATGCGCCGATCCGGTGTGCTCGCAAGGGATAGTTTTCAAATTTAAACGTATTCATTTTTTTATGCCACTGATTGACACAGATGAAACACTGATTTATTGTACTGTGTTGCTTTTATCCGTGTTAAATCAGTGAAAATCTGTAGCTAAATCTTATTTGATTGCTTTTCGTCTGAATGTCGCATAATTTCCGAAAATTCTGATTTACGCAATTTATATCAATAATCCAGGTTATAAGGCAGTATGGTGGATTCTCCCTTAAAAGATGCGGGAAAAACAATTATTGCCAAATCCAATCCATTCTTTTAAATAGGTTTTCGGATAGGCTCTTAGTCCGACAGGTATTTTTTCGCGGCAAATATTTTCACTTCACCAAATTCCAGCGTTAAATGATGCACGGATGCCCTTTCGCCCCCTGTGACCTCTGTCATGGGCTTCGGCAATTTCAGAATGCGCTGCCCTTCATTTGTGGCAATAAGCGTGATTGCATCTTCTGTCGCGTAGATGATATCAGGCTGCGTGCTCCAGAGTGCAATCCCGGCTTTTTGCGCCAGCCAGCGCAGGATTTCCACGGGCAGCGGTGCCGTACCCACATATACTGAATGCCATCCCTCGACCTCCTTAATTGCAAAAGCGACTGCGTCCTTTTGATCCTGCCAGAAGCCCAGCGGTTGCGCCGCCGGATCATTTACAGCAAAGCGCGGATAGCGCTCCGATTCAATTCCAAATTTATTTGGCAGCGAATTCGGCTCACCAGGGAGCCTGCATTCGATCATCATTGATCCGGGTTTGGTGAGTATGTCAAAGCTGAAACCCGTCAAATGCTGCATCTGTTGCACATCGAGTTTTTCCAGGGAGACAAATCCCGGCGCATAGAACCAGACGACGATTGCACCACTGTCTCTGAATATTGTGCGCAATGTCTTAACCTCATCCGACGTCAAATAAAAACTATTCACCATCAAAAACAACTGATATTTTTTTACATCGTCCTTTTTAAGATCGAAACGGTATAAAAAATCTACCGGTGCGCCAATGCGGTGCAATGCTCGCGATTGCGAATTGAGGAACCAGTTGCCGAAGTAGTCCATATATCTGGCTCCTTTTTCATACACCTCTTCGGATCGCCAGTGCCTGGTAACGAAGAAGGTCTTTGCATCGTACACCGCTGCAATTTGGGCTACCGAGCTCAGATCCAGATATTTCCGTATGTCGCCCAATTCAGCCAGTTTTCGAATAGCTTTAATGATTGGCGTTGCTGAATACCACCCATCGCCTTTCACAGAGCCGATATCGCAAAGCCAGCCACCGCAGCCGCTCGCAAACAATTGCCCCAGATCGCGTTGCAGCAATTTTATCGACCCTTGCAGGGTATTGCTGCCCGAGCCGGCAAAATTGGGATCTCGGTTGGCATCCACAAACGTTGCCGGGTCCATTTCGACCATGGGGAGTTTACCGTGCCGTTTCACCGATTCAATCAAAATACGATACCCGCCATCACCGGCAACACCCCTTCCGCGTCCCAGCCAGTTGCCCGCGTGATCGAACACATCGGTTTCTCCCTGCTTGCTCCCTTTGACATTCGAGCCCTGATAGGTGTATGGCGAGGCAATGAAATCGATATCATCGGATTTTAAAATCGGTTCAGGACAAAGATGCCCGCCCTCTTGCATCCAGACATTTTCCAGCAGATAATTATAAAACACACCGCACAACAATCGCCGTCCGGTTTCCTGCTTGAGAATTCGCGCGAAATAGAGGATGGTGTCTGCATTCAACGCGTGAAATTTGCGATAAAATTCGATTGTTCTCGTCTCTTCATGCGGATCCCTGAATAGACCATACGAGCTGAATAGCCGTTCTTTTGCTTCGGGTACGTATCCCAGTTTTTCAGCCATTTTCGGATTGAGATCCGGTAAAAATGACGCGTGGCTGTAATGCCATTCGCCACCGGTTGTGCCCAGCCCGATGTGGTAACCGATGATCCGGCTGCGAAGCGGGGATGCTTCATAGTGCTGCAAAAATTTCCGCAGCATCGTTGCCGTGTCCTCTCTGAAGGCAGGCGATGCGAAAGAGGATTCGCGCGGATTGTCGCGCCACCAGCGCTGCCCGCCTTCGCCGATCAATAATTCCGGCGTGGAGATATTTCTGCTCTCGTCAAACGGGTAGCAGGTTTGGATCAAGCTTTCAGGGTGCCTGTCCTTCCACCAATCAGGCAAATATAATAGCAGACGGGGCAGGAAAAAGGCATGGGGATTCAGACTGAGGAGCCGGGCGAAAAAGCTATCGAATTGTGCCCAATCGAATGCCTCTGGCTGACGCCACCCGTCTGATACCTGCAAAATCGGATAAATGATGTTGATGCCGGCGGATTTGAAATCAGGGGTAACCTTGAGCAAACGCCAACTCCAGGCAAAAAGCGGATACACTTCTGCACCATTGACAAAAAGACGGGGTCCACCGCGCTCGATCCGTATCTCTGCCTTGATGGGAGGCTCATGTTTTAAGCTTTTAAATTCTTCCGGGCTGGCAGGCTCTGTCATGGAATGGCTGGATTTTGTGCCAGACGCGATCCATGCTCCGCCCAGCAATCCCAAAAATTTTAGCAGGTGACGTCTTTGCATAGTCATCGCCGAAGTGTCGTGAAAGTTATATGTTGCAGCAAAATGTCCAAAGCGAAATCTGCTGACCTATTTTCTTCAGTGAGCAGGAACTTCCGGTGCGGATCAATTGCCTGGTGATGCCGGCAGCAGGACACTCAGGGTGCTTCAATCCGCCATAAATGCATGCAATTGACGGCAGAAAGATCATACTCATAAACTAAAGGCAAGTTCAAAAAATCGTGTTGATGCCTATTTAGAACCTATCCGAAAACCTATTTTAAGAATGAATTGGATAAGGGAAAAACTGTCATTCCCGCATGTTTTAGGCGGGGTGCCGCCCACGAGAATCCACCATCCCTGTTTATAAATGGATTCCCGTGGTTGGAATCCCGATCAACGGACCTCGGGAATGACAAGGAGGGTTTTCGGATAGGCTTTAGTGGCTAAACGAAAAGCCCTTATTTCTTCATCCTGAGCGGAGCCGAAGGGTGATAAGTCCTTGTTAATACGTTATGCTTCGACTCCGCTCAGCACGAAAATGTTAGTTTTCGTTCAAGCACTATTTATAATCCGGGCAAAATTGCTTTGCATGATACGCAGGTGAAATCGACTGAAACGATGTATGCAGGGTGATTTTTAAAAGCCAGACGGGATCAAGCCACGGCAAACCTGACCCCGCCCGGGGAGAGGAGAACAAATACAGCTAAGATAAAAGATAAAGAAGGTTTTAATCGATATTGGGGTTATTGTCCGCTTCCCATGATGAAATCGGAATAAACGGTGGATCATTTTTGATTAAATCCAGTTGATCAAAATGCCGGCAATCTTGTAACCGGCGTCCTTCATAGAAGAATTCAACGCGCCGTTCGTGGATCAGCCATTGCCTTACTTCATCGGCGTTGGTGCTGACTGTTCTGGCTTCCATCGGAACGCCAGTTGAATCGTTTAATGCAGCCGCACGTACCGTATTGATATGTGCAACAGCACCGGCAAGATCGCCTGCGTTAAGTTTGGCTTCAGCTTGAATGAGTTCCATCTCCTGCCAACCGACCAGGCGAATCGGCGAGGAATACCCGGTGTATTTATACTGAACGTAGCAATCATGCACGCCATCACCGCCGATTCCGGCAAAGGTGCTTTTAATGCGGGAATCATTGGTTTCTTCGTATAAACCCACAATTTCAGGGGAAACACTGACCTCGAGTCGGGTAATATTCGCCCAATAATTCCAGTTTTTCTCATCGTCCGAGCCTTCCGCGAAGCGTGCATCGAACCTATAATCAGCCGGAACTTGTTGCGCATCGGCGACTGCAAGGGCAAATTCATCCATGCTATAATAGGCGCGCGCCCGACCTGCTCTCGCAGCCTCGACCCATTCTCCGGCGCCGGCTGCCTGTCCGACGGTAATGGCTTCGGTAAATTTATTGGCAGCGCGTTGATACACCTCTTGCTGGGAAATCAGTGGTCCGCCATCGATGGGTACACTTCCGAATACATCACCGAGTGCCAGATGAGCAAATCCTGAATAAACGAGGATTTCAGCAACATCCGGTGATGAATTGGCTTCATCTCCCAGAACTTCCTTTATCCTGCGGGCGCCATCATCGGCAGACCAACGCGCCACGGCGCAATCGCTGTAAAAATTATTCATAAAGACTTGATCAATCTGGATCACGCGATTTTCGTAGTATACATCTTTGAAAGAAGCATACGAACCCACGTGCTGAATTTCATCGCAGAGCATACCGCTGAATAACGGCACATTTGCAAGGTCTCCATAAGCCACAGAGAGATCGCTCCCGGCACCGGCAACGATTGCCCCGATAGCAACCGGCGCATTAAGATCTTCCTCCATGATTTCGCCTTCATTTGTCACATCAAAAATATTGCAGCCCGATGTTAATAAAAGGCACACGGAGACACCTAAAAAAATACCCGACAATTCTAAAAATCTATTTATAGCTTTTGGAATCATCTTCACATTTCCTCCGATAATTGGATTTTGAATAAACTCACCCGGATTGAATTCAGTTATACCGAATGTACAACTTACGTTCTGTAGCATTATCACTTGAATTTATGCAATTACTCTTTCACAAAAATAAATTAACCTGAGCGCCCTAAATATCCACGTTGAATGAAAATGTGAATTGGCGGGCACTTGGCACGGTGAAAAAGTCATGACCACGCGTGAGGTTGCTCTGTCCATTGAAATTTACCTCAGGATCAGCGCCAGAGTATTCAGTCCAGGTTGCAATATTTCTCATGGAAAACGTGACGCTCGCTGAGTAGCCCAGGAAATATTTTCTGCTCCATTCTCGGGGCAGCGAATATGTGACGGCAAGTTCCCTGAATTTAAGCCAATCCGCATCTTCAACGAAGTTGGCATCCCATGCGGGATCGAGATAAGCCAACTCTTTTTGTAAC
Organism: Candidatus Zhuqueibacterota bacterium; assembly: GCA_016927835.1. Lineage (GTDB taxonomy): Bacteria > Zhuqueibacterota > Zhuqueibacteria > Thermofontimicrobiales > Sulfurfontimicrobiaceae > Sulfurfontimicrobium. The sequence goes on along the minus strand of JAFGMA010000127.1, from coordinate 20,954 downwards.
CGATGACGTTCCTCGATCGGTAAGTTGGGATTGTCCAATTTGTCGTAAATGTCATTCACCGGCTTGTAGCTTCCAAACAGAATCATGAATGCTTTGGTTCCGTTGTAGACTCTCATACCGGTTGCCCAGTCGAACAGCGCATAGATTCTGAAATCGCGCAGCACTTTCAAATTGAGTGAGAATGAGCCGTTCCATTTGGGCAATGCCTGCCCCACAAATATCTTGTCATCGGAGATGATTGCACTCCCGTAGCCGGTGCTATCGTAATTGACACCGACGGTTTTTTGACCGTGAAACGAAGAAATCGGGTAGTCTTGCTTGACAAGACCGATAAAACCGAACGGTATATCAGCCGCACCACCCATATCAGCCACTTTATTGGTATTTTGGGCAACGCTTATGTTGAAAATGGTTTCATATTTCGCGGTTCGGATTGGGATTGCCCTGAAAAGGCATTCGAAGCCTTGATTCCTGACTTCACCGATGTTATCCAACTGGGTGTTTACGAATCCCTGAGAAGGCGGATAGCGCCTGAGTAAAAGGGCATCGTTGGTGACCTGATTATAATAGGTAAATTCCAGACCGTATTGATCGCTGAAAAATCCGGCATCAAAACCCGCTTCCAGTTCGACGCTTTTTTCCGGTTTCAAGCCCGAATTGCCCACGTTGCTGGGCGTCACGCCGGAAACGCCGGCTAATTTAGTTGCCGCCCATGTCCGTTGGGCATCATAAGCCCCGGGTTGACGACCGGCTGCGCCATACGCCGTGCGCAGCTTCAAGGAATTCCAGAATCCCGAAGGAACGAAACCGGGCCACATCTTCTGCCAGAAGCTTTCATCGCTGATGGTATAGGAGAGACTAACCTTCGGATAATATTCAAAATTGAAATCTTTTCCGAATGAACTATTGCCATCCGAACGCAGCGCAGTGGTCAGGTAAACGCGCTCGCGCCAACCCAACTGCAATTGTCCGAAATATCCTGCATTCACAATTTTTTGGCGTTGTTCGTACGCATTAATATTCACCCCAGCGTCCAGAATGGTGATTCCGGGAGCGGGAAAAACTTCGGCTGTTCCTGTGATCTGGTAATCGGTGTCAAAAAATCCCTGGAGTCCGCCGGTAACCTGTGCCATGACATCTTGCACGAGTTTGGTAGTATACGCTGTGGAGTAATCAGCCGTAATTCGCGTACTGGTTCGGCGGTGATTCGACTTGTATCCTTCGGGGTAATTCGGAAATCCGCCTTGCCACGGGAAAAATTGCGTATTTTCCGTATTCACCGCATCGATACCGAGTGTGAGCTTGTTGGTCCACGTTCCCAGCGGACGATAGCTGACAGCAAAGCTGCCGATATAGCGATTGGTTCGCTGATCAGTAATACAGGTAGGTGCGACATCCAGCGCTGTGAATACCTCGCCCCAGGGCTTGCCGGGTCGGACATTATAAAGATTCGCCAGAAACGCGTTTCCCATGCCACCGAAAATGCTATTATCATTCATCGGTCGTCTTAGAAACGTATTCATAAAACCGGAGCGGGCGGAAATTTTAATTTTATCGGTGACATCCGCGTCGATATTAGCTCTGAAATTGTACCGACGATGTGCATTCGATGCCGCTGAACCGATATCATTTTGGTAGCGACCCGAGACATAGTACTGGGCTAAATCGCTTCCGCCTCGAATTGAAATCCCATACGCCTCATTGGGCGCCGTCCGAAAGAGCGAATTGACAGGATCTGCCCCGACTTTTAGATTCGGGAAATCCTCGGCAACATTGATCTCCGGGTCATCCGCATAGATACTTGCGATACTATCGATCAGCGCCTGGTTAACTACCATCTGCCCGACATCGATTTTGGGAATGCTGCTCCATCCCCGCTGATGTTCAAAGTGAAATCGCGGCGCACCGCGCGTGCCTCTTTTGGTGAAAATCTGAATCACGCCGTTCGACGCTTCGGTTCCGTACAACGTCGTTGCAGCAGCGCCCTTAATGACTTCGACGCGCTCGATATCGCTGGGAGACACGTCATTCAAGCGTGAGGACTCCTGTCCGCCTGTATCATCATAAATTTTATCAATCACATCCGGATAATTAAAATTATCGATCCGGACGCCATCCACATAAATGATAGGTTCGTTGCTCATTGAAATGGAGGTCATTCCTCGAACACGCAATGCGGTTCCGGCACCCGCCTGTCCCGAACTGGGAATGGCGACAACACCCGGCGCCCTGCCCTTCAATACTTCGGAGACACTGGCAACCGGCATATCACCTATTTCTGCCATAGAAACTGTAGCAACTGTATTTCCAACAGCCTTGCGCTCCGTTTCACCCGCGGTACCGGTGACGACAATTGCATCCATCGCAATAGCTGTAATGACCAGGCTGAAGTTGAGTTCGCTGGTTTCTCCGGCATTGATCCTGACTTCGTGTGTCTGGGATTTATACCCTATAAAACGTGCGATGACTTCATATTTCCCGGGCGGAACTTTGTCAATTGAAAACCGACCGTCAAAATCGGTAATTGAACCCAGATGCGTGCCGACAATCTGAACCTGGGCATAAGACAGGGGATCATCCGTTGTTTCATCGATCACTTTCCCCTTTACTGTGCCAGCCGTTGCCGCCAAACAGAGATCTGCGCTCAATAATGAGTACCCGACGATTGAAATCAATAATATCAAAACGCTGACAATTTTCATCCTTTCCCTCCAATGGGTTATTCTCAGATTGCTTAAAGTTAACGAGATTTTTTGCAGAATTTTCGTGATTTAATTTTATACGCTGCTTTCGACCCACCTCCTTTCTTTTGACTCATTAGACTTCTGCAAAATTGGTATTTTTCGAGATCTATCATGGTTCGACCGCAGCGGCGGACCGCTCCGCTCACCATGAACTCCTAAGTTTAATAATTATCAATCGAATAAGCGAAGCTTCATCCTGAGCGGAGTCGAAGGATGAGCTGGCTTTAGTTCTATTTTGAAGAAGTCTAATGACTCATGCCTGAGCTCAGCAAAAATTTAAAAAATATCTATCAAACGAAGCAGTAAAGTTGATTCCGGATATAGAAATCCATCACCTGCATGGTTCGAAGCGACAACATATTTCCACTGAATTTCGATAACCAGTTGATGCAGGCGGTGCTTCATGAAACACGAAGGAACTATGTCGCCTTATTTTCAGGTTATAGGTTAACGCTTTTTAGTTGCTTATTCATTTCAATTTAGAACCGGGCAGAGCCGAAGCCTGGCTTTCTCCAGCTCTGCCCTGTGGAGGAAGAAACATGGACATGGCTATTTGCTATCCGCCGGCGCCTCAGCCAGCAGTACAGGTCTCTATTTGTTGATGCATTGTTTATGAAACCTGCAAATGAGGCTGATAAAGACTCGACTGTAAAACTGAAACAAAAAGTTCTGTCAACTCATTTTGGCTATCATGCAGATACCGGCTGTGACTCTTTGCGAGACGTACACTGGTTTTTTGAATAACATAACAGCATTTGAAACAGGTCATCCAGCATCAATGGTTTGGTGAAAATTCTCTCAACGCCGCATTCCTGCGCCGTGTTGATCATTTTTGAATTACAAAAACCGGTTATCAGGAATAGCAAAATCTCCGGTCGATGCTTCTTTACTTCCTGACAAACCTGAAGCCCGTCTAAATCGGGCAAACTGTAATCGCAAAGAACCATATCGATGGCTTCAGTCGAAATCAGCTTCAACGCCTCGAATCCAAACCGTGCACCCAGAACTACATACCCTTCATCCTGCAGCAATTCAATTAATCCTGAGCGTGTATTCAAATCATCTTCAATCACTAAAAGACGTTTCACAATATCGCCTTACAAATTAGCAATCATAAACATATTTTTTGAGGTAAATTAGTCGGAGTGAAAAATATATGAATAAACAGGCGGGATTTCAATTACCCGAATGGGTGATTTTTATATGCCGATTTTAGAGTGATTTGTGGAAAAAACAATAAAAGCTGGATAAATAGTGAGAAAAAGCGCGGATCGATTTTGTATGCCCGCTCGATTGGCAAGGTTTGCCAAAGCAAGCTTTGGCACTCCTGAAGGATTTGTGTATCAAATATAGACCAGTTTTTCTTTCAGGGCTTTGGCAACGGCTTCCGATTTGGAGCCGACTTCGAGTTTTTTGTAGATATTCTTAATATGGCGCCGTACAGTTTCCTCGCTTATGAAGAGCGTCTCGGCGATCATTTTATAGCTTTTGCCTTTGCACAACTGGGTCAAGACTTCCGTCTCCCGCAGCGTCAGGCTGGAATGCGGAAATGTTTTGAAGGAGCTCACGACCATTCGGGCAATCTGGGTGCTCATTGGCGCACCGCCATCATTAGCCTCTTTGATAGCTTCCAGCAGTTTAACCGGTTGCGTATCTTTGAGCAGATAGCCGCAAGCGCCGGCACACAATGCCTCGAATACCAACCGACTGTCACCGTGGACGGTAAGTACCAGAATATCGATATCCGTTAATTTCTTCTTGAGTTGTCTGATTCCTTCAATTCCGCTCATTCCGGGAAGCCCGATATCCATCAATACCACATCCGGTGGATCGCCGAGGATCGCCGGGATAGCTGTCTCGCAATCGCCGAAAGTATCGACACAGGAATATCCGGCAGTGCCATTGATTAATATCGCGAGGCTCTCGCGTATTTCATCATCATCTTCTACAATTATTACATCAATCATTTTACTGTTCCTTTGCATCAGTCCAACATCGGGTCGCTGGAAATTGATAATTTTTTGCATGCTGTTAATTTCTTTCTGTTGAATGCAATACCAAATCCGGGGATACAGGCGCATCACGGCGGTTCTTTAGCAGAATGCGCAAGGACAACATGCATCACGATACGCCGCATTCAGATTTCAGTTGAAATTACGTCAAACACGCTAAAAATTCAATAACCCGTTTGGGGCATTTCACCGCTGAAGCAAATGATTGTTCCCTGCCCATTTTCTGAACTGAATGTAATTTGGCTGCCAATCGCTTTGGCACGGTGCTTCATATTGTGAATTCCCTTGCCTTCGGATATTTTTCCGTGATCATACCCGACACCATCATCCGTAAGCGAAATCATCAACTGCTTGTGAGCAAATTCTATTTTGAAAGCTACCTTTTTACAATCGGCATGTTTGAGCACATTATTCATGGCTTCTTTGAAAATCAAAGTCAAATGTCGGCGCCATTCAACCGGCAGCCGCACCTGCTTCAACTCGTTGGAAATTCCGCTCACCCTGAATTCGATGCCGGTTTTATCGAACATGTCGTCACCGAAATCTTTAAGGTAGATCATAGCATCATGCAGCGTATCCTGATCCGGATCCAGGGTCCAGATAAAATCGCGCGTACTTTGAGATAGTTCTTTTGAAACTTCAATAATTTTATCGATATACTGATCAGCATCCAGCAATGCTTTCCCGAGTTTGCGCTTCAGGATTTCGCTGAACAGCGAGATTCGCGTCAGCTTTTGCCCCAATTCATCGTGGAAATCCGCCGCCAGGGTTTTGCGAACGCGCTCATTTTCCGCCATTCGGATGCGTTCTATTTCAAGCGATCGCTTGATATTCTCTTTGAGCCGGTAACGATAAAAGAGCACCGCACCCAATGAAACGATGATGGTTGTCAACAGGTAAAACCACCAGGTAGACCAATAGGGTGGCTTTATCCGGAATTTCACAAAAGCGCCCTCATTATTCCAGACACCGTCGCTATTTGATCCCTTTACCTGAAATGTATATTCCCCGGGATCGAGATTTGTGTAATTGGCAAAACGTCGCGTGCTGCAGAGCAGCCAATCATTATTGAGTCCTTCTAATTTATAGGCAAATTGATTCTTTCCTAACTTGGTATAATCCAGCGCGGAAAATTCAAATGAAATGTAATTTTCATCATACCCTAATTCAATTTTAGGCAACACGGAATTCGCGTGAATGAGATGCTTCATTTCGGTATCATGTATCTTGAATGAAGTAATGACGACTTGCGGTATATGGGTATTTATTTGAATCTTGTCAGGATAAAAGCAATTAAATCCTTTAATGCCGCCAAAAAACATCTCTCCGCTTTTGCTTTTAAAATAGGCGCCGGCATTGAACTCATCGCTCTGCAGCCCATCGGTCAGGTCATAATTGGTGAAGGTGTCGGTCTTCGGTTGAAATTTCGAAATACCTTTATTAGTACTAATCCAGAGGTTGCCCGACTCATCCGGCAAAATCCCATAAACGACATTATTGGGCAAGCCATTTTGTTGGGTGTAGCGAGTGAAGCGATTGTTCCGGATATCGAACCTGTTTAAGCCGCCGCCCGAAGTTCCGAGCCAGATGACATCCAGATCGCCGGGATCAGGGCAAATCGTAAATACCCGGTTATCGCTCAGGCTGTTCACGTTGAACGGATCGTGTTGATTTGCAGTGAAAATCCCGGCTTCCCGATCGAACTTATTTAAACCGCCGTTGAAGGTCGTAATCCACAGCGTTCCCGAACTATCCTGGAGAATGCTGTATATCCGGTCATCACTCAGGCTGGTGCTGTCGGATGGATCGTGTCGATAATGCGTGAATGTGCCGGATTGCCTGTTGAATTTATTCAGTCCGCCTCCGAATGTGCCGATCCACAGATTTCCGTGACTATCTTCATGAATAGCCCGCACCTGGTTGGCACTCAGCGTGGTCGAATCGGAGGGATTATGCACAAAATGCTCGAATTTGCCGGTATTTCGGTCGAGACAATTCAATCCGCCGTTGAACGTGCCGATCCATAAATTGCCCCGGCTATCCTCAAAAATCGATCGAACATGATCATCGCTCAAGCTGCCCGCATCCGCGGGATTGTATCGATAGTGCCTGTATTCGTTTTTAAAGCGATCGAATCGGTTGAGTCCCCCCTGGTAGGTACCAATCCAGAGAATACCTGCGCGGTCTTCATAAATGGAAAATATCACATTGTCGCTTAATCCGTTCGGATTGGAAGGATCGTGAAAAAAGCGGGTGAATTTCTTTTTTCCGCTATCGAATTTATTGATACCATCGCCCAGATTGGTACCAACCCAGATAATGCCGGATTTGTCCTGGAAGAGCGAAAGCACTTCATTGCTTCCGAGACTGTTCGGATTGAACGGATCATGCAAATAGAGTGAAAACTGTGAGCCATTTAAATTAAATTTATTCAATCCGCCATTCAACGTTCCGATCCAATAGATGCCTGATTTATCCTTCAAAATTGAAAGGATATTATTATCGCTCAAGCCCGATGATCCGGCAGATTGATGCATAAAATGCGTAATCTTTCCGCTTTCAATATCCAACTTTTGAAGCCCCCCGCCGAGCGTTCCGATCCACAAAATTTCACGTCCCACCTCGGTGTCCGCATAAATTGTCGTGATTCGATTGTCGCACAGGCTGTTAGAATCAGCGGGATTATGCGTGTAATATCTGAAACCGGCTTGTTCGTTGTATCGAATCAAGCCTCCGCCAAATGTCCCAAACCACAGGTCATGGTGATCTCCACGGGAAGTTTCACAGATCACCATAATATTTTGAGCCAAACTATACGCGCTCGAATCGCCGATGACAAAACGGGCAAATTGTTCCTGTTTGCTATCGAAGTTGAATATTCCGTTTCCAAATGTTCCGATCCATAACGTTCCGTTGTGATCCTCGCAAATCGCCTTGATCGTATTGCTGTTGAAAAAAGTGAAAATGCTGGGCAGTGTGGTAAGCGTTCTCCTGAACACGGGCGCATCAACCAACGGGATGTCGGGCTTATAATGTTTGAAATCATCGGTTTCAAAATTGTATCGATTGAGTCCCTCGCGCAATGTTCCTGTCCAGAGCGTTCCGCGCTTGTCGATATACATCGATGTAATCCAGTCGTCTGAAAGCGAATGCGGATCAGCGGGATTATTGGAATAAATTGTAAATGTATACCCATCGAAGCGATTCAGACCGTCAATCGTGCCAAACCACAGGAATCCGGTGCGGTCCTGCAGAATTGACAGCACCGTCGTTTGCGAAAGCCCGTCTTCCAGGGTAAGGCAATCGAATTTAATATCCTGGTGTTGCGCGGAGGCGAGCTGAAGCGCCATCAAAAGTAACAGGAAAATACCGGCTACCCTTGATCTCGAGGCGCTGCGAAATCTATTTGAAGGTGTTTCCGGGCAATGATTAAGACGGGAAAAGCGCAGTTGTGCCTCAATCCGGTGAGTGATCAATCTCAGGCGAGTCGGCACAATATTATTCAAGTAACCGAAACAGCTTTGGCAGGAAAAAGGTGTTTGATCCATTCGGCGCATAATTGATTTAATTTTCAGGTTTCGAATGATATGAACCTTGTTCTTCCGTTTCGGAGCAGTCCTTGCTATCAAAACAGAAGACGAATTATTCAGGAGGTGGGATAAAACGATCTGGATATTTTGCTCAAAAATAATTTTGACCAATAGCCACTTAATAAATTTGAATGGGTAACTTATTTTATCCCATCTCCTCAATCAGTTTTATGAAGGTGATTTGAGGATGCTCCCTATCCATCCGAACATCTTACGGAAAAAGAGGGTATCAGATACTTTACGCAATATCTGCCAAATTGTTATCATTATTTTAATTTTTAGTATCAATGAAAATCCAGTGGCGCTTTATTAAAATTCATTGCAAATGCTGCGCTTTCAACGGGAACAACCTGTCAACGCGATCTGCTGTTAAAATATTCCCCCGTGCATGCCTTGGCGAACAACACCTCATTGGTCTCATCTCGAATCGCTGGCTTCCCTCCTGGCTTTCTTTAACCATTTGCGGGCATTTTCGTGCAGGGGATCGATTTCAAGGCATTTCTCCCAGGTGCGGATAACCTCGTTCCACTGCCGGAGCGCCCAATAGACACAACCGAGATTATAATACGCAGCGGTATAGTCAGGGGAAATTTCCAATGCCTTTCGATGCGCCGTGATCGCCTTATCATATTGATGCAAATTCTTATGGCTGATTCCGAGATTATTGTACGCCGCGGCGTACGTGGAATCCAGTTCGATGGCGTGCAAATAATCACGGATTGCCAACGAATCGTTGCCCATCCCTCTGAAAGCATTTCCGCGATGCTGATACGCCGGTGCAAAGCTCGGTTCCCGGCGGATAACCTCAGAAAAATCGCTGAGTGCTTCTTCGAATAAATCAAGATTCGCATAGCTTATCCCGCGATAATGATATGCTAAATAAGATTCGGGTTCGAGTTGAATGGTTTTTTCAAAATCGTGAATTGCCGCCTGATTTTTGCCCAGATTCTGGTACACGTTGCCGCGATTCAAATAAGCCGCACTGACAAAAGGCGCCAGTTTAATCGCGCTGCAATAATCCTGAAGTGCGTCGGGATACATCTTCAATTGTTTGAATGCGTTCCCGCGATTGATATACGCCAGCGCAAATTGGGGATCCAATTTAACCGTTTGATTGAAATCAGCCAGCGCCAGTTGAAGCAAACCCAGATTCATGTATGCATTTCCGCGATTATTGTAGGCAGCTATGTACCGACGATCCAACTCAATGGCGCGGGAATAACACTGAATTTTTTGCTTATCATCGCGCGCATGGTAACCTTCATGAAACCAATCGGCAGCCGTACGATCAGCCTGATTTTTCGTTGCGTTTGAAACCGCTTCAGGATATGACAGCGTATCTGATTTTGCCAGTTCGAACCGAAATCGGCGATTGGCTTCTTTCACGAATTCAACTTCGTCAATAAAAGCTGAATCAACTTGCTCGGAGAGCTGTTTTCCAATTCTGCTGATAATTTCATCGGCTTGTTGTGAGATAGCTGTGTCTTTTTCATTTTCCCGTTGCTGCTTCAACGCTGCGAGTAATTCACCTTTTGTGGTGAAAATACCGCGCGGACTGCGTTGAAACGGCTCATATTCAACTTCAGATTTCTGAAGGTCAATTTCATCGAGCATTCTATCGATAGCCAGCCAGGCGCGTTTTCGGGCATCAGGTGCTTGAAGGCTATCCAGGTTGCGGATGGTTCGCAGGAGCAAGTCGCACTTAATTTTGCCATAACGCTTATTCGCCTGGATATACGGCAGCATGTTCGATATCTGCTTATCGAACCGACATCCGCTGTACTGCTCTTCCTGCTGAAATGCCTGTTTCATCCGAACCTGAGCATTGACCAGCGAACGAAATTTGAATTCGTTCAGCGACACGGTCAGGCGTTGATGCTGCGCCGGTGTGGTATTCGCGACATCTTCGCTATCGACATTCAACATGAGATCGATTTTCCCCTGGATGCTATCCAGATGCAGCGCTCCGGAAACAATAATCGGGGCGCTGCAAAGGCTGTCAACCGTTGCGATTAAGCTATCCGCATCGCCGAATGTTTCCGATTCATCAACCGCGGAGAAGAGCATATCAATTGAGTCCGGAAGGCGGATTTGTTCTTTCGCCTGTTTGCGATGCCAGGCGCATGAGTTCAACATCAGCAAGCCGAGAGCGATTGCCGCGATTTTGTATTTCATATTATCCCTCCCGAATGCTCCTACTGATAATCTTTTTGCACGATGCCTGGTACTTCGGAGTGCATCGATGTGCAACCCGTCAATATCCAAATGGATTCAACCACGCGTAGCAGTAAATAACGCGATCCTGATATTAAGACTATCGTGATGGGTGAATCGGGGAATACTTGTTCTATCGCGGAATGCAGCGCAGCAAGTGAATCCGAAAATTTGCATGAGGTGATTCTGGACGACGCGTTTCGGTCAGCGCGCCAAGGTTTTAATCCAGGAATTTCCAGGTTAAGCCCCAGTGAATGCTTCTGCCGCGTCCGGGATAGCCATATCTCACCTGGTATTTACGTCCCAATATATTTTCCATCGAGAAGAAAAACTCGACACTTCGAATGACAGCCACTATTCTGAAATCCAGAACCGGATCTGCCGGCAGTTCAACCAACTCAGTTGTGAAGCTGTATGGTTTCGCCGGCAATCGATAATACGGGCTCCATCTCGTGCCAGGCAGGCGAAAATAGAATCGGCTGTGCAATTTCATGTCATCCTTGAATAGATTCTGAAAAAAGCCGAAATACGCCTGCCCGCTATACAATGGCAAATCCGGCAGATGTGTCTCTGTTTCATCATAAGCGACTAACACCTCTGCGCGCAGACCGCAATACCACCTGGGATGACTTTGCCAGTACAGGTCGATATCAGCGCCATAGAAACTATTTTTATCAAAATTGGCAAAGGTGACCCGATCAGTATCGGGAATTGCCATCATCCGCACCGGTCGCCTCACCGTGCGCCAATACACGTTCGTGTTTGCTCTCAAATATTCGAATCGCTTCAGCGATAGCCGGGCTTCAATCGAATTCAACTCCTCAGGTTTGAGGATAGAATTGCCTTGTTGGTAACGATTGTTCCGGTACAGCTCGAAAAAATTTGGCAATCGCCTGGCGTGCGAAACATTCACCGCTAATTTTGAATCCCAATACTCCATCAATTCCACAGTGCCACTCGGCGAAAAATAAGAGCCGAAAACAGAATGGGTTTCAAAGCTCCCGAGAAGCTTCACGCGTAACCGGCTTGAAACAGCGATCACGTCCCGAAAAAAGAGCCTGTTATTATAATGAACATGCTGATCGGATCCGACGCCCTTTATCGCCCGTGCCTGAATTTCATTTCCCACCGTGATATTTTGATTGGCAATTTCGAAATAACTCTCCGCCAGGATGCCACCGAAACGATTACGATTGATTTCATCGATGCTGTTCGGATGATCTCTGAATTCATGATATTGACTCACATAAAACAAATTGATTGCCACATCCTCGGTTGAATCGGCAAACGCATTTCCACGAAGATTTACCGTATGATCGTAACGCACAATTTTTTCATGCGCCCCGGGCGTCGCCGGCGAACCGGTTTCTGGATAAATGATGCCGGGAATATCTGTGTCGAATTTGTTGTAAAGTAAAAAATAAGTCGCATGCCAGTTCGTACCGAGGTACGATGAAACCTGGTTTCGAATTTTCTGAGACTCGTGCCGACTGTGAGGATAGTCACCATCATAATTGGTATAAAGAATGCCTGCGTTCAGGCGCGCATTGGTTGAAATTTTTTGTCCGAACATCACATCAACATCGCTGCAGTTATTCGCGCCCTTATTGTAAAACACGTAAGACACGGGCTGTTTGGCGCCTTCGTATTCTCGCGTGCAAATATTGATCGCCCCCCCGGCATTTGGGTACGGCGAATCAGCAGGATCGCGGATGATCTCGATGCGGTCAATCGCTTTGACCGGAATGATACTCAAATCAAGCGGACCGAATTGATCGTGCGTGATGGGACAGCCGTTCAGCAAAATCGTGGTCTGTTCGGATCGCAAACCGTGAAAACCGACATATTCCGGTTGACCGGTACTCACCGGATCAATCGCATTGCTGCCGGCAAATTGCCTGAGCAAATCCCCTGTATCCTGGTGAATAAAAACCGAAAATTGCTCGTGTTCCAACTGACAACTTGTATCAATCGCAGCGACACTATCGGAACGAAACTTGATCGTCGGCTTGGCAGGCTTTTTCGCCTTTACCTGCTGCAATGAATCCGCCCCCGGAGAGGCTAATTGCATCGAATCAAGTAGCGTGTGAAATTGAGTCGAATCCGGCGCTGACACTTTCTGCGACGTATCGGCAGGTACAGTGTGCTTTTTGACAGTTGTGTCCGGTTGCGCCTGTTGGAGGAGACTCAAAGCGTGCGACGTGCCCGATTGCAGCATCAGAAAGCCGGCGACCAAAACGGAAAATTCAAATCGCCAATTGCTCATTTTTTAAATAAATCTTCCAGTTTTTTGCGGGCGTCATCCATCTGTCTTTTGGTGTCCGTTGGTTTATCTTTCCGGATTTCAAAGTAATGGCAGTTATTACCCAAATCCTTATCTTTTTGAGGGATTGCCATGGGTTCGCGACACTGATTCGGCGCTTTCACATCATAAAAGCGGCAATTGTAGCAGCAATGCAAATAAGAATCGCATCGTGAGCAAGTATCTTTGCTTCGGGGTTTGATATCCAGTTGAATCTCCATCCCGCATTTGAAACAATTCATGCGCGCTCTCCAGTCATTTTTCCGGTTAACTGATCGATTGTGATACCTCTTGCTAACTAGTTGAAAGTTAAAATATAGGCAACAATTGATAAAATGTCAAGGTGAAAGTTTCGAACTTGACGCTGCCGCGCTTGCGGCTGGCTCTCATTTTTCTACCAATCTGCAAACGCCGCACGCCTGTCCTGGAACCAAAGAGCAGTTCACCTTATTGGGGCTTGCTTTGTAATATGATGCCGGGCGCCTGTCATTCTGGAAGAATCTTTTTGCGGTTGTGCACGATGTAAAAATTAAATCTTATCACAAAATAAAAAGATTCATCCTGAATGCCATCGACGCATCATTTTTGCTCAAAGTGAGTATCTTTTTAAGCAATAGCTCACCACCATTAATGTTTTGATCTCGGAACAAGGATTAACCATAGACGATTTGCGAAGGCTTAAATTCGCAAATCAAAAATCGTAAATCTTTACCGCAAATCGTCTTCTGAGGTATATTCGAAGGGGTAGAGAAGGATTACCATGAAGAGAATCAAGAACCGATCTATTACCCGATCAATATTTTTTTCTCTTGATTTTTTTTAAATTTATTCCTTTATTTCTGAGCATGATTATGCTATCGAACACCATCGTGCCTCCCGCTTCATTTTTATATAAAATCAGGCATTTGATTCAAAGGATCTAATGCTTTTCATTCGCCAGCGATTGTGTTTTTATCCTGGATTATTCATATAAATTACTAAGGTTAGAATTTTCGGAGATAATGCGACATTCAAACTAAAAAGCGAGCAAATAAGATTTTGCCACGGATCTTCACTGATTTAACACGGATAAAAGCAACACAGTGAAATAAATCCGTGTTTCATCTGTTTCAATCAGTAGCTAAAAAAATGAATACGTTTAAATTTTATCTTTTGCGAGTGCACCGGATCGGCATTTCAGGAGGTGGGATAAAAGAAGCTGCCCAATCAAATGGTTTAAGTGGCTAGTAATCAAAATTATTATTAAGCAAAATGTCCAGGTTGTTTTACTCCCCCTCCTAAACTGAGGCACTCGCATCGCCTGACGTTCCTTGAATCATTCATTGAAATTCAGGCTTAAAACTGAATTCAATTTGCATCATTCCGCTAATCATCTGTTTTTTTTGTTAGATGCAAATTAAGAATCAGCTCTTTATGAATAACTCAAGTGATGAAACACAAGCCAAATTCATGCAGCCGGAAAATAATTTATAGGAGTAACAAGTGAAAGCATTTTCTTACCTTACGCCCCGGAATGAGCCTCGAATCGGTATCGAATACCATCATCGGCAATACGATTTCACCTATTGTTGGGAAGTTTTCAAAGATATTCAATCCAGCGGACGCGGTCCCCTGCTTTCATTTCTGCAAATCATGGTTGAAATGGAATATTTCTCAGCCGCATCCTTCAAAGAAGTTCTGGATGTCATCAAGCAATTCAAATCCCTGAAAGATTTCGTCATCAAACAGGATGTTCGCTACCAGGTACCAATCGGACGTCCTCAGAAAATAATCTGTATCGGTAGAAATTATGCCGCGCATGCCGCGGAAACCGGTCACAAGCCACCGTCCGAGCCAATGTTTTTCGGGAAAGCTGTATCATCGATGATTCCGCATCAGGGGAACATTGTGCTGCCGGCGGGCAGCGGTCCGGTGGAGCATGAAGTTGAATTGGGGATCGTGATCAGCAAACGCGGCAAGAAAATTCCCGAACAAGATGCGTATGATTATGTCGCCGGCTACACGATCGTGAACGATATTTCCGAACGCGGCTTGCAGCGAAAAGCTATGGAAAAAGGGCATCCCTGGTTCCTTGCCAAGAGCATCGATACGTTCTGCCCGATTGGACCGTACCTGGTACCGGCTGACGCGATAAAAGACCCGCACCATCTGGATATTTCATTGAAAATTAATGGCGATGTCAAGCAACAGGCGAATACATCGGACATGATATTTAAAATTCCGCGACTCATTCATTATATCTCAACCTATATTTCGCTTGAACCGGGAGACATCATCGCAACCGGCACACCCGAAGGCGTTTCTCCGATTCAGGATGGCGATATACTGGAAGCGGAGGTCGAACACCTGGGAATACTCCGGAATTTTGTGTTTGAGGAAAAATCATGAACCGCCCGCCTGCCGCGATGCCAGCCGTTCCTGTTTTGGATTCACTTCCCCCGTCAAAAAACACTCGCATCGATGCGATGCATGTTTCAAAAATCAGCATCTGCCAAACGCTTCACGGGGAGTGCGGTCAATGAAGAATGACAACGTGCTGCTTGGAATCGATCTGGGTACGTCAAGCGTGAAATCCATTCTCATGGATGCAACCGGCTCAATACTCGGTATCGCACGGGAGGAATATGAAATTTATGCCCCTGCGATAGCCCGGGCGGAGCAGCATCCGGAAACGTGGTGGCAGGCAACATGTCGCAGTATCCGCGCGGTGCTATCAAACGCCAAAGTAGCGCCTTCAGCAATTGCCGGAGCCGGTTTTTCCGGTCAAATGCACGGCACGGTTTTGCTCGATAAAGACCAGCAGTTGCTGCGACCGGCTATCATCTGGGCGGATCAAAGAAGCGCTTCACAGGTTGACCGGGTGATGGCGCACCTCGGTATCGAACAGATGGCTAAGCTTACGTGCAATCGTCTCGCCGCCGGATTTATGGCTGCCACGCTGCTCTGGTTACGCGAAAACGAGCCCGAATCGATTTCCCGTGCCCGCATCTCTTTGCTCCCGAAAGACTACATCCGCTTTCGAATGACCGGTGAATTGGCAACCGATTATTCCGATGCATCTTCCACGCTGCTCTTTGATGTGCGATCCCGGCAATGGTCGCAGCAACTGCTGGAACTACTCGATCTCCCGGCAAAGCTATTGCCGGAGATTTACGAGGCTGCGGAGGTTGTCGGGGAAATCACGGGAGAAGCCGCCAGCGAAACCGGTCTGCGCAAGGGGACGCCCGTTGTCGCTGGCGGTGGTGATCAACCGGTAGCTGCGTTCGGAAACGGGATCATTGATGATGGCAGCGTTTTGCTCACGATTGGCACTGGCGGACAGCTTTTTACGCCATTGAGTTCGATCGCTTATGATCCTGAATTGCGGACGCATACTTTCTGCCATTGTGTGCGGCAAAAATGGTTTTTGATGGGGGCAATGCTCTCTGCCGGATTGTCGCTCAATTGGTTCCGTCAACATTTTTGCGCAGCGAACCAGGTTGTTGATTTTGAAGACTTATCGAATCGCGCAGCACAGGTATCGCCCGGCGCCGAAAGCCTGTTCTTTTTGCCATATCTGCTGGGCGAACGTACCCCGTGGATGGATGCTGACGCAAGAGGCGCATTCATCGGGCTTTCTCTGCGGCATACGCTGAACCATTTATCGCGCGCAATTCTTGAAGGTGTCACCTTTGCCATGCGCGATTCACTGGAGATTTTTAAATCACTCGGCGTGAAGACGTCGTCTGTGGTGGTTTCAGGGGGTGGATCGGGCAGCGCTGTCTGGCGGCAAATTATCGCTGATATTTTCGGTTGCCAGGTGATTCGGGCGAACGTTTCAGAACAGGCAGCAGTCGGTGCGGCGATGCTTGCCGGGCTGGGGTGCGGCATTTATGAAAATCCGGAAGCAGCCTGTCACCGAATTGTAACCTACGATAACGCTGTCGATCCCATCCCGGGCAATGTTGACTTTTATAACCAGATGTATCAAATTTTCAAAGAATTATATCCGGCGTTGAAAAATCGGTTCAGGGAAATGGCTCACGTGCGATCATCGTCATCTCAATGACATGTACAAATTTGATTTGAAGATGCCATTTCTATAGTGCCTGTTAAGCTCAGGGAACTCATAGCACAAATTTCCTAAAGCCAATGCCAGTGAAATAGGCAATTTGAAGTCCAATTTTTCCAATTGCCGACCAAACAAAGTTGTTTGATTAGCGGAGATTTGATTGTTGCCCATCAATTTGGTGGCGGGATAAATTCTATCTCAAAAATTCAGGTTACGTATAAAAACAAGATTCTATGGGCTTAAAAAAAGTCATATCAGCCAGCCGGCGGATCGACATGGTTGCATGTTTTCCGCTGGACACCGCCAGGATTTTGCACGAAAAATGTCCGCCTGAAACGGTTCACACTGTGGTCATCTGGACAAAAAATCCGGAGCACCTGCTGCATCATCCCCGGCTGAACCGGCAAATTATGCAATACGATCAGCTTTTCGTTCATTTCACCATCACCGGCATGGGGGGCACAATCCTTGAGCCGCGCGTTCCCGTGACGCAAAAAAGCCTGGAAATGCTGCCTCAATTGATTGCCCTGACCGGCGCACCGGAACGGATCCGGATTCGTTTCGATCCAATCGTACATCTGAAATTGCCGGACGGAGCGGAATACTCTAACTTCCGGCTATTCAAAACGCTGGCGCCTGAATTTGCAGCGGCTGGCATTCGCAATATTTCCGTCAGTTGGATGGCAGTGTACAAAAAAGTCAAGCTACGGTTGGAACGGTTTGGATTACAAATCCGGGAAGTGAGCCCGGAAAAATGGCGAGAAGAAGCAGACCAATTGATGGCGATTGCGGATGAAAATCGACTGCGGATTCATGCCTGCAGTATGCCTGGTTTGCCGATTTCGCGCTGCATCGATGGCACGCTTTTATCGGAACTGCATCCGAAAGGGGAACGCTGCTCGGAAAAGCGCGCCAAAGGACAACGCAAATTATGCGGCTGTACCGAAAGCTGGGATATCGGTTGGTACTACAAATGTCCCCATGGCTGCCGCTATTGTTACGCCAATCCTGCCGATTGACTGCCTTTTCATTTTGCCTTCGTCAGCGCCGCCAGCAGTGCCTGTTCATCATAAACGACACCGAAACAGCCCACGAAGTCCGGATCGCCAAATTTGCCGATGCCATCTTTGCGGTAATACACGGTGACCAGTCGCCCATCCGCCATCCGCACGGTCGATGGATAGCCGATGTCGGTTCCCGGCAAATCATCCGCGAATAGCAAACGCGTCGTCAGCCACGTATGTCCCGAATCCCGGCTCACCATGCCCTGAATGCCGAATGGTTCATGCCGCACGCCGAAGACCAGCAAAATCGATCCATCGCTCAGCAGAGTTAAATCCGGTGGATGCTCCTTGCCTTCGGTGACACGTTGCGGTTGCGACCACGATTCGCCCTTGTCTTTTGAGCGGCAGGTGTAAATCGCCTGCTCATCCCGCTTTTGCGAACGCGCTGCGCACAACCAATCGCCGTCAGGCAGAATCAGGTAATCTGCTTCATTCAATCCGTGGGCGACTTCGATGGATCTGCCCCACGACTTCCCATGATCGGTTGAGACCAGCAGGAACGTGTACGTGGTATCAGATGAAATTCTGATGCCCGGCTCCGGATTTTTCGCGCCATAAACCGGCATGTAAAGTGTGCCTGCCGAATCTTTAAATACCTTTCCGAATGGGGAGTTTCCGCGATGGATTTCCGGACCGAGGAAAACCGGTTTCTCCCAGGTTTTGCCGCGGTCATTCGAACGGGCGAGTTTCGTATCCTGCTTATACGGACCCGGATTCCAGGTTCCGTCGTCATCATAACCCGCCTGCCAGTGGTATCCGAGCACCAGGTCACCGTTCGCAGCCACGCCGAACGCCGGATTGCGGTCGTCCTTTTCGCTGTCGACAATCACCTGCGGCTCCGACCAGGTGATCCCGCCGTCTCCGGAACGCACCAGATCGAGCCTGCCACCGATTCCTATATGAGGTGCCCCGCCGCGTAAAACAATGGCAAGTTCTCCCCCGCCAATATCGGCGATCACCGGGAAATATCCTGAGCCTTTTACGACGCAAACCGTTTTGGCGCCCGGAAGCGCCCTTACGTCAATCTGATCCATTTTTTTCTCCTGCGTGCATGTGAGTAGGGTGAATATCGTAAAATACGAAATGATTTTCAAGGCGTGCGTTATCGGGTTGAAAGCAAGTTGCATTCTTTTTCCTCCATTTTTTTGATTCAAGTTGTATAATTTAATAAGCCATATCCGGAGTGCCAAAGTTTACTTTAGCTAAGCGCCGTCAGGCGCATTTAAAAATCGATCCGTTCCGGTAAATTGAAAACAGCTATCGTATACCACTTCTGTTGCTCCTGTTTTTGATCTCAGAACAGAGATTAACGATTTGCGATTTTAGATGTATTCGTGATTGCTTGAGCTTCGATTTTTCCGGGAGCGCTCCTTCTAAAATCAAAAATCGTTAATCTTCAATCGTAAATCATTTTTTTCATGCTTGAATCGGGTATAAACGATTGCCGGGATCATTTTTTCGGAAGCTGCGCTTCCGGGCGAAAGCAAGCTTTCGCACTCCGCGCAAGAAGCATCTTGCGCTACGATTCAGAGTTTCAGAGGGACAGAATTTCAGAGATCCATGACTAAGCGCCGCGAACAAAACGAAAACCCACACTGTCGTCGCGACTAAGTGGATTGACCCCGTAGCGATAGGCGCAGCGCAGACCGTCAGGAAGATTGAAGAAAGCGCCACCGCGAACAACGCGGCCGTCCTTTGACTCATCATACCAATCGGCACACCACTCCCAGACATTGCCCGCCATATCGAACAATCCTTCGGGCGTCATGCCTGCGGGATAGGCGCCTACCGGTGTCGTTTTGTCAAGATTTGAGTCGCGATAATTCGCATGCTCCGGTGTGGGTTTCTCAGCGCCCCAGGGATACTGGCGCTTTCCCCCACCGCTGGCGGCGTATTTCCATTCGGCTTCCGTTGGCAAGCGGTATCTCTCCCCTGTTTGTTCGCTCAGCCAGGCGCAGTACTGAGTCGCCTCTTCCCAGGAAACATTAACCACAGGCTGGTCATCCTGATCAGAATAACTATCGCGCTTCGTTTTATGCGAGGGATCGAATGCTTCAAATTCCCTGTTCGTTACAGGGTGGGTTGATATTTCAAAAGTTTTTCTGGTTTTAATCACTTTTTTTGAATCACCAGCTTCTTTAATCTCAGCATGATCGAAGCGAATGAAAATATTTAATGTGGCAAGGAATTTTGCATCATAATGATGTTCCCGAAGATAGCTGACTACTTTCTGCCAGCACGTGTTATCGAATCCTTCCTCTAAAAATTTTCGGGCTTGCTCGGTCCATAATTTTCTTTCAATTTGGAGCGCCTGCTTATCGAATTGATGGACTTTCTGCGCCACCAAAAATTCCAAAATCGAGCGGTGGGCAAATTTGTAATTTCCCTCGGCATCGCGGTTCAGCAGCGAGCGCCCCGTCAGTTGCCAGGTTGCCAGTTTGATGTCGAATTTCTGCGCCAGCGGTGCAATTTCCCGGTACGGTATACGCTCGCCCCCGCGTTTTTCACGGTTGAGAAAGAGATCAATCGCCAGTTTATCGGAGAACTCGCGCAGGGCGTCTTTGTCCTCGACATGCTTGCGTTCGCGTTCGAGCCATGCGTCTACCATTTCGGTATAAATCTGGTACGCGTTTTCAAAAGTTTTTCCGGAACCGATGAGATCATCCACGTAAGTCAGCAGCATGGGGCGTACTGCCAGGTTGGGGATTTTCTTCACGATTTCGCATGCGGCGCGCCGTCGATTCCGCTGCCAAAACGGGAAGCGGCGTTTCAGATAGTCCTGAACCTGCTCATCGCTGAAGGGCGACAGGTAAATTTTGTAAAATGTGAACTGCGGTCCTTCACCGGCACCCCGCGGTCCCACTTTGATGATACCGGTTTCCACCGGAATTTCTTCATCGCGGGGAAAGAATTGGGTGCGGCAGGTGATGACCACGCGATGGAAATCCCGCGTCCATGCCATGATCTTGCCCAGGCG
>JAFGMA010000126.1 GCA_016927835.1 Candidatus Zhuqueibacterota bacterium | reverse complement strand
TCGGAAATATCGTGGCTTTTTTCCGATTTTTTCATGATTTCATTCGCATCGCGGCGTACATTTCTCACGGCAACTTTGCCCTCTTCACCGATGCGTTTGGTCAGCTTCACCAGATCGACTCTCCTCTCTTCGGAAAGCGGTGGCACAGGAAGTCGGATTAGATTTCCGTCACTAATGGGGTTCAAACCCAGATCCGCCTTGAGAATTGCCTTTTCGACATCGCTGATGATATTTTTTTCCCAGGGTTGAACGACAATCAAACGCATTTCGGGAACAGTGACGCTGGCAATTTGCTTGAGAGGGGTTGGGGTACCATAATAATTTACGCGAACAGAATCCAAAATCGCTGGAGAGGCTTTCCCCGTCCGGACTTTTGACAATTGTTGCCTGGTATTCTCAAGCGTTTTTTCCATCTTTTCTTCTGATTCCAAATAAATGTCGTCGATCATTTTGTCACCCACTTACTTTAGTTCCAATTTTATCGCCCATAATGGTTTTTTTGAGATTCCCCCTTTGTGTCAGGTTGAAAACAATAATCGGTAGATTATTTTCCATGCAAAGGGTTACCGCGGTGAAGTCCATTACCTTAAGCCCATTTTTCACAATATCCATGTATTTCAATTCGTCGTATTTGATGGCATCCCGATTGGTTTTCGGATCAGCGGAATAGACGCCATCGACTTTGGTTCCTTTGAATATCGCGTCGGCTTCGATTTCGATAGCTCGCAGCGCAGCCGCGGTATCGGTTGTAAAATAGGGATTTCCGGTGCCGGCGGCGAAGATGACTACCCGTCCCTTTTCCAGATGCCTGATTGCCCTGCGTCGGATAAAAGGTTCGGCTATTTCTGCCATTTTGATCGCGGTTTGAATTCGCGTATCAACCTGATGCCGTTCGAGATAATCCTGCAATGCCAGCGCATTGATCACAGTCGCCAGCATCCCCATATAATCTCCGGAAACGCGATCCATACCTCGGGCGCTGGCGGAAATACCGCGGAAGATATTCCCGCCGCCGAGTACAATGCCGATTTCCACGCCGAGAGCTTTCACTTCGGCGATTTCTTCTGCGATACGATTTACTACAACCGGGTCGATTCCCAAACCTTGTTCACCCAGGAGAGCCTCGCCGCTAAGTTTTACTAAAACCCGATGATATGCAGCTTTTTCCATGTAATCCTTGCTTTCGGATTCCTGTGAATCGATTGCTTATATCAAAGTCAAGGGCAGCCATCAGCCTCCAAGTTGAAATCGCGAGAAACGTCGGATGGTGATGTTTTCACCGGTTTTGGCGATAACTTCAGTCATCACGTCCCTGACGGTCTTGTTCGGATCCTTGATGTAATTTTGTTCCATTAAGCAGACTTCCTGGAAATATTTCAGCAGCTTGCCCTCAACGAGTTTATCGATTATTTTTTCAGGTTTTTTCTCATTAAGCGCCTGGTTATAGTATACATCTTTTTCCTTGTCGATCAGGTCTTGCGGAACGTCTTCGCGATTAATCACAATCGGATTGGCGGCAGCAACCTGCATCGCCATGTTTCTGGCGAATTTTTTGAAATCATCTGTTTTGGCGACGAAGTCAGTTTCGCAATTAATTTCAATCAGAACACCCAGGCGGTTACCCGGATGGATATACGCTTCCACCAATCCCTCTTTGGTTTCTCGTCCTTCTCTTTTTTCAGCTTTTGATATTCCTTTTTTGCGCAGCCATTCACTGGCTTTTTCAAGATCACCCTTGCTTTCTTTGAGTGCAGCTTTGCAATCCATCATTCCTGCGCCTGTTCTGTCACGTAGTTCTTTTACCAGTTTTGCTGAAATTTCCATTCCAGGTTCTCCTTTGCTATCTCAAAAAAAATTAGATTCATTTATATAATCAAAAGGTTCAAGCTCATCGGATGCTTAGATTATCTTAATCCTCAGCTTCTGCAACGGCTTCATCCTCTTCTACTTCTTCCGGGGCTTCTTCTTCGGTTCCTTCTTCGAGCTGTTGCTCAATTTCTCCCTGACGTCCTTCCAGAACGGCATCAGCGATTGTATGTGTAATGAGACTGATTGACTTGAATGCGTCATCATTGCCGGGAATCGGGTAATCTACCGAATCCGGATCGCTATTGGTATCGATTAATGAAATTACTGGTATATCCAGCCGATTTGCTTCAGCAATTGCAATCGATTCTTTTTTCGCATCAATAACGAAAAGCGCACCCGGAAGGCGGTTCATATCCCGGATACCGCCGAGGTATTTATCGAGCTTATCTTTTTTGCGCTCTATAGATAGAATTTCTTTTTTACTGAGCTTATCATAAGTGCCATCAGAAGCCATTTTTTCCAGATTTTTCATACGCCGAATACTTTTTTTGATCGTTGAAAAATTGGTTAGCGTTCCTCCCAGCCAACGCTCATTTACATAATGCATTCCGCAATTATCAGCTTCTGACTTGATAATGTCTTTCGCTTGTTTTTTTGTACCGACAAACAATACTTTCTCACCCCCGCGAACAACCTCTGCAATCGCATTATACGCTTTTTCCAGATTTACCAGCGTTTTTTTGAGGTCAATAACATAAATCCCGTTGCGCTCCATGAAAATATATTTTTTCATTTTGGGATTCCAGCGTCGTGTCAGGTGCCCAAAATGAGCGCCTGCTATCAATAAATCTTGTAAGGTGACATTCATTCTGTACGTTCTCCTTATTGGGTTCTTCCACCACCTTTTTCGTTCATACGCATCGAATCATGAATGACCACGGATTAGCAAGAGCTACGCCTTGATTATTTGTACACGATAAAAATCAATTCGCGTCTTACAGCTTCGATGAGTTGGCGGGCAATTTCATTTTCAGCCACAACGTCTCCATATAAACCCTGTAACCAGAATTCGATTTTCTGGCACCCAAAGGGCAAAAAAGGTGTGTGTTATTGAGTAATTTGTAGTGCTTAAAATTGAATAGGAATTAACGTTTTGAAAATTGAAAGCGTTTTCTCGCACCAGCCATACCGTACTTTTTGCGTTCTTTCATGCGTGGATCGCGTGTGAGAAATCCATTCTTCTTCAGAATGGGACGCAAATCTTCATCGATACGAATCAACGCTCTGGCAACACCCAGCAAAATGGCACCAGCCTGACCTGTTAAGCCGCCACCGTTGACATTTGCCATGACATCGTATTTGCCCGTCATTTCTGTCACTTCAAACGGTTGCTCGATGATCATTTTTAATGTTTCGCGTTTTACGTAGTCCAGCACGGGTCGCTTGTTGATTGTAATTTCGCCTGTTCCAGGCACAAGCCTGACACGTGCGATGGAGTCTTTGCGCCGTCCGACGGCGATATAAGCATCTTTCATAAAGGATTCCTTTTTCGTAAATTCGGCAAAGCATGTTGAACCGGAGTGTTCATTGAAATGCTGCGGGTCCGACATGATCTTTATTTCAGAACCAATACCTCAGGTTTCTGGGAAACATGCGGATGGTTGCTGCCCGAATAAATTTTGAGATGTTTGTTAATTTTTCTACCCAATCGGTTTTTGGGAAGCATGCCTCTTATAGCGTGTTCGAGAATTCTTTCAGGCTTGCTTTGAAGGATATCCGAATAAGTCTCGAAACGACCGCCACCAGGATAGCCTGTGTGATGGAAGTATTTCTTCTGTTGCGCTTTTTTTCCGGTCAGTAATATTTTTTCAGCATTGATGATGATTACAAAATCACCGGTGTCCTGATGTGGTGCAAAAATCGGTTTATGCTTGCCTCGTAAAATGCGGGCAACCTGGGTTGCCAGTCTTCCGAGGACCATACCTTCGGCATCGACCACATACCATTTGCGCGTTATCTCTTCGTTCTTGACGATGGTGGTTTTCAATTCAGTTTCACCTCCTTTTTATTTAATTTTATGTCCTGCCAGATTATAACCTTGTATAAATTATTTCATTGCGCAATTGCTCAGTTGATGGTTGCTTTCAGGGTTTGCAATGCCTCTCACGTTCCAAAACCGGAGTCTGGGAATCAACTAATCGCATGCCGGCGCAATCTGACTGAAAATCAGGTTCTTCATGAAAATTCGATTTTCCGAGATCAGCAAAATTTGCAATGATGCCGGCTAAACCTCGTATTTTCATCCCGAAAGCCGCAGTCGAAATGAATGAGCCATAAATGGGAGCGCGTTGAGGAGCAGACAGATTGGCAGCAGCTTTCATGCACCCGCCCGGGCACGTCAAGGCAAATAAAAATCTGCAATCACCCGGAATGCAGATTGAAAGGTGTTGATTCGCTGCAATGCAAACCATTCAACTATCGGCATTAGTGTCTGATCAATCTGGAGTATAAAAAAATAATTTGCCAATTTAAACATTTTAAGATTAATAATCAAGAGTTTTTTTGGATCGGCAGCATTTATTGGGCGATTGAAGTTGATTCGAATGCCGAAAACAAGAACGCTTTCCGGATTTTGAATCAGATCCGCTGTCGAACGGGACTATCGGCAGAGCGAATTGCAGCCAGTTTGTTTCATATTTCTCAAATTAAAATTCAACACCTGCTGCATTTAGCCGCTTAAATGCAATCAATCCGAAGCCAGTCGACATCTTCGTCATTCGGCTTTGAGACATTTGCGCGACAAATTTTATATCATTCGTTATTGTTTACCACCATTAATTTTTTGATCTCAGAACAAGGATCAACACTACGTATTTGGGCTTGTTTTGTAATATTCTGCCGGGAGCCTGTCATTCCGGAAAAATATTTTTGCGGCTATGCACGATGCAAAAAATTTACATCTTATTACGAAATCTAAAAGATTCCTCATGCGCTTTTCATCGCTCCTTGATAAACAGCAATTGAGCCATCACGATGGTGCGAAAAAAAAACTTTGAATTCCTGCCCTTTTTAATTATATTTATGAACGACGTGTCAAAAATATTAAACAATTAAGGTTTTTTAAGCCTGACCGATCATCATTCTGGAAAAGGTATCGAGCAATTTTTCATCGCTTTTATAGATTTTGCTTCTGATCTCAGATCGAGGTTAACGATTTTTGATGTATCTGTGGTTGATTGAACGTAAATTTTTCAGGCAATTATTCGTCTAAAATCAAAAACGTTGATCTCTATCCGTAAATCACTTTTTATAATGCGCGAATATCGGAGGGGTGAATTTTTGCAGTGTTTGTTTGATGAGAGGTGCAGGTCAATTAGAATTTCCTCACGGAATAAAAACAGGAACCAATCATGCGACAAAAACCGAAATCAGCAACCGGTGCGGTAAACAGACGTGACTTCATCAAAGTGGGTACGCTTGGCGCAGGCATTTTGGCTATCGGCGGTGCAACCCAGGCATACGGAAGCGCCCGACAGACCGAATCTGAGGCATCGCAAGGCGCGCGATTCAAAATAAGCTGTGCCGCGTATTCGTATCGAAAATACCTGAAAACCGGTGAGATGACGCTGGATGATTTTATCGATGAGTGTATCGGGATGGGGCTCGATGCGGTGGAATTAACCTCGTACTATTTCCCGGAAAAGATCACGCCTCAGTATTTGAATCATCTTAAACACAAGACATTCATTAACGGGCTGGATATTTCAGGTACGGCGATTCAAAATAATTTTTGTGTGCCCCCGGGTGAAGCGCGCGATAGGGATATTTTGCACGTTAAGAAATGGATCGATTATGCTGCTGATTTTTCGGCGCCCTGCATCCGTATCTTTGCCGGCAACGTCCCGGACAGCATCAGCGAAGAACAAGCGATTGACTGGTGTGCTGATTGCATTAAAATATGCCTGGATCACGCGGAAATACGCGGTGTATTTCTGGCGCTCGAAAATCACGGCGGCATCACGGCACGCGCCGCCACGATGGTCAAAATTTGCGACAAGGTGGGCAATCACCCGTGGTTCGGGATTAATTTGGATACTGGCAATTTCAGAACTGATCCGTATGGTGACATGGCTCTGGTTGCCCCGCGCGTCATCACCGTACAGGTGAAAGACTGGGTGACCGCCCCTGATGGCAACACGCAAGAAGCTGATTTTAAAAAAGTACTCGACGTTTTACGAGCAGCGAAATATCGCGGTTATCTGGCGTTCGAATATGAGGGAACTGAGGATCCGCTAACCGGCGTGCCTAAATGGATCAAGCGGTTGAGGGTGGAAGCCGGGAAATGAGGGGGAAACACAAAGAAAAGAAACCAGACATCGATAACAATCAACCAAAGCACCAGGTGGAATGTTGCCGCCACCAGCTACCCCGCGGTAAGGATGAATCGGCGAGCCATATTCCACTTCATGTCGCTCATATTACACAGGAGGAGCCGTCATGTGGAGTGATATTCTCATCGAGAGCATCAAGGTATTGCCGTCGCTGTTGTTAGCGATTGTAGCCCTCGTAGCAGTTTTGGTATTCAGAAAACCAATTGGTGATGTGATTTCGCGCCTGTCCGGATTGAAGATCAAAGATGTCGAATTGAATTTTATCGTCAATTACATCGACGAGGCGCTCGAAGTTGCCGAGAAACATGAGAAATGGCGCGCACAGATCAAGGTGACCAACAAGGATAAACAGAATGTGTTGAAACGGGCGAAACGCAATCTTGATCTGGTAAAAGGCGTGGAAGTCCTGTGGATCGATGACCAGCCAGGGAATAATAAAAATGAAGAGCGAATGTTGAGGCAGCTCGAGATCGAAGTCGAATATGCCCGCACAACCGAAGAAGCCATCGAAAAACTCAAGTCCGCTAGGTATGATCTGATTCTGTCCGATATCGCGCGCGAAAACAAATCCGGTGTACCTGTTGATTCCGGGATTGATACTTTAAATACGTTGGTGGAGAAGAATCTCAGCTTGCCCACCATCTTTTATATCGGCGAATTCGATCCTGCCAAAGGCAGCCCGGGTTATGCGTTCGGGATCACCAATCGTCCCGACGAACTATTGCACCTGATTTTAGACATCCTGGAAAGAAGAAAAATTTAATCTACTAACAACTTAAATGCAGGGAAAAATGAAGTCAATTACATTGTCAATTTTGATCCTGGCACTTGCCTGCGCCCGGGTATTTGCCGGCGAACTGGACGGCGGCGGGCATGTACTCGTCAGCATTCCGTTGGGCACGTTTGCCGATGTCACCAAGACCGGCGTCGGATTGGGCGGAAAGATATCGTACCAACCGGAATCGAAGCCCTGGTTCAGCATCCGCGGCGATCTGGGTTACCTGTCGTACGAATCAACTCAGCGCCCGGTTTTAGCCGGGGGGTACTTCGTCACCGAAACCATTCGCAGCGAAGGCTTCCATATCGGTATTGGTCCGCAAGCATCTTTGACTAAAGGTGCGTTCAAAGCGTACGTTGGTGCTACTGCCGGATTATACTACTTTCAAACAGTTATCAGTTATCCGGAATTAGCGTACTATTACGATTATTATCTCACCGATACGCGGGATTCTCATGGCGCTTTGGGTGGGAAAATCGGTGGCGGTATCATGATCGATATCGGACTCGGTCCCTGGATCGATATCGGGATGAATTACGGGTACATCAAAAATGGCGCATTGCATACAGTGAATAATCGGCGTATTAAAAAAGATGCTCAAGAATTCAGTATTTCAATCGGGGTGTTTTTTTTTAGTCCCGCAAACCTATAAAAGATAAGTGAGTTTGTATTTCGAAATTGTGCTGATTTGTTGTGCCTGCACTTATTTTGCTGTCACCGTCGCATTAGCCTTCGGCGTGAGCCGACTGAAAACCGGACATAACCGAAGGCGCTTCCCGGTTTCGGTGATCGTTGTTGCCAGAAATGAAGCGCACCAAATAGATCGCTGCCTGGCTGCATTGTCGAAGCAGGATTATCCGCGCCATCTGATCCAGATGATCCTCGTCAATGATCGTTCCGAAGATTCGACGGCTGCCCGAATGGATGCATTCTGTGAAATGTACGGCAGTTGCACGCGAATCGATATTCTACACGAAGAAACTTCTCTCAGCCCCAAAAAATATGCACTGGCGAAAGCAATTTCAAAAGCCACGGGAAAAGCGCTGCTATTCACCGATGCCGATTGCCAGCCCTCACCGCAATGGATTTCCCGGATGATTCGCTATTTCGAACCCGATGTTGTCCTTACCGCTGGATTTTCCCCGCTAGTCAGCGGAGAGCCCGGGTGGTGGTCTAAAATTCTGGAATTAGATAGCCTGGCGTCGGCAATTGTGGCAGCCGGCAGTATTGGCTTGGGCAGTGCATCAACCTGCACCGGGCGCAATCTGGCTTTCACAAGAGAAGCATTCAACCAAACGTATGGGTACGCGGCGCATCAACAATCGCTTTCAGGCGATGATGATTTGCTTTTGCAAAATATGCGCCGGCAGCGAATCGGCGAGTTGCGGTACGCCATGGGTCGGGAATGCCTGGTGCCCGCATTGCCTGTCACCAATTTCAGGGATTTCATTCGCCAGCGAAAGCGCCATTTTTCCGCCGGCAGATTCTACACATTTCCGCTGAAACTCACTTTTTTTGCATATCACTTGTCAAACCTGATGCTGTTTATCGGATTTGTGAGTTCCCTTTTACGCGGCGATTGGCTTTCTTTGAATACCGCACTCTTTTCAGGCAAGCTATTTGCAGATTTCTGCCTGATGGGCTATGCTGCCCGAAAATTATATCATCCGAAAATTCTCCGCTATTTTCTGCCCTGGGAGTTCTATTTTGTATTGTATAACACAATTGTCGGTCCGGCTGGCGTGATTGGCAAAATCAGGTGGAAGTAACCATTGAAAGAGATCGCACTAAAATCATTCTTTCGCAGCTTAACACTCAAGCGGCTGCTGAATGCAATGCGCGCTTATGCTGGCTATTATGTATCAGTCTTTCTTCGGAGGAGCATCGTCTGGGGAAGCCCGGTTGTTTTGACGGTGGAACCCAGCAGCCGCTGTAATCTGCGTTGCCCCCAATGTGCCGTTGGTTCGGGCAAATTAACCCGCAAGACTGGTTTGCTTGATATTGACAAGTACAAAAAAATCATGGATGAACTGGGTGACGGGCTTATTTATCTCCTGTTATTCAACCAGGGCGAACCGTTTATGCATCCGCGATTGATCGAAATGATTCGAATTGCCAAACGAAAGCGGATTTATGTATCTGTCAGCACCAACGGTCATTTTGTTGATGATATCAAACTGGTTGAGGAATTGGTTGAGTCCGGGTGCGACATGATCATCATTTCGCTGGATGCTGCCGATGAACGCACTTATGCCCGCTACCGCGTCGGCGGCAATTTTCAACGCGTCATAAACGGCATCAAAAGTATCATTGAGATGAAGCGATCAACCGGGAGCGCCGCTCCGGAAATTGCACTGCAATTTCTGGTCATGCGTCAGAATCAGCACCAGATACCGGATTTCAAGAAACTTGCCCGATCATTGGGCGTGTCGCGTGTGCTGCTGAAATCGGTACAGGTTGAAGATTTCCGCGCAGCGCAGATATTTTTGCCTGATGATGAAGCATTCCGGCGCTATTCCCTGGCTAATAATCAGTTGCGGCTCAAAGCGAATCCTGGCTCGGGCTGTCCGCGACTATGGAGCAGTTCGGTGATGCTTTCTGATGGCTCGATCGTGCCCTGTTGTTTTGATAAAGATGCTCATTTTCGATTTGGAACGATTTCGCCTGATTCACCGTTTATACCTATCTGGCACTCCCAGCAGTACCACCGCTTTCGGACGACCATTTTGAGACGGAGACAATCCATTGAAATTTGCCATAACTGCACCAGGGGAATCAAAATTTATCATTAACCAGAAATGGCTGATCGCTTTAAAAATCAGCATTGCGGCGTTGCTTTTATTTGTGCTGGTGCGAAATATTCAGTTGCAAACTATTCGGGAAGCGCTTTTCAAAGCTGATTTCCTGTTCATTGCAAGTGCTGTGCTGCTGCTCATCCCCAATTTTTTTATTCAGGGATTGAAATGGCATTATTTGTTGAAATTGAGCAAACCGGCAGCGACCTACGTTGAAGCCCTCAAATCGTTGCTGGCAGGTTTTGCATTGGGCTTCGTCACACCGGGTCGGGTTGGTGAATTCGGGCGCGCAATTTTCGTGAAAGACAGCAACAGACTGCAAGTAGTCGGTTTGACCATGATCGACAAGCTTTTTTCAATGCTCATCATCCTCATGCTGGGTGCGTTCGCGATATTTTTCTTTTTTGGCATTTGGATGCATTCGAAGCTCACGCCTGTATTCGCGCTGGTATCACTGGCAGCAAGCCTGATCACGAGTCTGATTGTCCTGTTTCCGGATGGCATGAAAAAAGCGGGTTTTAAAATCCTGCCCCGATTGCCATTCACAGAAAAAATCGAATTGATCTTATCCGGGTTGAATGGCTTCCATCGAAACCAGGCGCTTTTTTTATTGGCATTGAATTTTTTGTTTTACGCGATTTATCTCACCCAATTCTATCTCCTGCTGTCAGCCTTCGACGTTTTTTCGCCTGTTGAGGGGTACATCATTTTATCATCGACAATCTTTGCCAAATCCTTGTTGCCGATTTCTTTCGGTGATCTGGGCATACGGGAGAGCGCAGCCGTTTATTTTGTCACTCACATTGGCGGTGAGGAATCCACGGCATTCAATGCATCGATTCTGATGTTTCTCATAAATATTGTTTTGCCCAGCCTCATCGGATTCGGATTGGTGATGGGGGAGAAAGTAAACGGGCAGCTTCACAGGAAAGGCGCGGATAGTGAAGTTCGCACCAGGTAAACCGCATTGAGGTTCGCGCACCTGCCAAAAAAATCTTTGACATTGATTTCAATTTTGTTATATTTAAAATTCCTGTTTGATGCCCGAAGCATCTGAGGGGGATTCCCGGCCAGCGATGTTGACAGCAAGCGGGGAATTCTAAATGCCATGTGTTTTCCGGAAAAATTTGATATTGAATTGGAAGCATCATCAACAATGATCATTTTCATAACTGTTTTATTACTTCTATCATTTTTCTACCTGACATGCATTTTCTGGCTGCGTTGGGGATTGGGACGTTTGAATCCTGGCAGTTCAAGCGCAACATCGACAGTATCGGTTGTCGTCGCTGCCAGGAACGAAGCGCGGAATATTGCCGGATGCCTGTCCGCGTTGGAGCGTCAATCATATCAAAAAGACAAACTGGAAATCATCATCGTCGATGACCGTTCGGATGATGCCACAGCAGTTGTTGTCCGCAGGCGGGCGGAAAATAATCCGCAAATTCAACTGATTCAAATCACCGATTTGGTACAGAATATTGCGCCCAAAAAAAATGCCCTGGATAGCGGGATACGCAGTGCATCCGGTGAAATTATCCTGGTTACGGATGCCGATTGTCTGCCCGGCGATAATTGGGTGCAGGGCATGGTCGCCTGCTTCGACGAAGGCGTGGGTCTGGTTGCCGGCTTTTCACCATTGGAAAATAATGGCTCCGGGTCAATTTTACAGCGTCTGGTTGCGCTGGATTCATTGTCGCTGGCTTGTGTCGCGGCGGGCAGTATCGGCGCCGGGACCCCTCTTACGTGTAACGGCAGAAACCTGGCTTATCGGAAGCGTGTGTATGAACAGGTTGGGGGATTTTCGAAAATCGGTCACCTTGTTTCAGGGGATGATGATCTGTTTCTGCACCAGGTGCGGGATTTCACCGATTGGAAAGTGGCATATTCCATCGCACCCGAAACGACGGTTCCCACTGCGCCGCCATCAGGTTTGGCAGCATTTTCAAACCAGCGGACACGACATGCGTCCAAAGGCAAGCATTATGCGCTGCCAATGAAAACCGGACTGGCTCTGGTGTATCTCTTCAATTGTTTATTGTTTTTCGGACTTCCTGTTTGCGCACTGGTTTCAACAACCTGTCTTGTGGCACTTTCAGGGTGTTTTGCCGCCAAAGCCGTATCAGAATTCGCATTATTATATAAAGGAACAAGTCTTTTTAAACGTACAAAATTACTTTCTGCTTTCCCGCTGGCGATGCTGTTCCATATTCCGTATGTGGTCATTTTCGGCGCGCTCGGCGCGTTCGGGAAATTCAGTTGGAAAGGGGAATCGTTTCAGGCGCAGATGTCTTGAATTTTGCTGAGGTATCAGCCGGAACGTTTCCATAAAGTTTTCGTCGCCTTATGGAATAGCGCACGAGATCGAGACATAATATGACAAAATTAACTGCAGTCGGCAAAAACCTGAAAAATCTGATGAAGCGGCGTCCGTTGAATTCGAGCACCGAGATTCGAATTACGCATTTATGCACCCAACGCTGCCGCCAGTGCAGTGTCTATGAAAAGCGAAACGAACCCGCCAGCATGTCCTTGGCTGACTTCAGGACGATAACCCGCAGACTTCGGGAATATGGCGCGAACATCGGTTTCATTTCGGGAGGCGAAGCCACGCTGGTTCCCGATCTGGATAAAATGCTTGTCGAAGCCAAAAAAACATTTCCGTTGGGAACCGCCCTGGTTACGGGATTGATTAACCGGACGCCGATCATTGAAAAATTTGCCCGCGTGGCGCTGGAAAATAATATTCACATTCAAACATCACTCGATGGTCTCGGTGCACTTGGGGATTCGCTGCGGGGAGCCAAAAATTTTGCCGAAACCGTGCTCGAACACATGAAACATATTGCGGATATGAGAGCCCGTTCCCGATCACTGCTGTATGCCAATATTGTGATCAATAATTTGAATATCGAACAAGTGCCCGAATTGATCCGGCGCGCCAGGGATCTCGGCTGGCGTGCCACTATCGGTGTGTATCACGCGCTCACTGCTACCACGCGTTTCGATGAAGAACTGAGGTTAAAAAATGACCAGCGACTTAATAAATTGATTGACTTTTTAGTAGGAAATCCCGATATTCTGAATTTGGATGCTTTTATCCTGGGTATTCCGGCTTTCGTGAAAAGTCATCGCTCGGAAATCTGTGCCTTTCGGGATGCACCGCTTTTGGCAACGCGCTTGACAATTATGGAAGATGGTAATGTGCATTTGTGCTATGGCGACCCGATCGGCAATCTTTTGCGGCAAAGCCTGGGCGAAATCTTTTCCGGCGAAGCCTACCGCCAGCGCATCGCCGAATATGGGAACTGCCCCGGGTGCTGGACGACGTGTTATACGCAGCGCTATCTTCTGGTACACCCGCGCTCATTCGGCGAATTGAAGCACAATGTTCGAAAGGTGTTGGGATTGAAAAAGAAATAACGCCGATGAAACCATGCGTTTTGGAAAGTATATGCTAATTCCGTTTACTGCCCAAATGCCGGACCGGAAGCTTTTCAGATAGTCATCGCTAAATTACGGGAGGAACTGCATGCAACTCGAAAATATTCAAGCCGCACTCAGAGAGAGAAAACTTGATGGATGGCTGTTCTATGATTTTCATAATCACGATGCCATCGGAATGCGGATTTTAGGGCTCGATCCGAAAAAACTCACCACGCGGCGTTGGTACTATTTCATTCCGGCGAAAGGTGAGCCCACCAAATTGAACCACAGCATCGAGCGCGGACGGCTGGACAATCTGCCGGGAAAAAAACTGATTTACCTGCCCTGGCAGCAGCAGCACCAGTATTTGAAACAAATATTGTCCGGTGCAAAGCGCATCGCCATGCAGTACTCGCCGAAGAACGCGATTCCCTACATCTCACTCGTCGACGGTGGTACGCTGGAACTGGTTCGAAGTTTTGGTGTTGAAGTAGTTTCAAGCGCTGACCTGGTGAGCCGCTTCGAAGCCGTGCTATCGGAGGATGATTATCAAAGCCATCTTGAAGCCGCAAGGGCGATCTATGAGGTGAAAGATGCCACATTCGAAGAGATCGGGCGACGCATTCGCGCCGGTGAAACGCCGACCGAGGTTGATATTCAGAAATTTATGCACGAAAAAATGCATGCGTTGAATTTGCTCTGGGAAGATGGACCAATTGTCGCAGTGAACGCGCATGCAGCCGATCCGCATTATGAGCCGGTTGAAGATAAGTGTTTCACCATCAACGAAGGCGATTTGGTGTTGCTGGATCTGTGGGCGAAAATGAATCGTCCGGGAACTATTTATGCCGATATCACCTGGATGGGGTATGTGGGCAGCGTCGTGCCGCAGCGGTTTGCGGAAGTATTCGAAATCGTTCGCCGGGCGCGCGATCGGGCGGTTGCATTTATCCAGGAACGTCTCGATGAAAAAGAAATTGTCGCCGGCTGGAAGGTGGACGATGCCTGTCGAAAAGTCATCGAAGATGCCGGATATGCCGAATATTTTATCCATCGCACCGGACATAATATCGGGCTCGAAGTGCATGGCAACGGAACCAACATCGACAATCTGGAAACCAGAGATGAGCGCCTGCTGCAGCCTGGCATTTTGTGTTCCGATGAACCCGGAATTTATCTCGAACATGAAAATTTCGGCATCCGTTCCGAAATCGATATTTACATCAAAGATGAAACGCATGTTGAAGTGACGGGCGAACGCCAGGAGCAAATTGTTCCAATTTTAAAATGATAAAAAGCTGTCGATCATTATCGGAATGACCGGAATTCCCAATACCCTGATCGAGTGAATCGCATCAATGTTATGCTTTCGAATTTTCTTTCATGCACCTGAAATTGGCTAAATTATTGTTATTATTTATTCGGAGGAGAACTCATGCTGAAAAACCACCCCCGGGGATTAATCACCCTCTTTTTCACAGAAATGTGGGAACGATTTGGTTTTTATACGATGCTGGCTGTTTTTACGCTCTATATGGATGAAGTCTTTGGGTGGGACGACTCATATAAAGGCAATGTTTACGGAGCATTCCTGGCATTCGTATATTTCACGCCGATCATCGGCGGCTGGATAGCGGACCGTTTTCTTGGCTATAGAATAACCATCATGCTGGGTGCTGTCATCTTAGGGATCGGGTATGCATTGCTGGCGCTTTCGGGAGCGGATCGATTGTGGCTGTTTTATGTGTCACTCGCAGTGATGGTGGTTGGCAACGGTTTATTCAAAGCCAACATTTCGGTTTTAGTCGGGAATTTGTACGAGCCGGGCAGCCCGTTCAAAGATGTCGGGTATAATATTTTTTATATGGGTATCAACGTGGGCGCATTTCTCGCACCGTTGGCAGCGACATTCATGCACAATGCTTTCGGTTCATATAATGCCGCTTTTGCCATTGCAGCGGTTGGTATGGTCGTCTCCCTGGTGATTTTT
>JAFGMA010000125.1 GCA_016927835.1 Candidatus Zhuqueibacterota bacterium | reverse complement strand
TGCGCCTGGGACGGGAGAAATGAATCCGGCAAGACGGTTCCGTCCGGCGTGTATTTTTATCGGCTGCAATCGAAAGCATTTTCAGCGACGAAGAAGATGCTTTTCATGCATTGATTTTTGCAATTATACTATGAACGGTCATAAATCAGGCATTTCAATACAACTTTAGTGATGATAAAAGTACCACCCTGATGCTGTGGAGTGAAAGCTCTTTATCGATTTCACGACTCGCATCGCATAAAAGGCGATGCACTCCAAAATGTTTAAATTATGACCGTTCGAAGTATATATTCGGAAAGCAGATTCGATAGTCGATTGTCATTTGTCCTTGTTTGAAAAATCGCTGTTTGGGCAATCGCTCAACTATTGGTACATCGTTTAACCTTTCAAAGGTCCTAAACCCTAAAGATTTGTTCGACAGTGGCTTATATATTTGTCGAATAACGGTTGATGATAGTGTATTGCATAGAAAGCTGGTTTTAGCCAGGTAGGCATAATTGCAATTTCACACGATTGCGCTATCATCGATTTCTCCCATCACCTTTGATCCGAACCATTGGAAACAATTGCCTGAAATTTGTGTTGAAAGAGTATACAAGCCTTTGAACAGCCTCTTTAGACATTTTCTCGATTCTATCAAAACGTCTGGCGAATGAAGTTTACGTTACAGCATTCACCAAAAGCAAAATCGTGTTGTTTCTTAAAAAAAGGAGCTTACACATGAAATTGAAAATGCGCATGCCTGTTTGTAGACATCTGACGCTGTTATTAATCATGCTTTTTCTCGTCTTGAAAACCGCTTTTGCTTATGCACAACAAGATTATTTTGTAACCGATGTCAATCAATTGGGATTGACCGTATGGAATTTCGGACTATTCGGTAACGGATATGAAAATGCGCTAAAAGCGCTGCCTTCATGTCAATATCAACAATTTTCCTCGATCGCCAAACAACAAATCGAGCATTTCTCTAATGCAGGCATTTGGATCGGCGGACTTGTAAACGGCGAAGCACGTGTTTCCACCGCCATCATCGATGGTGTGTTCGAACATGGTGAGGCAGGATTTGAATTTACCACCGAATCGCCATTCGAAATACGCTCTTCAGACGAAAACTCGCCCTATTTTCATCACGATGCAGTCTCTGATCTCGATATTATTGCCCACTTCACGGATACATCCGAAACTGTCGATCACAATCCTCTGGCAATCGACGTTAAAGAGGAGGTGTTTTGCTGGGCTCATCCGGCGGCTGAGGCTTTCACCATTGTCAGATACACAGTCAAAAATATTTCGGCAACATTATCGAGTGAACCGTGGACGATTAAAAATATCTACTTGGGATTGTGGGTCAATTCTGCCGTAGGCAATATGAATCATACAAGCATATATATACCTGGTGGCGGCTGGAACTGGTACGATAATCTCAATGGGTATGATCAGACTGTCGATAGAAACGGCTGGTCGAGAAATATAGCTTATCAATATGATGCTGACGGAGATGCGGGTTGGGCGAAAAGCTATGTAGGTGTTAAAATTTTAGGTTCCGAATATCCTAAAAAATATTGGAATTCATTTTACAGACAGTGGAGATGGTTCGATTCAGGTGATCCGGATTATTTTATGGCTTCCGATGATGAGGAACGGTACTTTCAGCTTTCCAATTCAGTGTTTCAGCCATACCCGACTCAAACAGGATCCTGGCTTTTTCTCGCTTCCGGTGGTCCCTTCGGATCAGTTCTGCAGGCTCCCGATTCTTCGGAATGGATGTTGCCGCCGGGAGATTCGCTCGAGGTCTATCTTTGTATATCTTGTGCTTTCTGGGCTGATAATTCCGCGGATGATTCCGTTGAGCGTCGTCATTTGCTGCAAACCCATACCGATATGGCACAAAAAATTTTCAATGGCGAGGATCTAAATAATAATGGCGTGTTGGAAACCGCGGAAGATTTTGATAATGATGGCGTCCTCGATCGATTCATCCTCCCGCCTTATCCGGCTAGAAATCTCCGTGCTCAGTGGAATTACCCGAATGTAACCCTGAGCTGGGATGAACCGGAAGAGCCGGTGACAGGATACAATGTATATCGAAGTCAGAATGGCAGTGAGTTTACTAAAATCAATTCGCTATTGATCGCCGAAACAATGTTTGTTGACACCCCGATAACAGAACCCGGAATAACCTCATATTATATCACAAGTGAAAATGCGCGCGGCTGGGAAAGCACACCTTCAAACTATGTGAAGGATAGCTCTTCTCCTCCTGCAATTGATTTTTTATCTAGCTCAAATCCTCCGGGCATCGTGGACTCTGATCTGGACACAGCAACAACATTCCCGACCCGAACGTTTGTGTGGGAGGTCGATGATGTCGATGGTATTGAAACCATAGCAAAAATTTACTATGCTATCGATGATACGAACACTTGGGAAGCGCTATCGGGTGATGAGCGAAGCATTACCTTGACCAACATCTCACCGGGAGAGCATCGATTTTTTGCCAAGGCTGAAGATATGGCTGGCATGCAAAGCAATACGATTTCCTTCCCTGATCCAAGTAATCCCAATGATCCGAATGTTTGGATGGTAAAAGAACCTGTTGGCGAAATTCTCCTGGTTAATGATTTCGCACAAGATCAAAGTAAACATGAAGTACAAAATCTCTATACAAATATGTTGAAAAATATTGTGGGTGAACAGGGCTTTAGTGTCTGGGAGATCGGAAGCGCATCGACGCCGGTTATAAATCCTCAAAATATAATACCTTATAGTTCGATAGATATCATAGCGACCCTCAACTATTTTAAGAAAGTCATTTGGTTCTGTCATTTAGGTTCACCCCATCTTTCCGAAGCCAACTCTAGCTTGACTCAATTTATCAAAGATGGCGGTATGGTTTTTATTACAAATGGTAACTCGGCTATCCCTGATACTGGATGGACATTCACCAGTATCGATTCCGCTTATACCCTGAATCCGGCGGGCAGGTTATTTAGTGGCGTAAAAGTGCTTTTCTCGTTTCCGGGTATTGAGTTGGATTCAACTTTGGATTTGGAGGTCGGAAAATTAATCGCGAACAGAATATCAACGCTGATACCCGGTCCGAAAGCTGAAGTAGTTTATCGGATGGAACCTGACTCAACTGCCAGTGTGATTGTACCTTATAAGGGATCGCCAATAATGGGAATCCGCTATCGGACTGGCAAGGGTGGTTCGATTTACTTTACCATGCCTTTTCATTATTGTGACGGCAAGGGAAATTTAGAACACGTTCTCCGATATATTTTAACTGAAGGCTTTACCGTCGGGATTGCGCCTGAAATCGCACGGATCCCTGCATCATACAAATTAGATCAGAATTTTCCGAATCCATTCAATCCGGAAACTGAAATCGGCTTTGAAATTCCACAATCACAAGCTGTAGAAATTGTCATCTATAATATGTTAGGACAAAACGTCCTTAAGCTGGTGAACCGCTATTTTTACGCTGGTCAGTACCACGTAACCTGGAATGGACGCGATTACAAAGGTAATCTGATTCCCTCCGGGATTTATTTCTATCGTATCAAAGCCGGCAGCTTCATTGAAATGAAGAAGATGTTGTTGATGCGATGAGTGGGCTGCAAGCCCTGAAGTTCTTGTTTTTTTTCCTACCTCCCCCACTGTAAAACCTCAGTTATCGGTGGACTCAGGAGTGCATCCGTTGCACGTCGCGCCTTTTATGCGATGCATGCGGCGCATGAAGGCACCGCACTCCAGCGTTTAAAAGCTGATTTAAATAAATCAGAATCACCCGTAAGTAAGGTCTCACCCCCCACCTGGCAAATCGCTTGATTTTTTCAAAATTATTATGTATCATATTTTTCAATGCACGCAGGCGTTTGAAAGTCCAAATTTGAAGGTTTTCGCAGCTTGAACAGCGTGAATTTTGATTTCGCAGATGGGGCAGAATTTAAAAAATAGGTTTGCATTCTCAATCCGAAATTCTTCATGATGACAGCGCCTGACAAATTTCTCTGATACGCTATTCGGCGGAGGCGAATTGATGATAAATTTAAATAAGATATTGAGCTTCATTGCCACCATGTTTCTCACCGCAACGCTATGGGCTCAACCAGCGATTAAGGTAAACCATCAAAAAATAATCAGTCCGAACGCGCTCTACCTGATTTCACCATGCTGGTCGCCCGATGGCTTGCATATCGCCGCTGCGGGAGGCAATTACGGATCGATCTGGCTGTACACCGTGGCAACCGGACAATGGCGAAAGCTGATCGAAGAAAATGGTGTCGGTTGGGAATTCGACTGGTCGCCCGACGGCAAAAAAATCGCTTTTCGCTCCAACATGCTGGCGGGAAGACGCAAACAAACAACAATTAAAATCGCCGATATCGCTTCCGGACACGCTGAGCAGCTTATTGATTACACCAGAAATATCAGCTCTCCCAAATGGGTGACTCAAGATATGGTAGCTTTTTTAATCGAAAATCGTATGGTCTCTTTTTCGGCTTCGCTCAAAAAGCAGACATCACCCGCAACCGTTCCGATGGGAAAAAACGTTTGTTTCATTTCCGGGGATGCCTTAATGATGTTGAAAAACGGTCAGGGTACAAAAACAGAAACACCCTTGGGCGGCATGACTTTCAATGCGTCATTTTCACCCGATGGATCCAGGCTGCTTTTCGAGAAGACCGGGGGGAAAATATACTGGCAGCGTGTCAGTGACGATAGCCTGAAATTCATCGCTAACGGTGAGATGCCCGCCTGGTCGCCTGACGGAAAATGGATCGCTTACGCAAATCCGAAAGACGATGGACACCAGTTCATATCGTCCGATATTTTCGCTTGCGATGCCGGCGGCGAAAGGCACTTTCAATTGACAGACACAGCGGACGAACTGGAAATGCATCCCTACTGGTCGCCGGATGGCAGGGCAATCGCTTGTGATAGCGAAGGCAAAATTATATTACTGAACCTTGAAACAGAATAAATGATGCGGAAACTGATACTGCTGATACTCATCAGCATTTCTACAGGGCTGGCGCAGAGATCTCCGGCTGGCTGAAGAATCAGGGGTTGGGATACGTGCAGAAAAAGCGCAGGCAATCCCCGCCGATTTCGCGTTGTACCAGAATTTTCCCAATCCGTTTAATCGCAGTACCATCATTCCGTATCGACTTTTCAGGCAAGCCAACAAAGCCAGTTTGCATATCTACAACGCCCTCGGACGCGAATTGCAACGCTTTGAAAATCTCAACACGCTGCCCGGGAGTTTTCGTGCAATTTGGGATGGACTGGATAATGCGCAAAAACCGGTATCGTCAGGCATATATTATTATGAATTGCGGGTAGACCATCGCGCGGAAAGCAAACGGATGATCTTCTTGCGCTGATATATTTCATTTGATGATGACTTAAGGCGTAATGTCATGAAGTATAGGTTTATTGGGTATTAATATTCTAAAAGCTCCTTCTTATTTTAGGTGCATTTTATCTTACCCATCCCCTTGCCCCTTCCCTAACACAATAGTTAAGGGGAATTAGAGCCGGTTTTCTCCCCTTCCCCTTTTTAAGGGAAGCGGCGGGGGATGGGTTATGTCTTAACTTCATGACATTGATATGAGGCTTATTCCGATGCTTTGGAGTAGAAGCCTTTTGCAGATTTCAAGACTCGTATCGCTTGAGTGTGATACAACCCGAAATGTTTAAATTATGCCCGTTCAAAGCATCGCGTTGTTACCACATCTGCAAAAATTCCCAAAATGCTGAGGTGAAAATGTACGATGTCCTTAAAAAATATTTCGGACACACGGAATTCAGACCGCTCCAAAAGGCGATCATCGAACGCGTTCTGCTGCGCAAAGATACGGTGGTCATCATGCCCACAGGAGGCGGCAAATCCCTTTGCTATCAACTGCCTTCCCTGCTTCAGGAAGGTCTTACCCTCGTCGTTTCACCGCTTATCGCATTGATGAAGGATCAGGTTGACAGTCTCAAAGCCGCCGGGGTTGCTGCTGCCTGCTGGAATAGCGCTTTATCGCCTGATGAGGTTGAGCAGGTCAAATCCGCGCTTGTCGCCGGAAATGTGAAATTGCTTTACGTCGCGCCCGAACGGTTGATGATGGACCATTTTCTGGCATTTTCAGATCAATTGAATATTTGCCTGTTCGCCATCGATGAGGCGCATTGCATTTCGGAATGGGGGCATGATTTTCGTCCGGAATACCGCCAATTGAGCGAATTGAAAAAGCGCTTCCCCCAAATCCCCGTTATCGCCCTGACTGCCACGGCAACGCCCATCGTTCAGAAAGATATCATCAACCAGCTTGCGCTTTCAGAATCCAAAACCTTCAAAGCGAGTTTCAACCGGGAAAATTTGTTTTACGAAGTGCGCCCAAAATCGGATACGTATTACCAGATCGTCGAGTATATGAAATCGCGTCCGAATGATTCAGGAATAATTTATTGCATGAGTCGCAAAACTGTGGATTCCCTCGCCGCTAGTTTGCAATCCGATGGATTCCGTGCGCTTCCGTATCATGCGGGTATGGAGAAAGAAGAGCGGGCGAAAAACCAGGACAAGTTCATCAAGGACGACGCTGAGATCATAGTCGCAACCATCGCCTTTGGTATGGGCATCGACAAGCCTAATGTGCGATTTGTGATCCATTATGATTTGCCAAAAAATTTAGAAAGTTATTACCAGGAAACGGGTCGCGCCGGACGTGATAACCTGAAGAGCGATTGTATCCTGTTTTATAGCTATTATGATAAAAACAAAATCGAATATTTTATTCGGGAAATGCAAAATCCGGATGAGCAGCAGGTAGCAGCCGATAAACTTCAGCAGATGGTTGATTACGCTGAAAGCTATTTATGCCGGCGGAAGCTGCTCTTGCAATATTTTGGAGAAGAATTCAATACGGCTAACTGCGGGGGTTGTGATAATTGCCTGAAACAGACAATTAAATTCGACGCAACCATCGTTGTGCAAAAATTGCTCTCTTGCGTCGCCCGTGTGAATGAGCGCTTCGGCATGAAATACGTGATTGATATTTTACGCGGTTCGAACAGCGAACGCATCATTCAGAACCGGCATAATTTGCTCTCGACGTATGGAATCGGGAAAGACTACTCCAAAACCGAATGGCAGGGGATTATCCGGCAACTGCTCCAGCAAGGCTTCCTGCAATTGGAAAACGGTGAATACCCGATCTTGAAATTGACGAATCTGAGCAAAGAGGTTCTGTTTGGTAACAAAAAGGTGATGCTGATGCCCCTGGCTCAACCATCGCGAAAACGTTCGAGACTCCCGGATATCGACGTGCCGATGAACCATGAATTATTCGAAGAATTGCGCAAACTGCGAAAAAAAATTGCCGACGAAGAGCGCCTGGCACCTTACATGATTTTTCACGACAGCACGCTGCAGAAAATGGCTTCCTTTTTTCCGCAGACCTGGGACGCTTTAAAACTGATTCCGGGTGTTGGCGAACGCAAATT
Organism: Candidatus Zhuqueibacterota bacterium; assembly: GCA_016927835.1. Taxonomy (GTDB): domain Bacteria; phylum Zhuqueibacterota; class Zhuqueibacteria; order Thermofontimicrobiales; family Sulfurfontimicrobiaceae; genus Sulfurfontimicrobium. Next base: position 10,081 of record JAFGMA010000125.1, on the reverse strand, counting down.
GAAGCAATTCGGTCCGCGCTTCCTGAAGGCAATCGTCGGCTTCTGCCGACAGCATAACATTCAAAGCATCTCCGCAAAACCAGCGATGCCACCGACTTCAAACCAAGAAATGCGGCAGCGAAGCGAAGAAGTAACTCATAATATGCTCGATCAAAATTTGTCGGTGGAGGAAATCGCCAAACGGCGAAATCTGGCTATTTCAACGATTTATTCGCATATCGAACAACTCATATTGAATGGTGAAAATATCGAAATCGATGGACTTGTCCCCCAAAATAAGCAGCAACGGATCACTTGCGCACTACAAGAACTGGGAACGGCATCGCTATCCCAGGTCAAAGAAAAACTCGGCGATGACGTATCTTATGAGGAGATTCGTCTGATGCGCGCGAAAATGCTGGCGAAAAAATCGTGAGTGGATAATTGGGGTGACGTACTGTGTGGCGAAAGCGAGCTTTCGCACTCCTTTTCAAAGATCAAAGATGTAAATTGCGTTTGCATTCACCAGATAAAGCTGTCCGGTTTTGGCTGCGGTGAGATATGATAAGGCTGTCAGCGGCACGATTTCACCGGGAGCAGGCGAAAAGAACGGGCGATATGTTTTAAGCGGTGCGAGCTGCTCATCGTGTATGTAAAGCCGGTTCAGGTATCCGTCGCAACTACAAATATGCTTTCCATACCACGCAATCCCCACAGGATAAGATGCCGGACTGTCAAATTCTGCAAGAGCTTTAAGCGTTGTTTTATCCAACCTGTAAATTTTGGCATTTCCCGCGGATGCCCACACGTCCGAACCGTCGAAGGCAAAATCTGTGAACCGATGCCCCACCGCGATCCGACGCTCGATTTTTCCCATTCCTGATTCGAAAATTCCCACTTCAGGATTTGAGATATCACCGATAAATGAGTAAAATTTTCGATTGATATACTCTAATCCGTGGAATTCAGGATTTTCAGTTGCGAAACTGAATGAACCAAGCACCGAAAAGTTGGTACCGGGCGTTCCGATATAAATCCGGTGAACTTCTCGACTGGTTTCACGGTCGACGATCCAGGTGGATCCGATGGCGAGTGTATCGCCAGTCACGAAGCAAATGCCATGAATCGCTTGAAATTTTAGTGCCTCCGAAGTTACCAACCAGTCGGGCAGCTCTAAATCCAGCAATCGATCTTCATAATTGACCGTTACTTTTTTCTCCAAAACCGGGTAATTTTCGCGTTCGGCATGCAGCCAGTAATTACCGGGACATACTTTGAATTGATATAATCCGGCGGAATCCGAAATTGCCAGCGTTTCGGGCAATGTCCAATCGAAGAGCAATTCATAAGGTTGCAGCTTGATTTGAACATTCATCAGGAATTGTTCCGAATCAATATCCGTGATCGTGCCCGAAAGCGTGTATGTCGGTGTCTCCGGTGCTATCACCTCGTGCGATTGTTTTTTCCAGCAGCTTAAGATGACCATAAAACTGAAAAACAAAGCGACCGCAATATATCGAATCATGGTTTATTCTCTTTCATTAAAAAGATTGATTTCGTTATCCTGATTTCCTCCCCTTTCGCCTGGAAATTCTGGATTGATCAAATGTACTTGAATTTACTAAACTTGTTACTATTTGTCAAGCATTCTCTTCAATGCGCCTGATTTTTTCTCTGTCCTCTGGCATTTGGTTTTCGGTTTGGGAGGGAGCACCATCAAGGCAAGATAACCCTTGATTATGATTAAAATTTTTGTTATTATTTGTCTTCGTTCAAAATACGCGCTGAATCAAATTGATGGTTTTCAAAATCCAAGGTGATGCTTATTCACACCACGATTTTTTACTGATTGCCAGGTTTCGAATATCAACCGAATGGTGTCAAGCCGCCTGCGATTTCTTCAGCACTATTCTTAAATTCGATTCTATTATAAAAATGACTGGTCAAATGCACAGGATACATTCTCGGGATTTTTCATGAAAATTCAAAGCGTCGAATTTTTAACCAGTATCGCGCATGTTACAAAATTGCCCCAAACAGGATATCCGGAAATTGCTTTTTCCGGCAGATCGAATGTGGGCAAATCGAGCTTGATCAATTGTTTGCTCAATCGAAAAAAAATAGCGAAAACCAGTTCGACGCCCGGGAAAACCCGAATGCTCAATTTTTTTACAATCAATGAAAAATTTTATTTTGTCGATCTCCCCGGTTACGGCTTTGCCAGAGTTCCCGAATCCGAGCGCCAGCGATGGAAGACACTTATCGAATCTTATTTTGCCAATAGCCGGCTTCTGAAAGGGATTGTCATCATCATCGATATCCGCCACGAGCTTTCTCCGCTGGACGTGAATATGATGGAGTGGGTAGCACACCTGTCAATTCCCGCAGTCATTGTGGCAACCAAAGCCGATAAGTTATCGACATCACAGGTTCATAAAAGCATCGCACAAAAAGTCAAGCAGGTTGATCAATTCCAAATCAGGGAGATAATCCCATTTTCATCAGAAACTCGGATGGGAAGACGAGAGTTGTGGCAGGCAATCGAAAGATTATTGAAAGAGGATACGAAATGACTACAACGCGACACAAATTATTCACACCGGGACCAACGCCGATTCCTGAACAAGTGATGCACCTGATGAATGAATCGATTATCCATCATCGCGGGCACGAATTTTCACGGATTTTTAGTCGCGTTTCACAGGATTTGAAATACCTGTTTCAAACTGAATACGATGTATTGACGCTCACCACCTCGGGCACCGGCGGGATGGAAGCGGTAGTGGCAAACCTGCTTTGCCGGTCGGATCGCGTGCTGACTGTCAATGCCGGCAAATTTGGCGCACGCTGGGCGGATATTTGCCGCGCTTACGGCGTTGACTTCATTGAAATTGAAAAGCAATGGGGGCATGCGGTTCACCCTGATGAAATCGTAGATTACCTGAAACAATATCCGAAAATAAAGGCGGTTTTTTTAACCCACAATGAAACATCGACCGGCGTAACGATCGATTTAAAATCCATCTCCGAAGCGATTCATGCCAATTCGGATGCCCTGGTCGTGGTGGATTGCATTTCAGCCATCGGCGGCATACCCCTCAAAATGGACGCATGGAATCTGGATGTGGTGATCACCGCTTCGCAAAAGGGGCTGATGCTGCCGCCCGGACTGGCATTCGTCGCTCTCAACGATCGCGGATGGAAGGCGGCTGCAAAATCGGACCTGCCTAAATTTTATCTTTCGCTTAAAGCTGCCCGCGATTCGCTTAAGAAGGACTCGACACCATTTACGCCCGCCACTACCATTATCCGCGGACTGGAAGCAGCACTATCGATGATCAAAGAGAAAACGCTCGAGCGCTTGTGGTTCGAGCACCAGGTTTTCGGTGACGCAGTTAGAGCCGCAATCAGGGCATTGGGATTGAGTTTATTATCCCGGCAACCTTCGAATGCATTAACCGCAGTCATCGTTCCCGAACAGCTCTCATGCAAAGCGATTATATCTGGTTTGGAACAAAATTTCGGGATCATTGTCAGTGGCGGACAGGGTCACTTGAAAGATAAAATTTTCAGAATCGGACATATCGGGTTTTATGATATCTCAGACATCATCGGGATCATTTCCGCGCTTGAAATTGTTCTCAAATCATCCGGATGGCAGTTTGAGATTGGTGCAGGTATTTGCAGCGCTCAACAAATTCTACAGCAATTATCAGTGAGAAAGCAATCATGATAAAAATACTGGTTGTTGAGGACGATAAAAATACACTCTCCGGACTCATCGAAATTCTCAGCGATGAGGGTTATGATGTTTTTGGAAAATCGAACAGCCGCGACGCTTTAAACCTGCTTCAAAAAGAACAATTTGACGTTATGCTCTGCGATTTGCGCCTCCCCGAAATTAACGGGATGGAATTATTTGACCTGTCACGCGAATTTGCCCCACAAATGAAAACAATTCTGATGACCGCCTACAGCTCGGTAAAAGATGCAGTCGAATCAATGAAAAAGGGCGTTTACGAGTATCTGACCAAGCCGCTGAATCTGGAAGAGCTTTTCATTATCATCAGCAAAGCCGTTGAAGAAAAAGAAATTCGCCGCGAAAATATCGAGTTGAAAGATCAACTGCGAACCTCGTATCACTTTGCAAATATCATCGGCAACAGCGACGCGATGAGGAATGTTTTTAAAATTATCGAAAAAGTATCAAAAAGCCACGCTACCGTACTTTTGAGAGGCGAAAGCGGGGTCGGCAAGGAATTGGTAGCACGGGCGATCCATTATAACAGCCCGCGAGCAGACCGTCCGCTGCTTGAAGTCAGTTGCGCGTCGTTGCCTGAAACGCTGTTGGAGAGTGAGCTGTTCGGATATGAAAAAGGTGCATTCACCGGTGCCACCAGCACCAAAAAAGGGCGCTTTGAACTGGCACAGGGAGGAACCATTTTCCTCGACGAAATCGGCGATATTCCGGAAAGCGTGCAAACCAAGCTGCTTCGGGTGCTGCAAGAAAAGGAGATCAGCCGTCTTGGCAGTACGACTTCGATGAAAATTGATGTTCGCGTTATCACCGCCACCAACCGTAATCTCGAAGAAGCGCTTAAATCGGGTCGATTTCGGGAGGATTTGTATTACCGGCTCAATGTCATCCCGATTATCGTGCCACCCTTGCGTGAACGCCGGGAAGACATCCCGCTGCTGATTGAGTTTTTCACCCGGAAGTATGGCGAGGAAAATAATAAACCTCAATTGAAGGTATCAGAAGAAGCCTTGAATCTCTGCATGGATTATCATTGGCCCGGCAACGTGCGCGAACTGGAGAACGCAATCGAAAATGCAGTTGTACTCGGTGAAGGCGATGTCATCCTGCCTGAGCATTTACCATTTCATATCTACACAAAGGGCTACACCGATTTGCGGCGGGATATCCAATCGCGTGGCGGAAAAACATACAGGGAAAAGATGGATTTTGCCGAGCGAGTCATTTTGAAAGAAGCCATTGAGCAATCTGAGGGAAATAAATCAAAGGCAGCAAAAAAGCTGAAGATCAGCCTTCGCACCATGCGGTATAAAATTAAGCGGCACAAGCTATAATTTTGCCAGCCAACCTAGCAGATGCGAGGCAATTGCTCCCCCGTTAACATATCCACCACCCGTGTGCCCCCGATAGACGTTCGCATAAAAACCTTCCGAGGATTTTCAGCCGTCACTTCGCCGATGATACAGGCATCCGTCCCATATTTTTCGGCTTTCATCCGCTGAAGCACGCGTTCGGCATCCCCGGCGCCAACACATGCCAGTAATTTACCTTCATTGGCAACGTACAGCGGATCAAGTCCCAGCAATTCACACGCCCCTCTCACCTCATCGCGTACAGGAATGGTATCTTCGAATAGCAATATTCCCGAATTTGATTGTCCGGCGATTTCATTCAAAGAGGTTCCCACACCGCCGCGCGTGGGATCACGTAACGCATGAATTTCCTGGCTCGCCTCAAGCATTGCAGCAACCAGTCGGTTCAACGGGGCGGAATCGCTGCGCAACGGCGAGTCGAATTGCAAACCTTCGCGCTGCGTCAGAATCGTCATCCCATGATCGGCAATCGTGCCGCTCAGAATTATTTTATCCCCAGCACGCGCATTTTTTCCCGAGATGTGAATTCCTTCCGGAATAGCGCCGACGCCCGAGGTATTGATGAATAATTTATCGGCAGCGCCCCGCGGGACGACCTTTGTATCGCCGGTGACAATTTGCACACCCGCCGCAGCCGCAGCATTTGCCATGCTTTGCAAGATTAGCTTCAAATCGGATATTGGAAATCCCTCTTCGATAATCAATCCGACACTGAGGTATTTTGCCATTGCGCCGCACATCGCCAGATCATTCACCGTGCCGTTCACTGCCAGTTCCCCGATATTGCCTCCCGGAAAAAATAGCGGATCGACTGTATACGAATCCGTGCTGAACGCCAGCCTTTGATTGGCAATTGAAATCATCGCACCGTCATCGAGCTGCGCCAGGATGGGATTGTTGAAAGTTTGAAGAATGAGCTCAGACACGAGCTTATTAGAGAGTTTGCCGCCGCTGCCGTGATCGAGAAGAATCTTATCTGAAATCATAGGGCAAGTTTCTTTTTTGGATAAAGTTATACCTGAATTTTTAAGTTGAGCTCGAATTGCGTGCATCGACGCAGACGATGCACTCCTATGGAAATATTGAATTTATGCATGAATTAACACGTTCATTTCAGAATTTCGGATTATAATTGTAAGAGCACTATTATGAAAAGCTGCCATCGATGCCCGGTTCCAATCAGACCTCTCGCAATCAGTATTTACAAATATTTAAAATAAGCCGCGCAGGTTCCCTCCGATGAAACCATACAGGGACCAATCGGATGTTCGGGTGTACATTTAGTCCTGAAAAGCGGGCACTCGAACGGTGTTTTCGTTCCGCAGAGTATCTCACCGCAGGCACAGCCTTTGGGCTCTTCCACTGCATCCACGTGAAGATCGAATTTTAATTGTGCATCGTAATTGCGGTAAGCATCGCGAAATTTCAAACCACTGTCGGGAATCACCCCAATGCCGCGCCATTCGGCATCGCAGGATTCAAAAACCTGCGAAAGGATATCCCGGGCTTTTTTGTTACCCTCGAATTGAACGCCGCGCGCGTAAGCGATAGCCACTGCTGGCGCTGCATTTTCAATCTGTTCCACAAGCAAAAAGATGCCCTGCAGGATGTCCGCTGGTTCGAATCCCGCCACCACGCAGGGTTTACGGTAAATGTCCACAACCGGGGCATACGCGCGTGCGCCAATGATCACGGAAACGTGACCCGGGCAGATGAAACCATCCACACGAATTTTCGGATTATTCAACAAAGCAGACAAAGCCGGCGGGACTAATTTGTGTGCGGAGATGACGGAAAAATTTGATACTTTGCGCCTTTGAGCTTCGATTACCGCCGCGGCAATCGTTGGTGCGGTGGTCTCGAATCCGACGCCCAAAAATACGGCTTCTTTTTCAGGGTGTTTTTCAGCAATTTCCAGGCAGTCCATCGGCGAATACACGACACGTACATCCGCACCCTTGGCGCGCTCGTTTTGCAGGGAGGACGCTGATCCCGGCACTCGCAGAAGATCGCCAAAGGTGACGATAATTGCATTTTCGATGCCCGCAAGCTTAATGAATTGGTCGATTTCCCGCTGCGATGTAACGCAAACCGGGCACCCGGGACCCGACAGCAGCGTGATGTTTTGAGGGAGCAATTGGCGGATTCCGCTACGTGCAATCGCCATTGTGTGCGTGCCACAGACTTCCATCAATCGAATATAACCACACTTTGCCATATAGATTTTTTCGACAAATTTCTGACAAACCTCTTTGCCGCGGTATTCACTGAGATGTTTCAGATTCATTCGCCAGCATATCCTCAAAATATTGCAGTGTGATTTGCGCTTCCTTTTCATCGATCACATTGATTGCGAATCCGGCGTGAACGATGACATAATCCCCTACTTGCGGTTGCTGATCGATAATATCCAGGCGTATCGTACGCTGGGTTCCGCCAATTTCGACTCTGGCGGTGTTTTTGTCGGTTTCGATAACCTTCATAGGAACGGCTAAACACATGGGCTACTCCCGGTTTCGTCTGCTGTATTTTTCTCCGAATGACGGATAGAACGAACTTCTCGGTTAATTTTTATAATGAGAAGTAAAATCGTAATGTCCAGGTCAGTTGCTCCTGCGCATGTTTTTCAAAAGTATAAAAAATTAGTTTCAATATCAAGAGAAAAAACGAATTATGTGGCAATGGCTCAGATACTATTGGTTCTTTTTGTGGCTTGCAATACACGTGGGTTCAAAAACAGGAGTCTGGGGAGCAGCAACTGAGGGATTATCGGAATATGATTTTCGGGTTTTCGATTCGCTATGTTGGGAGTATTCAGACTTTTAAACGGGGGAATGAGTCGAAAATGTGGTTCGATGATGGGAATATGATATTCTTTGAGTGAATGCTCAAGAGCCTATCCAAAAACTTATTAAAACGAATGGATGCTCCTCACGGGCTGCCCCCCAATCAACAGGTATCGGGACTGACAAGGAGGATTTTCGGATAGGCTCTAAGTCGTCCCCTTTGTGTGTGCGTGAATTTTGATAAGGATTGTTATCCATAGATGAAATCATTAATCCTCATGGAATCAACTGGAAGTGCAGCATAAAATTAATAAATATGCTTATTTTTCGGTCTTATCTTTCCCTAAAAGAATCGGCGGAATTGAAGGCAATGCGAAATAAGGAGCAACGTTATTGTAGAATCGACCCAGTTTTTGAACTTTGTCCGCTCCCTTTGAAACTAACTTGAGCGCCTTGTTGATTCGGGAATTTTCATCAGAAAGAGTATCAATGAAATCTGCGATGCGACCTTTTGTACCCTCGGGCAATTCTTTTTTACCTTCCGATGCCGCCTGCTCCAATTCTGAAAATGCGGTTTCTGCTTTTTCCAATTCTTTTCTGATTCGTTTCCGTTCTTTTTCGTCTTCAAATTCGATGTCAATTTCATCGAGGATGTCTTCTTTGAGGTTTTGAAATATTCCCTGAACATTTCTGACTTCCTGATGTACAGTAACAGTTTGTTGCTGAGTAGCGCTTAAAGCAGCTTGAACATCAGATTTTGCTTCGGCCTTTCCAAAATCGCTCATGCTAATGTTTATAATATTTTTACTTTCGTCTGCCATTCTTTTATACCTCGCTTCTATTTCATCCATATTAAAAACACTTCCAATTAAGCGTGCGATTGCTACCTCTTCGGTGCTTTTACGGCAATCAATCGTTGTTTTTCCCTTTTGCAAATAGGTTTCAATATCGCCATAATCGAAAAAGTATGGATTGGTCGCAGTGATACATTCCTGGCAATTACATGGCACCATTTCAACATAAGGAAGATTGGGAAATGAGTTGCTTTGTATCTTCTTAATTTCCTCACGAATCAGGGTCAGCAAATCCTTACGGCTGTTGGGCGTTCCTGTCAGACGAATTTCAATTATTTTTAATCCTTCTTTCACGGTTTTCTGTTCGATGACCTGCGCCATTGCCCCATTTTTTTTGAACAGGACACCTTCGTTCCATACCGTATTTTGATGAATATTTTCGTGCATCCTCACAATCAGGCGACTGACAATGCCTTTGGGCATGAACGGGTACTGAAAGCGAAACTGCAAATTGTCCTTATTATCCCAATCGTAATCTGGTATTTGTGGAGATAACAATAAAGGGACGATGTAATTTTCCCCTGTCCCAGGCAGTTTATAGCACAGCTCAAATTTGTCCTTAAGCATCAGTTGCAATAGCTTGGCTCGTTCTTCAAACTCATATCCTTTATGGCGCCAGATTTTGTCAATATCCGATTTTTTGATGAAGCCGTGGCTCTTTTCAATCTCTTTGTCGGCAAGGACAGAATAGATGGCATCAACCGTCCAATTCGGATCCAAAAACAACGTGTCGCACAGATTTTCGTCCTCACAGAAATGCAGCACAATACCAAGCAGATGAAAATAGCGCAAGATCAACATCTGGTCTGCTTCTTGTTCAATCTCGAACTTTTTACAAATTTCAAAATACTCATTAATAGGGATATGCTTTTTCGCTCTTCTTTGCTCCAATTCCTTACGGATATCGACCCACCTGGCTGGGACTTCTTTTCCGACCAGTTCAAGTCTGCTGAGCTGTTTTTTGATGGTATGCAACAGCGTGTCAAACCTGCCATCGCCGATATCCGCCAGATTGACATCCAGTCTTTGCAAGCTTAGCTCGGGAAATAAATTTTTGTATTTCTTTTCATCATAAATAAACGATGTGATGGTATCGATATTGATTTCATTGAACAAGGTGACCACAGCACTGTTTTTGCCGAGGATATTGATGATATTCAGCCAGTAATCGAAATTAGCCAGCTCCCTGCGTTTTTCTGCCATCAAAACATAAAGACAATCTGAAGTCAGGAAAAACTGGTGCAGCATGTATTGGATTTGCTGCCCGCCAAAATCCCAGATATGGGCTTTGAAATCCCTGGCATCATCAATACTGAATCCCCAATTCTGCCG
>JAFGMA010000124.1 GCA_016927835.1 Candidatus Zhuqueibacterota bacterium | reverse complement strand
GTAAACGCGATAGGCACATCCCCTTATTCTCTCCGTCAACTCTTTATGTTTCATGATTGCTGCTTTCGTCAGGGTATGATATTCATTATGATTTACTGGATTTATTTCTTGGTTAATCCTGTTTATCATGTAAATCCCGTCTAAAATTTTATGTCACCATAATTCTGAAATAAGATACTCAGGACAATTTGCTTAACTCGATTCTTTTATCCAGGCAATAAGTTGCTCGATGGATGGAATTCTGCCGGCTATCATTACTTGTTCATTGATAACTAATGCGGGTGTCATCACCACACCATAGCTCATGATTTTGTCAAGATCAGATACTTTTACCACATCTGCATTAATTTCTAATTGGGCAACAGCTTTTTGTGCAAGTTTCGCCAATTTATTACACCTGGCACAACCAGCACCTAAAATCTTAATATTCATGATTGATGCTCCTGTTTAATTTCTTTTAAAAGCAATTCTTTGAGTTGTAATCTGGGAATGGTTCGTCCGGATAAGATGATTTTTTTATTCATCACTACCGCCGGTGTCCTTATCATACCAAAATTAGCAATTTCATTAATATCCCGTATATGCTCCACGTTTGCTGCCATATTCAACTCAACCAGAATTGATAAAATGTCGCGCGCTATTTGATCGCAGGCGGGGCAGCCCGGTCCGAGAATGTAAAAGGTAATTCCGGCAGGCACGTCATCTTCAACCTGAATTCCAATTGATTTTTTATAGAATTTTAAAAGCGCGTCAGCATATTCTTTTTCCATAGATGGAGACACATAATTGCTGCGTTTGACTTTTTCCAACAAAATCGCACGGATGCTGGCATCGCCATGAAGCTGCATCGATTTGATAGCATCAAAAATTTCCTTCAAACCAGCGATTCCGATCCGCTGATTTCCGATGATAATTTTGACTATTTCTTGTGACATCTATCGCCCGCTTTATTTTTCACGCTAATTTCTCTGCTGAAACTCTTGCGCTTTGCACAAGTTCAGCGATTTCAGATACATTTTCACCTGTCAAGTCGGGGATGTCGCTATCCACACGGGCAGACGAATTGTTTAGTGTCAGGTCGAGTGGAAATATGGTTGCTTCGATCACGGTAACGTTTGTAAAACCGGCGGCTGCGATTTTGTTTAGATAGTCTTCTTTCATCAAAGCGCCGGCTATACACCCCACGTATGCCCGGGATGAATTTCGAATAATTTCCGGCAACTCGCCCAGTAGAACGATGTCTGAAATCATCAAACGTCCGCCCGGTTTTAGCACGCGGAATGCCTCTCTGAAAACGCTGTCTTTGTCCGGCGAAAGATTAATAACGCAGTTGGAAATGATCACATCCACAACATTATCCGCTACCGGCAGATTTTCGATTTCACCCAGACGAAACTCCACGTTGGGATAATTCCCTTTGCGGGCATTGTGTCGCGCCTTATCGATCATCTCCGGGGTCATATCAACACCAATGATCCTGCCGGTAGATCCAACCTTTGCAGCCGCGAGAAAGCTGTCGAATCCAGCGCCCGAACCGAGATCGAGCACCGTTTCGCCCGCTTTTAGCGAAGCAAGCGCCACCGGATTACCGCAGCCCAAACCCAGATTTGCGCCATCGGGGGCAGAGCGCATCTCTTCATCCGTATAGCCCATGCTATTGCAGATAACATATTCGGTTTGTAAATCGCCGCAACAGGGCGTCTGAGGGCTACAACAGCAACTGTTCTGCTTTTTGGCAATTTTAGCGTAATTTTCCCGTACGATTTTTTTTGTCTGGTCGTTTTTCATTTTACATTCCCTTTTTAGAAATGTGATTTTTTACTGTTTGAACCGGCTTGAATTTCGGCGGCTGAATTTAATGTTGGAAAATACTTATTCTGGAAAAAAAGCGCCACTTTCATCAGGCTAATTAGAACCGGCACTTCCACCATCTGACCTATCACAGCAGCAAATGCTTTTCTGGATTGAATGCCGAAGACAGCCACTGCGATTGCCCGCTCAAAATTGTCGCCGGCGGCAGTAAAGGAAAACGTGGCTGATTGGGTATAATCTCTCATGGATTTTAGTGGGGAAACTTTAATCAGTATCATTTGCAAATTCTATTAACCTTTTCCTGATTTGATCCCGTACGCTTCTGAAAACCTCCATGATCTCCGTTTCGCTGCCTGTCGCTGCGGCAGGATCCCGGAAGCTCCAGTGGATTCGTTTTCCACTGCCGGGAAAAAAAGGGCAGCGCTCTTTTGCGTGATCACACACCGTGATAATGTAATCGAATTTTTGATTTAAAAATAAATCGACAGCTTTGGATGTGTGTCCCGAAATATCGATCCCGTGTTCCGCCATCACCTGAATCGCTCTTGGATTGACCATACTCGGCTCCAGTCCCGCGCTGACGACATTATATTTATCTCGAGCCAGGTGCCTGAGATAACCTTCAGCTATCTGGGAGCGACATGAATTGCCTGTACACATTATAATCACTTGCTTTTTCATATACTCATCCGTTTTATATTTCGCTAAATGACGAAACAAAACTTTCAAAGATTACAAAGCTGGCTTCGGTCTGTCGTTTTTAGCCTGACTGAATCACTTTTCACCTGCTCATCATCATTTAGCCAGAAAGCGATGAGCGGAAGCAATCCGTTTATAAATAAGTTATTCCCGGCGGTTTTCAGATAATATTCCACCCACTTGCCCTTCTTGTGATCCCCGATTAAGTTAGCGTCTTTCAAAATACTTAAATGCTTGGAAACAGTAGATGTTGCTAGTTCCAGTATCGCTGTGATTTCACAGACGCAAAGATCTTTTTGCTGCAGCATCTTCACGATGCGGATGCGATTTTTATCCCCCAATGCTTTGAACAGCTTTACCAGTTGATCCATGATTCATTTCCTCATTTTGTCATTTCGCTAAATATAGAAATGTTTTCTCTATTTGTCAAGCGTTATTTTGATTTTTAGGTAGCGCCTCAGTGCATCGCATAAAAGGCGATGCACTCCTGCCTCCACTGAAAACTGAGGGATTAGGAATTTTTTCAAAAAAGCCTTTACAATCTAAAATAAATTTCTTATTATTAGCTTTTTCTTTTCGATGAAAAATCCGGGCAAATCTCACAAAACCAAAACGCGGTTCATTCCCGCAGGAGGTAGCTATGAGTGTTCCGATTCTCAGAAAGATTTTAGTTTTTTATTCAGCTAAGTACAAACAAGCAAGTGGATTGCTGCTGGTTGTGCTAGTCGCTCTTGTCGGATTCGCTTGTTCAACGCCTCCTGGCGAACCGATCTCTTTCGAAAATTTTCTCACACAATTTTCAAAAGATCAACAGCAAGCCGCCAAATTCATCTGGGAGCAATTGGGACACGATGAAAAAATAGACGTAGCCGAGATTCCCCCAGAATCCATTTCGGATGAAGCACTGTTCGAATCCATTTCAGACAGCTTGAAAAATAAAGCTCAAATGTTGGACGAAATCCAGACTCTGCGTCAGCAGCTTTCGCTCGCTCTCGCAAAGAATAAAGAGCTTGCACAATTGCATTCCAGATGGCAGCGATTCACAAAGCAGACCGAAGGCAATCCGGAACTCGGGGCCGTTTACCTGAAAGCTTTGGCGCGAGAAAAACAAGTCCGATCCCTGGCAGAAGAATCGAAAAAAAACGCGCTTTCACTGCAAACAAAGATTCAACGAATTCGTGAAGGCGCTTCGTTGAGCCATGTTTCGTTGAATTTCACATGGGAAGATTGGGTGGTCATCGTGGTTTACCTCATCTTCACCACAATCCTTGGCGGCCTGTTAGCCGGAAAACAGGCTTCGATGAAAGATTTTTTCCTGGGCGGACGCAAACTTGCTTGGCCCGCTGTCTGCGGTTCAATCATTGCAACCGAGCTTTCTGCGGCGACATTTCTGATTGCCCCGGCGATTGTATTTTCGAAAGGCGGGGATATGACGTACCTGCAACTCGCCATCGGTACAATTATCGCGCGCTTCATTATCGGCTACTTTTTCATCCCCGTGTATTACGAACGCGAGATTTATTCTCCCTATGATTATATGGGGAACCGCCTGGGTCCGCGCGTCAAAAATATTACGTCCCTGCTTTTTATGATCGGAGGTATCCTCGCCCAGGGGGCGCGGGTTTATATCGCAGCAAAGGCGATGCAAGTAATCACCGGAACCAATATCACCACGTCGATCGTCATCATCGGCGCGGTCTCGATCTGTTGGACAATAATGGGCGGAATCACGACTGTCATCTGGACCGACGCTATCCAATTCCTGCTGTTTTCAGTCGGAGCTATCGCGGCGCTTATCTTTATTGATGCCGGGATTGATGGCGGTATCGCTACCGTTGTAAGCGAAGGACTCAGAGCCGGAAAATTCAACTTGATCAATCTGAATTTCAATGTCAAAGATGCATACACCCTGTGGTGCGGCTTGTTCGCCACAGGATTCCTGACACTGGGATCGCACGGAACCGATCAGTTGATGGCACAACGTATGTTTACCTGCAAAAGCCAAGATGACGCCCGAAAGGCGGTCATCTGGTCGAGCGTCTCCCAGGTTCTTACGTTGTTGCTGCTGATGGTTGGTGCCAGCATTTTTATTTATTACAAACATCTCCCGTTGAACAAGCCTGAGCAAGTCATTGTCGATGCCGATTCGATGAAAATTTTTGCCATTTACATTGTCGATGTGATGCCTCCCATGCTTTCGGGTTTGCTAATGGCTGCGCTCTTCGCCACAGCCATCTCAACGTTGGATTCAATCCTGGCAGCGCTATCACAATCAACAATTGAGATTCTTTATAAGCCGTTCGTTAAACCAGTTGCCAGCGAAACGCATTATGTCAGGGCATCGCGCATTATCGTGCTGCTGTGGGGAATCGTGCTAACCGCTTTCGCCATTTACTGTGATACACTTTCGCAATCTTTTGGCGATTTGATTCAATTTGCACTTGCAATGGCGGCATATACCTACGGTGCATTGCTCGGTACGTTTCTCCTCGCCTTCCTCCCCACCCGGAGAGATGATTTGGGATTGATGTGGGGAGTGCCGCTGTCCATGCTGATTGTGTTCGCGTTCAACTGGCATCAAACCGTTCCACAAATTATCGTCCTGATTGCTTGTATCGTACTGGTTATACAGGCGTTCAGACATCTGAAGGAACAACCGCAAAAAGTGCTTTACGTCGGTTTGGCGGCGGGTCTGGTATTGCTAATAAGTATGGCAGTAATCGGTACAACGCCAGACAGTGCGCCAGTGCATATATCATTAGCGTGGCCCTGGCATTTTCCGATTGGCGCTGCGATGACGTTCATCATCGGGTACTTAGTCGGGAACGAAAAACACTAGCGAGGAACATTTTTGCAGTCATTCTTTAAATTTTAATATTTATGTTCGTGCTCGGATTCAAAAGGTTCCGGTTCAGGATTAATAATGTTTTAAAAACGATATAAGCTTCAGGAATAGAAGAATTTGTTCGATAATAATTTTATGTCGCGTATTGAATCGGTAAGCTCTCCGTTCATTCCTTTTATAAAAAGGCTATCCCGAAGCTTCGAACACTGAGTTTTGGAATCTGAGAAGATACTTTTTTAATATGTCACCTGCATTATTTCATGTAAATTATCCTGAAAATTAAAGGGGATTTATTATGTTAGTGGAAATATCAACGTATCAAATTGGCTGGGCTGAAGCTGCAATTTTTGGCTTTTTATCACTCATGCTGATGACAGCAGGAGCGCTTTTATCCACACCGCGAAAAGCTGACTATTTGGCACAAATTGAAAAAATCATTCGACATAATCTTGAGCAAAGCCAACAGATTATCGATAACTGGAAGGGAAACATCACCAGGTGCCATCTATTCGGCTATTCTACCACCAGCTATCCGGCAGTATTCGCCGAGCTTTTAGGATTCATGTACCGTCAGACCGGCGATGAAACGTATGTGCGCGCCGCAGTAAATTTGCTGCTGCAATATGAAGAATTCAAACAAATTTTTCCCAAAGAATTTTATGCGGACCGGATTGAATATGCGAAAGGATTACCCCCGATATCCGATTTTTTCAGCATGTCGGCTTATCCCCATGCCTATTTATATATAAAAGACAGCACTGAAATCGAAGCGGCAGACCGTGCGACTATTGAAAAAGGCGTAAAGGACTGTGCCACATTCCTGTTGAATTATCCCGAATGGGGTCCGATGAATCGGGCAATTTTGCGCGCCGAAACATTCCTGTACTCGTATCAATCAATGCCCCACCACCAGAATGCACTGAAATGGAAAAAGATTGCAGAGGTGCTCTCTCGGGATAGCTATCAACAATGGGAAGAGGAGGATGCTGCTTCCTATCATCCTGTTTGGTTGCTTTCGCTGATGCGATATGTGCATTCAATTCATGATGAAAATTTCTATCGATCGGCTGTGCCTAGATTCTATTTTGACTATTTCTCAAATCTCATTACGCCGGCAGGCTTGATTCCGGATTTCGGGGATGCGCACTGGCCCACCGAAACAACACGCTGGCTGGCAATTTTCGAAAAAGCAGCCGCAGTTTACAAAGAGCCGCGCTACAAATGGGCTGCCGCCAATTTTTGGAATAAGGAACGCCAATCAGAAAACCTTTCTGCAGGCCTGGGACTCGTTCTCGCCGATGCCTACCAGTGGAGCGATGAAACGATTGAACCCGAGCCGATAGAAAGCAAAAGCCGGCTGGTGATGGAAGATGTGATCGGGAAAAAGATTGTATTTCGAAACGGTATCGATAGCGATTCAACCTACCTGCTGGTAAATTATCGTAATGAAGGCGATGGCGCATTCACCCCGCGCGAATTTTTACGAACCACCATCACCGCTGAGGAAGAAAAAACACACCACGGTCATTCAGATGAAAATTCAATTCCATGCCTATTTTCAGGGGGATCGCTGTTGCTGCACGATGCCGGCTATCGCGACCAGTTGCCCAGCGGAGAGTATGGGCGGTACCGGGCTGATTATTTCCATAATCGGCTCGTAGTGCGCAAGAACAAACGCTGGTTCCAAATTCAAGGCGAGACAAAACAGGAACAATCAATTCTGGAATTCATTCGCAACTCCGGCGCTTATCGACCGGTTGATACGAAATTGATCGACTTCTTTAATTTCAAACAAGTGGATATGTCACGCAGCCGGCTAACCGATTTGGAACTCGGGTATGAATGGGATCGGATTGTGGTCTATCATAAACGTGACGATTTTTTTATGGTCATCGACGGCGTGAAAATATTGCATAAGGACTTCTTTACATTCACTAATTTATGGCATACCGAAAAGATTTTGTATAGCAATCGCAAATGGTATGATACGCGCATCGAAAAGGTTGGTAATTATCCTGCCAGCGGAAATAAAAACCTTCTCATTTATTTCCCGTTGACGGCAACCACTTCCGAAAGAAGCAATGGCACATTTGAACTGGTCAGGCACAATCAACCAGAGCGATCAATTTTCGAAACTGTATCGTCCAATTATCTTCCGGGACATTTCGAAGTGTTTGTGACCATCCTGTTTCCCCATAAACCGAACGCAGATGTCAGTTCAATCATCAAACGCTTCAAGCTGCTCAAACCCGAAAAGTATCCCCAGGCAGTCGGATTGAAATATACAACCAATTCTTCGACCGATTATGTGGGCGTGAAATTGGATTTGGAAATGGATTATCATCAGGAAAATTATCGACCGCGTTATGCCTTTGATTATGGCAAAGTTAAATACGCGGATTTCACAACTGATGGCAGCTTTCTGTTCGCGTCATGCAACGCGCACACGCTTTATTGGGCTTGCACCAATATGGTTAAACTTATGTATAATAAGCAGGTGCTGCACGAAAGCCGGCTGAATTCATTCGGACTTCAGCCAGGCAAAAAGCCAAAACCAATCAACGGGCAGGCGAAATGGCGCTATTGGGAAGATGAATCGGAAATTATTTCTACCTGAAACGATAATGCGATACAATAATTAAACAGGCAAGTGCGAGTAATCAATAATTCAGCGGAAGGTTCGATTAAATGAAAGTGATGATACTTGGCAGCGGACTGGTCGGCAGCGCAATTGCCCTGGATCTGGCACAGGATAGTGGATTCGATGTGACCATTGTTGATATCAATTCGGAAGTGCTTGATTTCATGAGCAACCAACATAATATCAGCGGACTTCGAGCTGATTTATCTGACAAGCATATCCTGAAAGACCTTGTCGCGCAGGCAGATATCGTTGTTGGCGCGGTTCCCGGATATATGGGATATGAAACGCTTAAAAGCGTCATTGAAGCCGGAAAAAATATCGTCGATATTTCTTTTTTCCCGGAAGATCCGTTCAGGCTGGATCAATTGGCAAAGCAACGGTGCGTTGTCGCCATCATGGATTGTGGCGTCGCCCCGGGCAGCAGCAATGTTTTGTTCGGCTATGTTGATTCATTACTGGATAAAACAACCGGCTTCAACTGCTATGTCGGCGGTTTGCCCAAAATCCGGCATAAGCCGTTCGAATATAAGGCTGTCTTTTCCCCGATTGATGTGATCGAGGAATATATCCGACCCGCCCGCTTCATTGAAAATGGTCAATTAGTCACAAAACCCGCTTTGACTGAACCGGAACTCATCGACTTTCCGGGTATCGGAACCCTGGAAGCGTTTAACACCGATGGCTTGCGAACGCTGATGAAGACGATCCCGGTTCCGAATATGAAGGAAAAAACGCTACGCTACCCCGGGCATATAGAAATCATGCGGCTTTTCAGGGACACCGGCTTTTTCGACAAAACGCCGATTGAAGTCAATGAGCACCAAATTCGACCTGTCGACCTGACAGCGAAAATACTTTTTCCGAAATGGCATCTCGAACCAGGAGATGAAGATTTCACCGTACTGCGCGTCGATATTGACGGAATAAAAGCCGGGAAGCAACTTCGGTATACTTATATGATGTTCGATCAATTTGATAAGCAAACCAATACCACCTCAATGGCAAGAACCACCGGCTACACTTGTTCGGTGATGGTGCGATTGGTTGCAGAAGGCAAATACAAACGCGTCGGCATTTCGCCACCCGAATATATTGGTCAGGATTTGGCGTGCTATGAGGAGTTGATGGCGGGCCTGGCACAGCGGAATATCTTTTTCGAAGAAAAAATTGAGGAAATTCCCCAATCTGTTTGAAATCAAAGGCTAATCACAACATCGATCAGGGGTGACGTTTGCTGCCCTGTTTTCTTGTCTTGCGCCGATCCGGAACGATTGCAGCATATCGCAGGAATGTAATAGTTGCATGCGATAGCTGAAAACGAAGACCGTTTGACTTGAACGGTGCGCAAAATTTTTTGTTGCTTCTTTGAAAAAAAATGACTATACTCAACTAACAATCAACTGAGAATATGAGGTTTTGAGCGCCATGCAAATAGGGTGCAGCCTGAATAAAATCATTCAAAATCTCGATCCGGTCAAGCAGATTTCAAAAAATCGAGTACATTTCCAGGATTTGATTGAAGTGATGACCGCCAATTCAATTTATAAAATTCTGGTACTGGGACAGAATGACTTTTTAGTCTCCGGCGGCTGGTTTGACCGAAAAGGTCTATCCCCTTTTAGAACGAAAATCAACGGCTGCACCTGGGGCGGGAGCATAATAAAACACGATGTCATCGCTGGTTGTGGAATGTGCATCGAATTCGGGAATCGCGTGACAACCACCTTTATCAAAAGAATCAGTTGGTACCGAAATACATCACAAAATTAAGCCGTAACGGATGAATGCCACGTGTAAGCATCATAATTCCCACCTATAACCGGGCTTCTTTTCTTCCACAAGCCATCCAATCTGTTCTGAAACAAACATTTAAAGATTTCGAGCTCATTGTCATCGATGATGCATCGGATGATTCGACGCCGCAGGTTCTGGCACAATTTTCAAAAAAGCTGACCGCGTATCGTTTGCCCGAAAACAGAGGCGTCAGTGCCGCCCGGAATTTGGGGATTGAGAGAGCTCAAGGAGAGTACATCGCGTTTCTGGATTCCGATGATCAATGGAAACCTGAAAAATTGCAAACACAGATGCTGTGGATTCAGCGCAATCCGGAGATTAACGCATGTTACACCGATGAAATCTGGATCAGAAATGGCGTGCGGATCAATCCGGGAAAACGTTACACAAAATATGATGGCTGGTTCCTTGAGAAAATGCTGCCGCTCTGCTTCATCAATCCATCCTCTGTGCTGATTAACCGGGAAGTATTCGATGAGGTCGGCGTTTTTGATGAATCGCTGCCCGCCTGTGAAGATTACGATTTGTGGCTGCGGATCAATGTCCGATATCCCATCACCCTTATCCCGCAAAAGCTCATCATCAAATTCGGGGATCACCCGGATCAGCTTTCCCATCAATTCTGGGGAATCGACCGCTTTCGCGTCCAGGCACTTGAAAAATTACTGCAAAATCCCTGGTTGAAAAACGAGCAGAGGGATTTGGTGATTCAGACAATTCAGGAAAAATGCAAAATTTTGGCGGAAGGTTGTTACAAACGCGGAAAAATCATGCAGGGCAAATCGTTTGAAGCCATCAGCAATCGATACGCTTAGATGGCTGCTTTTTGAAGGTCTGCCTTTGAATTACTCGGGGAGAGAAACGTGTAGGAACGGATCGGTAGCGGCTACTTTTTCGGAAAAGCCAACCGTAAAAACGCATCCGCAAAGCGCTTTCCGATGATCTTATAGCTTTCTGTGGTAAAATGGACTGCATCCTTCAACGGCAGGTCATCTGTTGTCACCATTGTACAGCGGGGAAGATTTACACTTGCTTGCTGCTCCTTCACGAGCTTCCAGTTAATATGAATGTCTGGTTTTTTGGTATTGCCGATTTGTGCGAAAACCACAGGCAACTCCGGGAGGCATAAATCTCGACGTATTTCGGTGACGAAAGCCGAGAACTTCGCTGCATAATTTGACGCTGCCGGAGCTTTTTGTGGATATTGAATCGGATCGAGTGCATCCGATTCGCCCTGAAAAAACAGCAGTCCTGCTATCTCGCCCATCACAGAAGCAGCGCGCGCTCTTTTCAGACATGACCCGTAGAGCGACTTATCACTCAGATTTCTTTGCCACTGTTCGATACTTGAACCACCTTTGGCACAGGGAATCAAGCCGATAACCAAATCTGGTTCCTCGCTAAGCAGTGATGTCGCAAATGCCAATCCCAGGCTGAATCCCGGATTCGAATCAATTGAAATTTCATCAACCTGATTCTCGGAATCGTCGATCGGTTCGGCAGCAAGCTTCCAATGGTAATCATTCCCGAACAGGAATATCCGGGGATTGGGTGGCTGATCAGGGATGTATTCGCCCCTGCCAGACATATTGGATTGACCTGCCAGTATAAACAGTGAAAGCTTGCCATGATCTTTCACAGGGATATCATCTCTCGCATCTTTGAGCGTCATAGGAGGAAAGGATCCACGCGCTGTAGGCGAATCAGCTTTACTGCGTATCGTTTGTAGCATGCTATCATCATTCCTGGTTTCCGGAAAATGACCTTCAAATGCACCGCCGATTGCCATCCCCCACAGCGAAATCGCGATGCAAGCCGCTCTTCGATTCAATCATTAATCCTTTGTCTGGTACTATAATGTTGTTGAAGAAATCCCCGTCTACGAGAATCCAGTATCCATACGTTCAAAGGTTAGTTTGAACCAGGAACCAATCCCGCTGACGTCCCCAAAAATAAAATCCCTGCCGAAAAGAACGCGCCTGAAATAGCCGCTTCACACACTCCATGCAAAATCGTAGCCAATGAATTTAATCGATAACCGTCACCTCATTCGCTTGTAAACCTTTTTCTGTTTCAGCAATCGCAAATTCAACGCGTTGACCATCGCGCAATGTCCGATAGCCTTCGCCCTGAACACCGCTAAAGTGGACGAAAATGTCTCCACCTTGATCTCGTGTAATGAATCCAAAACCTTTTGCAGTATTGAACCATTTGACCGTACCACTTTCTCTTTCAGCCACCAGGATTTCACCTCCTTCCAATGAAAAAAAACGTACCACCTCAGAGGTTAGGTCTGCACGAAAGTCATGAGGAAGCAGCCAGGTTGTGGATTCTTGACGATCCAAATGCACTACTCCTCCGGCATCAATCCTAATCTGCGGATTTCATTGGTTTGTGTCCGTGCAGAACATTCACCCCGACGAAATACTTGCATTAAAAAGTTGCAGAGTCGTCTGAAATACTCCAAAATATGCCAATAAGCAATAGAACAGCATCCCGCTTCCGCCAAAACAGGATAATCCTTTATTATAACATTTATCAAGGGATATAAAACATTTGCAAATATGCAAAATAATTTTGAAAGATTCAAGTCTTTTCTGTTAGCTTTTCCATTCTTTCACTTATGCGGCATTCATATTTCATTGGTTGCTGTATGATAATTTTTCTTCAGCATCAGAGAGGCTTCATAGTTATCGATGACATCAAAAGTATGCTATAGTTGGTATAATTATCCTCCGTATATACGCATTAAGATTTCATTAACCTTCCGCCCGATTTCTCCGGTGATGATCGGCGCACGCGCCTCTAATGCCGACTGCGTGAAATCTTCGATGAGCGGCTGATGCAGGTTCGCATGCGGTGGATGCGATTCGTGCTGCTCCGAACCCTTACGATTGATCAGCATTTCACCAGTATTCAACCGTTTGATATGAATCGAACCCTGGTTCCCGAAAATGTGAATGCTATCCTGAAACTCGGCGGCGGCATGCGTGATGCTCAACAAAACATTTGCTCCGGATTCCATTTCGAAATATGCGACGCACGAATCCTCAACTTCCCGCTCGTAAACGATGTTCCGCGGAAAACCCTTTACGTCTTGAATCTCGCCGAAAAGATTCATCACCAATTCTATCCGATGGCATCCCATATCGAACATCGGACCACCACCGGCTTTATCTTTTTGCATCAGCCAGAATCGGTCCTCACCGGATTTTCGATCGAAAGGTGAAAATACATTGAATTGCGCATACACGATTTTCCCGATTTCACCATCAGCGATTGCCTGTTTGATGCGCTTTACCAGGGGAAAGAAGTGCCGATAAAAAGCAAGTCCAAGCTGAACATTCTGGTTGCGGCAGGTTTTAATCATCTGATCGCATTCGCTCAATGCCATTGCCATGGGCTTTTCGCACAAGACATGTTTTCCCGCCTTTGCAGCGGCAACGGTCATCGGGGCGTGCAAATAAACCGGTGTCGACACGTAAACCGCATCGATTTCAGGATCTTGAATGAGATTCTGCCATGTTTTATGCCATTTCCGTGCACCATATTCTCTGGCAAATTCCTCTGCCAATTCATATCTGGCGCGATTCACCGCCACAAAATCGCAAATCGTCGAATCGCGCAAAGCCGGCGCGACACGCTTTCTCGAAATATCTCCGCAGCCGATCAAGCCCCATCTCAATTTCCTCATAGCCGCTTCCTTTCTGATATCAAGAAGAATAGTAAGCCGCATTTTCTTCGATATAACCTTCTGTCAAGTCACAGCCGAATGCCGTGGCAGAGCCTGCGCCGATATTCAGTTTGACGTGAATTTTCACTTCGTCTCCGCTGAGACGTTCGCGCACGTCTATCTCATCAAAATCGGTTCTGCAAAGATTGGCAAAAACAGGAATCTCGTTTATTTCAATTTCAATTTTTTCGGGTGCGCTATCGCATGTCGTGCATTTCCCGACCGCCATCAGAATCCGACCGATATTGGGATCAGCGCCGTAAGCCATTGTTTTCACCAGCGGCGAATTGATAATCGCTTTGGCAATGATCCGCGCTTCCGGCTCAGATTTCGCACCGGTTACTGTGGCAATTAATAACTTGGTTGCGCCTTCACCGTCCCGGGCGAGTATTTTCGCCATCTCGGTGCATGCAAAATTCAATGCGGTGGCAAATTTTTCCTCATCAACGTTACCCGCACGACTATTAGCAAGGATCAGGCAGGTATCCGATGTGCTGGTATCGCTGTCCACAGATAACATATTGAAAGAATTGCGGACTGCATTCCGAAGCATGTCATCCAGCCGGTTGCTCGCGATGTCGGCGTCGCTGAAAATATAAACCAGCATGGTTGCCATATTCGGTTCGATCATGCCGGAGCCTTTAGCGACAATTGTCAACACCGACTCACCGACCGACATTGAAATCGCTTTGGGATGGGTGTCCGTCGTCATAATTCCCCGGGCGCCAACGAGGGGATCTGTTTCGAGTGCCCCTGCGATTCCGACGATCCCGGATTCGATTTTTTCAATCGGCAGTTGCACTCCGATCACTCCGGTGGAACTCATGATCACCTCATTTTCCGGGATTCCAAACTCGTGCGCGACAGCCGCTGCCATTCGGCGCGCATTCGCGATACCTTGTTCACCGGTTCCCACATTGCTTATTTTGCTATTCACGATAATCGCCCGCAAGCATCCCCGCTTGATAATTTGCCTGCCAAGAATGACCGGGGCGCCCGGAAATTTATTCTGCGTAAAAACGCCGGCGGCATTTGCCTGATAATCAGTGTAAAAAACCGATAGATCGTTTCCTTCTTTTTTCAATCCACAATGAATACTGGCACATTTGAATCCACGAGGAAAAATTGCTTTCGAATGAAATTTCATAAAACTATTTCTAAGGCTCAACCTTATGTTTTAAAAAACGGTTAATAACGAAAAATTCCCGGAGCGAATCCGGTTTCCCAGCGGACGCTTTGAACTCGCTATCGATCGTTGTAAACCAGGGTCACTTCCAAATCTGGTTTGTTATGGATCAACCACAATTGCAGCAATCCCATCATCATCGTATCGCCGCGGGTGATTGCTTCATAATGCGTGTGCTGCGAAGATGCCCTGGGCAGCGGCGATCCGTCGGTGAGAAAGCAATCGATGGCAATGCCGGCGAAAAAATCCGCGCGATCAAGGTATACTCGATTCCCGGTTAGCGCATACGCCGCCAAAAGATGTAAAATGACATCGCCCATCGGACCGGGGTAAATGGTGCTTTTTAAATCCGGTTGGCTATTCAAATATCTGCGGGCAGATCCGATGATTAATTCTTTATAATCTGTTTTTGTTTTGCCTTTGGCGAGTTGCTGATAACGCAGAAAGCAAAGATTGGCAACTTGTGCATCCGTCGCTTTGCCATAGCCGGTTGCCCAGAGTTGCGTATGACTCCACTCGCCCGATTGAAACGCCGTCAAGCTATCGATATCCGCACCGGCAACAAATCCGATTCCGTCTGATTGAAAGTCATGCTTCAACGACACATAGACGTTATCGGTGTCAGACGCGCGTTTCAGCATCTTTGTTCGCAATGATTCTTCGAATACGGGTGCGCTGTTGGTTAAATCGACAGCTAATGAGAGGTTACTTTCGGGCCACATAATTTTTTCGCGTTTGGGATTGGAGGAACAACGAATCGCGCCGGAAATTTTCGAACTGGATGCATTAAAATAATCAACCAGGGTTTCAACGGCTCTGGCATACAGGGGCTCAGAGGTTGCCGCATACGCCTTCGCCCAGGTCATGATATAAAAGCCGCCGTGCCGCGGATACTCGTTTTGGGTTCCGGTTTGATGTTGCGACCAACGGGCATGCCGCGAAAACTCGCCCGTCTGCTGATCGTGAATCTGGTGTTCCCATAATCCCCTGGCGAATCGCAGGCAGGCTTCCGGAGCCAACTGATAGCAGCGCTCCCACAAGCACCAGGGACGAAAAAATTCGTGGCAGCAATCCTTGCCACAGGGCGCTTCGTTGTAAAAATCCCAGCCGATGTGCTCACCCCATGCCATCAGCCCTGTCGCCGGGCTCTGACAATTCTCAAAAAAAAATGTCAACGCCCGATCGGCTTCGCGGGCATACGCGCTATCGCCGGTGATGGTTGTGAGGGCATAGAGTATCTGGTACAGATTCTGATCGTGCATAGGATTCGCGCCTTTGAAAATCCTGTCCCCATTTCGGATGCCTTCAATATCCGGGAAGGAATCCAATCGCACAGTCTTGCGATCCAGGGCGACGGCAAACAAAGGAGAATGAATCTCTCCATAGATATCACGATCATTTTCGAGCAATGCATCCGCATAAGCTTGCACCAGGCGCAGGTAGTCCGGGCGCAGCCCATCCTTTGCGACTTCCGCTGGCAGATGCGCCGGATATAAAATGCAGGTTATTAAAAAACAGGTTCCCAAAAAACAAAGAGCTTCTTTCATAAAATGCTGTTCTCTAATTTAATTGACGATTAGCCGGATTTTCTCAGATAATATGTTTTGTTTGAATGAACTTTTAATCGCAACCGGTGTCCATCGGCGGCACAATCAACGGGAGTGCCGGATTCATCAAATACAGTCAGTTTGTCTCCTGCGTGGAGAATGGTACAAACGTTGTTTTTGATCGATCTAATTTTCGCTTGTTTTAAGTCAAAATTTTCCCATTCAAAATCAACCTCGTAGCCGCCCCGAGCGCGAACGCCTCTGACTGCTCCCTTATGCCACACAGGGGGAAGCGCCGGCAGAAAATGCAGTTCCTCATGGTAGCTCTGAAACAGCATTTCCAGCACCGCTGCGGTTCCGCCGAAATTTCCATCAATCTGGAAGATTCGAGGCGGATGCAAGTCAAGTAATGAATCGGTCGCAAAATCCGCGATGAGATGACACAAATGCTCCCACGCTTCCCGCGCTTTTCCCATACGGGCATACATGCAGGCAACCCAGGATCTGCTCCAGCCGGTATGCCCGCCGCCGGCAGACAGTCGTCGCTCAAGAGAGATTTGCGCGGCATGCCAGAGTTCCGGCGTTTTGTCGGGATCGATACTGTCACCGGGAAATACACCGATGAGATGCGACAGGTGCCGATGTTGCAGTTCGACTTCTTCAAAGTCCTCGTTCCACTCCTGTAATTGCCCGAAGCGCCCGATTTTAATTTCCGGAATGCGCTGAAGCATGGATTTCCAAAGCGCCTGTTTTTCAGCATCGACTCCCAGCAATTGCGCCGATTTTAGCGCATACGTCAGGGCATCTTTCGCAAGCGTGATATCCATTGTTGAAGATACGCAGAGGCTCACCAGGTTGACATTCGCTTCTACAAATTTATTTTCAGGGGACTGCGACGGAACAATTTGCAGCGTGCCTGCCGAATCTTCAACCAGGTAGGATTCATAGAACGCAGCGACTTCTTTGAAAAACGGATACGCCCGTGTTTTGAGGAATTGCAAATCCTGCCCGTATTCAAAATGCCACCAAAGATGTTGCGCCAACCAAGAAGCGGCGCCGATCCAGACCGCATAGCCATAGCTCTCCGGTGTGCTCCTTCCCCAGACATCGGTTTGAATCGGAAACCATACACCATCGCACCCGTACACGTCCCGCGCTGCTTTTCTGGCGTGGGGCACAAATTTTTCGATATATTGAAATAGGGCTTCGGTTGTGTACTGAAGACGCCCGTTTTCAGCCGGCCAAAAATTCATTTGCAGATTGATATCGTGGTGGTAGTCGCAATCCCAGGGCGGCTTGAGATCTTCATTCCATTTGCCCTGCAGGTTGGGCGGCAACTCACCGGTTGCTGTGCTGGCAACCAACAAATACCGTCCATAGTTGAAATAGAGCAAAGGCAATCCCGAATCACTGGCACCATCACGGATCGCCTGAATCCGCTGATCGGTAGGCATTTCCGGATCGGGCGCATCAACATCCAGCGTCAAACCGCCGTAAAATCGTTTGAAAGCGGCAATATGCGTTTTCTTGATATCATCCCAGTCAGTTGCTGGCAGGAGCGCGTCGCGACATTCCGAAGCCGGCGCTTGACCTTTGGCAGACGTGCCGATATTGATCGCAAAAATAATCTCCGTGCTCTGCAAAAAATCCATTGAAACGCCCGTCACCTTCAACTGCCCGTTATGCCCCAGTACGCTGGCTTCGATCCGGAAGCCAATTCCCGATTCAAATTGCCCGTCCAGCAACAGCGCATTCTCCCGGGAGTGATGAAATAAGAAGCATTCAGCATCCTCAATACGTGAGAGCCAGAATGCCGCATCAATCGGTTTGTCAGCGGAGATGCGCAGCAGAAGCAAATCATACTCAATATGCGCCAACATTTCGCGCCGGATGTGATTACCGTTCACCTCGTACGAAATTGTAACGATTGCAGTGTCAAGGTTCAGTTCACGTCGATAATTTTCCACCTGCCCTTGATTTAGTTTGAATCGAAAATCGCCGGCAGGCTGGTAGGGATCTACACGATTGGGTAATTTTTCGGGATGAGCACCGCCTGGTCCGCCAAACGCCTCATTGCCTTTGATTGTACCTTCGCGGCAATTGCCCTCCAACAGCAGCTTCCGCACCGCAGGCAAAATGTGCGCTGATTTCGCCGGTTCCCGATTGCGGTTTACGCCCCGCCAGAGCCATTCGTGATTCAAGGCGATTCGCTCTTCACAGGGATCACCGAGAACCATAGCAGCCAGGCGCCCGGTTCCAATCGGAAGTCCGTTCATGTATTCGTTTGCGGGTGATGTATACCAAAGTTTATTCATTTTCAGGAAAATCCTTGAGAAGTCAGAAATATGCAACATCAAGTTGTTTAATGCTGACTGAATGCGCATCTTTTCCCGCGGGATATCGGATATAAAATTTTACTTCAGTCCTTTTCGTTCCAGCAACGGTTCAATTCGAGGCTCGGCTCCCCTGAATCTCTTGTAAAGGATCATTGCATCTTCGGTACTGCCGGCAGCTAAAATATTCTTTCGGAACGCCTGCGCTGTTTTGCTATCGAACAGGCTGGTTTCTTTGAAAGCCTGGAACGCATCGGCATCGAGAACCTCGGACCAGATGTAGCTGTAATAGCCCGCTGAATAGCCACCGCTGAAAATGTGTCTGAAATACGGACTGCGATACCGCACAACAATTTCCGGGATCAAGCCGATTTTATTCAGCGACTTGTTTTCAAATTCAATTGGATCGCGCTCGATCGGATCGGTTAATACATGCCAGTCCAAATCCAGAAATGAAGCAGCCAGGTATTCCACAGTAGCGAAGCCCTGATTGAAGTGCCGGGCGTTCTCGATTTTGTCAATCAAATCCTGCGGAATGGGTTCGCCGGTCTGGTAATGCCTGGCGTACAATTTCAGCACTTCCGGCTCAAGAGCCCAATTTTCCATAACTTGCGAAGGCAATTCGACGAAATCCCGGGGCACGTCAGTACCTGAGAGCGAATGATACGTACAATTCGAGAGCAAGCCGTGCAAACCGTGACCAAATTCATGAAACAGGGTTAACACTTCCTCCAGGCTGAGCAATGCCGGCTTATCCCCGACAGGTTTTGAAAAATTGCCAACATTTGTGATAACGGGTGAAATATTCGCACCATTCTCCTTCGATTGTTTGCGATAGGCATCCATCCAGGCGCCGCCGCGTTTGCTCGCGCGCGGAAAGTAGTCGGTGAATAAAATACCGATATGGGTTCCGTCAGCTTCTTTCACTTCGAAGGCAGTAATTTCGCTGTGGTATTTCGGGATATCGGTGCTTTCCTCAAAGGTAATTCCATACAATTTGTTGGCAACAGCAAAAGCGCCTTCCCTTACATTTTCCAACTTGAAATAGGGTCGCAGCAATTCATCATCCAGGGCGTATTTGGCTCTTTTAAGTTTTTCGGCATAAAACCACCAGTCCCAGGGTTGTAATTTGAGTGTGTCGCCTCCATCGTAAATCATCTCTTGCAGCGCTTCGGCTTCTTTCCCGGCAATCTTCAGCGCGGGCTGCCACAATTGATCGAGCAATTTATATACGTTTTCCGGAGTTTTTGCCATATTCTCTTCGAGCACAAAATCGGCGTGAGTTTTGTATCCCAATAGTTTCGCACGTTTCACTCGCAGCGATGCAATTTTGGAAACAATGGCTTTGTTATCCAGGGCATCGTCGTTATTACCACGATTGATATAAGCCTTCAGCATTTTCTCACGAAGCTGGCGTTTTTCAGAATATTGAAGAAACGGGATCAAGCTTGGCTTGTGCAGGGTAAACACCCACTTGCCAGGGTGACCGCGCTCTTCCGCAGTTTCGGCGGCACCGGCAATCGCCGCATCCGGCAATCCGTCAAGGTTTTCACGGGATTCGATTACCAGTTCAAAAGCATTATTCTCTTTTAAAATATTTTCACCGAACTGGAGTGTCAGCAACGAAAGCTGCTCATTGATTTTGCTGAGGGTGATTTTTTGTTCGGAATTGAGATTGGCGCCGCCCCTGACAAAATCGCGATAATATTTTTCGAGCAATCGCTTTTGTTCACCGGCTAAATTCAGTGCATCTTTTTGTTGAGAAACCGCTTTCACCCGCTGAAACAAGGCGGTATTCAACAATATTTCATCGTTGTGTTTTGATAGCATGGGCGTTACGGTCCTGGCGATTTCCTGCAAACGGTCGTTGGTGTGTGCTGAATTCAAATTATTGAACACGGCTTCCACCTTTCTGAGCAATCCTCCGCTGCGTTCAATGGCTTCGATTGTATTTTCAAATGTGGGCGCAGCAGAGTTATTGACGATCGCATCGATTTCCTGTTGCTGCTGACGAATCGCTATTTCAAAAGCCGGAAGGTAATGCGCATCCTTGATAAGGTCGAACGGTGGCGTGCCAAATGGTGTGTTATATTCCCTTAAAAACGGGTTCGGCTCCGACTGCGCGAAGCTCGTTAATGCTGTACTTGCCACTAAAATTATCATGATCAATCTCTTCATATTGTGAATTCCTTATTTTTTAAGTTGATGTCTTGGTACGAAAATGCACCATACGTGATTTCTAAAAATCGGTGAAATTGCCTTAAGATATCAACCGCCCGGAATCAAGCTGCAGAATCCTGTCAGCGTAGGGATCGGCTTCAGCACCATGGGTAACCATAATAACGGTTCCTCCCCCGTTTTTGAAATCAGCTAAAATTTGAAATACCTGGTCGGCGTTCTCTGGATCGAGATTGCCAGTGGGTTCATCGGCTAAAATCAGCTTTGGTTGATAAAACAGCGCCCTGGCAATCGCAGTTCTTTGACGTTCTCCTGCACTGAGTTCTTCAGGACGATGCCGGATGCGATCATGCAATCCCAGCCGCTGCAAAAGCGATTCTGCCTGGTCACGAATGTTCTTGCGCTTACTGGCGGCAATCGGCAGCAGCACATTTTCTATGCAATTCAGGTATGGCAAAAGATGGAACATCTGAAAAACGAATCCGATTTGTTCGGCACGCAGCCTTGCCCGCTCCCGCTGACTGAGGGCATAAATATCGCGCCCTTCAATTGCCACTGTGCCTTCGGTCGGCGTGAGCATTGCGCCGATAGCTAACAACAGCGTTGTTTTTCCGCTTCCGCTCGGACCTCGTACCACGACGAATTCGCCCCGGGCAACTTGAAGCGAAATCCCGCCAAGTGCATTCACCACGTTTTTATTTTTCTGATACTGCCTGGAAACATTCTTCAAATCGACCATGTTTATTCTTCCCTCAATGTTTGCGCCGGATCCTGTGTCACGGCAATGATTGCCGGAATGAAGCTGGAAATTGCCGCGAATACCGGCGCCATTAACAGCGACCAGAGCAGGAGACCATAGACCGGCTGCACCTGCCGGGCGGTGATTTCAAAAATTGCCGGGCCATATTTGAGTGAAAGCATTGTTCCGGCTATAAAACCCAGCACAGCACCCACCAATCCGATTAATGAGGCTTTTCCCAAAAACAACCCGGCGATTTTTCCTGACTCATAGCCGAGTGCGCGCAGAATACCGATTTCCGGTTTGCGATCGCGAACATTCAGCAACGCCATCGTGCCAATCCAGGCAGCGCATACGATGATGACAAACGGCATGATGAACGCGAAGTATTTCTCGAACATCAGACGCTGTTTTTCTCGGGCAACGGCGATCGTTTTATTCATAATCACCTTTGCATCCGGCAACACCTGGTTGAGTTGTTCACGCAAAATTACCAGCGGATCCTCATCCCCTGAAGTCAGGCAGAGACAATTCAACGCCTTGATTTCATTGATCTTGCCTTCGAGTTTCAGTAGGCGCTGCAATTCATCGAGCCGGGCGTAAATTCGAATATCGTCATCGCTGCCTATTTCGGAAAGCGTTTGGGCGATGGTGAATACGTGCCCGAATAACTCCAATTTGGCATTTTTTTCCAGTCCCAATTTATTGGCGATCTCAAAACCAACATAGACTGTTCCCGGCTTGATGGCAAAACTCATCGACGATTTATTTCTGCCCGAAGGTTCAATTTCCGGCGAAATGCCGGTTAAAATGATGTCCATATCGTGCCAGCTAACTTTCTGGTGCAAGGTTGCCGTCAGATGCGCGAAAGAAAAGCTTTTATAATCCAGGAAGCGATTCACGTAATCTTGTGGCATCACGTGCTTCGAAAATCCCGTCATCCAAAAGTCATTCATATCGGTTTCGCCGGGAATAATTCGCAAATTGAATCCCATGTCCCGCGTCAGCCGGATTGTTTCGCGTTGCTGAGCGGCGCTCATTGTGAAAAATGCCACAAACATCGCGACCGCCATCAAGACCGCCAGAATGCTGAGGACAAAATTCAGCTTTCTGTGAGCGATTTCTTTGAAGATTAATTTGATTATTGACATCGCGTTTCCCATAGTAATAGATATATCTTGTCCCCTTGCTTAAAAATTCGCAGCCTGCTCCTGGCACTAAAATGCCGTCGGTGCGGCTGTTGCATTTTAGAATTTGAGGCTCTTATAAAAATCAGGTCACTTGGTTTTCCCGAAAACTGCTCGAATAATTCCTTTGATTTTTTCAAGCCTTCGTCGGTAGCGGCGACCGATCTGGCTTTGCCTTTCGGATTGCTGATATATCCTTTTTCGTGCAACCGGTTCATGCTTTCCCAATCGAATCCTTTCCAGGCGCGAGTGCCGAAACGGTCGTTAAACACGTTAAGATATAGCAATGCGAGTACAGCTTAATCAACTTTATCTTCGTCGAATTCCATTGCGTTTATCTCCATGGCAGGTTTTTTTGATTTAACATACACTGCGAAAGCAAGCTTTCGCACTCCTCAATTGTTACGATTAGGTTTCATGTTTTGTTCGAGCAATAATGTGATTTTGTAAATCCTGATCAATCAATTTAAACATTTGTGAAAATCCGGCGACGCGCACCGGAATATTGCCGTATTTCTCAGGGCACTTTTGAGCGCGCAACAACCGTTCAGCAGTGACCACGTTGAATTGCAATTGCCCGATATTCATGTTTATCGCGCTGCGAATAAGTTGCACCAGCCGCTGAACACCGGGTTCGCCAGCAACGAGTTTCGGATCGAGTTCGATAATGGCAGCGGTTGCGCCGGCGGCTTTTGAATGGGGCAATTTTGACAGCGAGTTCAGCAGCGCGGTGACGCCTTTTTCATCGCGACCTTGCTGCGCCGAAAGTGAATAGGCAATCGGCTCACCGGCGAAACGACCGTCCGGGGTTGCTCCGGTGACTTTGCCGAATGCCAGATTACACAGAAATGAAAAAAGATGGACAAAATAGCGCCCGCCGAGAGGACTCTGAAATCGATCCATCAATTCGATGAAATGTTCATCGATTTGAGCCGCCAGGGCATCGACTTCTGGCTCATTGTTGCCATACTTTGGCGCCCGCTTCAACAGCATTTGCCGCCAATGCTCGTATCCCTGGAAATTCGCCTTCAATATTTTTATCAGCATCGACGGACAAATGGCTTGCTCCTGGAAAACCAGCTTCTTGATTGCCATCAGCGAATCTGCGGTATTCGCGGTTCCCATAAAACAGATCGAATGATAATGATAAAGCGCACCGCCGTCGGTAATATCCCTGCCGCGGTCGATACACGCATCGGTCAATACCGACCAGCAAGGCAGCGGACCTCGTTCGCGTTGGGCTAATTCGCCGCGATTGCAATGATAGACCATTCGCCGCGTAAAAAATTCAAGTTGTGAGTGATATGCTCGGAGCAGGTCTTCGAAGGTTGCCATTTCCGCGAACTTGCCCGTGTGAGGACCGGTCTGTTCACCGGTCGCCGGATCCATGCCGTCGAAGAGCGCCAATTCCAGGCACTTGACAGAATTGATCCAGCCGGATACTGCATGCGGATTGGCTTTGCCGGGAATGGTCAATTCGATACACCCGATAGGTGCATAATTCCTGGCGTCGTCGAGGGCGATACCGCGTTCGACCAGCGCGCCGATGAAACAGTCATCATTGAAAATGAATGGAATCCCCCCACCAGCCGCGATGGATTCGGCGCACTGATGAATGAACTTTTCAGACGAATTGCGATGCAAACGCACCGAAACATCGCGGATAAAGCCCACGTGGCGCGTTGCTTCGAGAATGATATAGCTCAATTCGTTCACAGCATCATCGCCACGTTCATCAACGCCTCCCAGCACAATTGCCTGCACATCATATTCGAGATAGAGCTTGCAAGCAAGTTCTGCCATCATTTCCAGCGCTTGCTGCCGGGTGAGCCGTCCCGCGTCGAAATCCCGGCGGTAGTACGGGTATAAAATTTGGTCCAATCTTCCGATTGAATTCGCATTGATCCCATCTTCACCGCAGGTTAGGATGTGCGCCAGCCACAGCGACTGCACCGCTTCATAGAATGTGCGCGCACCCTCCGCCGGAATCCGATGGCAGGTTTGCGCCATTTTCTTCAGTCGGCTCTTTTCACTTGCCCGATTGGACGCCCGGGCAGTTTTTTCTGCAAGGGCGGCGTAGCGCCTGCCGAGAGCGATCCCTGCATCGCATATTCTCAAGCCGGCTCTCCAAAAATTTTCGCATTGCAGATAGTCGGGTGAAGAAATATCCGCGTGCGCCAATTTTTTCTCAATTTCCTCCTTGATGCCAGAAAAGCCAATGCGCAGAACTTTCGCATAATCCCTGATGGAGTGGTTTTCGATCCAGCCGGAACCCCAGTAGACAAAATTTTTGGAAGTATCGCCCCAACCACCTTTACCTCGGTAATTATCCGGTACACCTTCTCCGATTGCATAGTATTGGGGATCAGGCGCCAGATAAGCGTCGCGGTTCAACCAGCGATTCACCTCTTGTTTGACGGCTTCGATTTCACCATCGCTCAAACCAAATTCATGGATACGCTGCTGTTCATTCGAATCCAGCTTCCGCGTGAATCCGAAATTGTTGTATAGCGTCGCTGTTGGCAAATGCTCGCCGGCAAATGCCCAATCAGGCTGAATCTCAATTTTCGCCAACTCAACAAGTTCGTGCAGATAGGCAGCGCGCTGCTGGACGCGGGACCTGCCCGGTTTGGCGGCACGCCATAACGCGACATCCATTTCATACGGATTGGGATCAGTGACGACTGATCCCTTTCGCACCATAACCTGTTCGCGGAGGGTTTGAATTCGCTCAGACCAATTTATGCGGGTATTTGATTTCATATCATTTATGAGTCTATTCTAAAAAGAGTCAAACCACGAATTTCACTAATTTT
>JAFGMA010000123.1 GCA_016927835.1 Candidatus Zhuqueibacterota bacterium | reverse complement strand
CTATGGAGTAACTTATTTCTCTATTGAGAAAGTTGTTTCTCAATAGAGAAAGATTTTTTGTTTCTCCATGGAGTAACCTATTTTTTTAACAATCCAATTCCCGTATTTCAGATGGCGTTTAATATGAACCACCATGCTTATCTCGCCCCATAACTCCAATTCAAAAATGCTTTTTCGCTGCGCATGCTTCGTGCTTTGCGTGCTGATAAGTAATATAGATTTTTTTCTTGTGTATATCTGGTCGTGGATTGCGGCATCTATTTCCTCACGCGTTATTCAAACATCTTAGAAGCGGTGCAGGCTCAGGTATCGGACGGATGCAATTCTCATTGCTCCTGTACGGCGGTGTGTGATATAAACGGCGCGATTATCTCACAATATAAAAGATTATTTATTATTGTCAAGTAAAAAATGTTACAATGAGATTAAATATTAGGCGAAAATTGCGTATTTGGTATGATTCGATTATGGACTGTTCGGCAATGACAAGGAGGATTTTCAGATAGGCGCTAAGTGGCGGTGACTTGAATCGCTCGGCGGAAGCGGCAATCCACGAGAATCACTTCTGACACACCCGACAGTAATTCGTTATTTTACCGTCCGGTTTCAATTCGGTGATTGGGTAAGCGCATATTGCGCAGTTCATGCTGCCCCTGCCATGCACCTGAAAAAAATCGCGGTTCTGTTTGTGAATGTTTTCGCCTGTTTGTTTCGAAATTATGTCGATAGAATCGGATAACACTTTCCGGATGGCGGTGTGCAGCCTTTCGATTTCCTGCGGCAGCAAGGTAGTGCTTTTCCGCAACGGCGAAATACCTGCCATAAACAGTATCTCATCGGAATAGGCATTGCCGATGCCCGAAATGAAGCGTTGATTTGTGATTACATTCTTGATCATGCCCCATCGGTTCTTCAGACCCTCCCGAAATCGTTCCAGCGTAAACTCCCCGGATAGCGGGTCCATGCCCAGTTCTTCAAATTGGGGAATATGTGAAAAGTCATTATTTTTCGCCAGATAGATCCGCCCCATAAATTTCATATCAAAATAGCGCAATTCCGTCTGGTTGGACAATATGAGTTGAAAGCACGTTTTAGGATTGAGATGCGATTTTTCGCGGATATATTGCAGCCGACCGCTAAGCATCAAGTTTATGACCAGCGAAACATCCTTTTCCAGATGAAGCAGCAGAAACTTTCCGCGGCGCTCAACCTGTCGAAACGAATTATCACACAATGAGGCGGTGAAATCATTCAGCAGGCATCGAATAACCAGGGGTTGCCGCACTTTGACATCTTCGATTTTCACCCCGATTACGTTTTGATTTAAAAAATTTTTGATCACTTCTAATTCGGGAAGTTCCGGCATGCTCGCCTCCGGCTATTACTCCAGCAGTTCGGTTATCCTCACCAACTCATAATTCCTTTGGCGCAACCCATCGATAATATCCGGTAATTTCGAATAAGGGAAATCATCCAGCCGCTTGGTTCCGAGGTGCATCAGTACAATGCATCCGTTGGCGCCATTCGGATCGCCGCTGCCGAATAGCATCACTTTCTCATAAATTTCTTCGGCGGTCAGATAAGTATTCGAATTTTTATCGGCAACCCAATCGAGCGTGTCCATACTATCGCGCCAGTTTTTGCCAATTGTCCATCCGACCTGGCGGTAGCCCGCTTCTGCTGCCCAGAGCCGAATCTGGTGATTATGTTCTCCGTAAGGCGCGCGCCAGATTTTGGTCATTTTTATCCCGATGCTCTCTTCCAGCAGGCGCTCGGTTTTCATGAGTTGCTCCTGAATCAACTCACGATTGACGCCCTGACGCGTTTCGTGCCGATGATTTTCTTCAAAGGTAGTTAAATGGGGATGACTCCAGGTGTGATTACCTATTTCGTGTCCCTCGCGAATCAAGCGGGAAACGGTTTGCGAATACCGCTCAATGAATCGCCCGGTGAGAAAAAAGGTGCAGGCAACTTTTTTCTCCATCAGGCAATCTAAAATGGGATCGGCGGCATTGTCCAGATAATCACCATCGAATGTCAAAGCAATTTTATTCTGGTGAATATCCCCTCGCTCATAATTTCTCGACAGGTATGCCAGCGTTGGCGAAAAATACGTGAAATGAATTTCCTGGATTGTGTTCGCTTCACCGTCCGATGTCAGCGCTTTCACCAAAAAAGTATTCTGCCCGCGACGGGCATCAATATCTTCAAATCGAAAAATGCCATTTTCAGGCAGGGTGACGGCGATGATCGCGCTATCACATTGCAAGCTGACAATTGTATTTTTTTCTGCTTCGCCCGTGATGGTGATTTGGCTCTTGTTAACCATAGCATTGGGATGGGGCGAAAGAATTTTCAATCCGGGGTGTTTTGCCGAAGCCTTTTGTTCAGCAATCTTTTTTTGAACTGCCAGCGAATCAATTTTTTGGTCGAAATGCAGAATTTTGAGATAGAGCAGGATACTGATGATCAGGCAGGCGATTATGCCAAAGGTAAACATGATATCCAGCAGCATTCGGAAGGAAACGCGTCTCAGATTTCTGAACAAACCGGCTGAATGGTGAAAGAAGGAAATCAGCATCCCAATTAATTGCTTTGTTGCATTCTTGATAGCTGAACCGAAACGGCTCAGATGATGAAGAATTTGGCATCGGATGCTGCAAAAAAAACCGTTCGCCCCTTTGCGCTGTTTCCCGGGATCGACGGGACGCTTGCAATGCAAACACGTTTTTTCTTCATAAGAATCGTTCATTCGGCAACCCTCAATCCAGCCAAATCACGCGATCATTTTTATCAATTTTAAAATAGGTGCTCTTGCTGGAAATCATGACATCGCTAAGCCCTGTGAATGCCCCGAAGAACCTCAGTACGCGGGAGGTGACGCCAGTTTCACCTGTTTCCTCCGGTTCTTCTTTTTGCATGTGGTCGGAAGGATTTTGTCCCCGCTTGAACCAGCGGCTCATTTCTTCCAGAGTTTCAACGGACATTGGTTTGACAATCAATTGAACGGTGATAAAATAATCGTCATTGCGCTTCATTTCTTTCACCGGCATTAAATTGAATTGCTGAATTTCAAGGCACATCTTCCTGACTTTGTCAAGTGAAGGCGTATGGCGAATTTCCTTTTCAGTGACTGCGATGTATTTTTTATCCCAACTATCGTAGGAAAGTTTTCTGCGCACAATTGTTTCGTGAACCAGTTGACTGAAAATAAGCGGTTTCTTTTTCCAGAGTTGAATACGATATTCGAGCGTTGAAGTGAATCCGTTTTTAAGGCGCTCTATAATTTCTTTATCAATCAAACCTTCGGAGTGGAAATCGATTACGAGCATGGTTGAATCGATTTTTATCTCATCCACCATTACGCGCTTGCTGGCTGCGTATAATTTGCCAAAAATTAGTACGGCAGCAATTATGAGAAAAGTTGTCAAACATGACTTTTTTCGCATAACAACTAGTACCCAATCGGTTTCCGGACATTGTGTTTTCGAAGGATAGTCTGCAATCGAAAGAGCTATACACGGATGGGATTCTATCACTCATGCTGCAACGCCAACGCTTCCCACTCCCCCCAAACGAGTTTCTGGATTTCAACTATATTTATTTTTTTAAACGCAGAACAGATTTCTGACGCCTGCTCCAAAAGCAATCCGGATAAAATAAGGATGCCTGGTTTTTTCAAACGCTTTGCCATTTCTTGCGCGAGTTCCAACAAAATCATCTTGTTGATATTTGCCAGAATCACGTCGAATCGTGCCGGTTTCAGGCTTTCAATTGTACCGATAAATGGCATCACGACATCATTTGCATTATTTTGGATCAAATTTTCCCGAACGCAATCCGCCGCCACGGGATCATTATCAAAGGCAATCACCTTTTTTGCGCCGAGGAATTTAGCGGCGATAGATAATATGCCGGTGCCAGTGCCAATATCAAGCACCCGTTCGCCGCCTTTGAAATAGATTTCCATCAGCCGGATCATCATCTGGGTAGTTTCGTGCAAGCCCGTGCCGAACGCCATCTTAGGATCGATTTCAATGATCTGGCGTGACGATTTCTCCCTGTAATCCAGCCAGGTCGGTTTGACAATAAAGCGTTCGCCGACATGAAATGGCTTATAATTCTTTTTCCACGCGCTGTTCCAATCCTCGGGCTGCACCTGTTCTACACTGATCGGAGTCGATTCGGTTCGAAATCCCAGTTCATTCAGACTGCTGCAATATTGGGTGATTTGCGAAAGAAGCCATTTCTCATCTGTTTTTGAATCAAAATAAGCAACGATGAAGCCAGCTTCCTCCTGGCAGCCCGAGCATCCTGATTCAAACAGACGGTTTTCGATGGCTTCCCGTATCTCGTCATTTACTGCAATGCGCAGCCGAATCCAGGAGGTCATTGTTCGCCTCGGTCCTTTGTATGCAGTCATTTTTCAGGTATGACTAATTTTACCCTAAAAGAGAATGAGAACACGGATTCAACGGATGAAGCGGATTTTATTAGTCGTAATCCCCGCTATAGATCACTTCGAGTACGACCTGCCCGACCTTTTCAAGGCTTTCCGGACTACAATTTTCGGGTACATCCTGCATTGTGTGCCAGACATCATAATCAAAATCGATAATATCGATGCAGCGAATGCCAACATCGAGCAAACGAACGTGGTCATCTGAGACTAAAAATTTTTCAACCGGGATGAATTCACTGATGCCAAGCTGTGCGGCTGTATCCCAGACTTTTTGAACAACGTTTGGTGCAGCGCGATTTGAATTTTTCTCGATATAAATATCCAGGTTTTTATCGCCAATCATATCGAGCAAAATGCCAAATTGCGGGAAATAGCGCCCGGCAATTGATTTTGCGAATTCTTTTGACCCGATTGCCCATGTTTCATCCGAGCCGTACAATCCGGCATCTTCGGCGTCGAAGAGCACAATATCAATCCCAATTGGCGGTGGTGATTGCTTCAGGTGGCGCGCGATTTCGAGCAGGACCGCCACCCCGGAAGCGCCATCATTTGCGCCCGGAATTGGTTTGTTCCGGTTGCTTATTACCGGATCCAAATCTGCCCAGGGACGTGTATCCCAGTGGGCGCATAACAAAATTCTCTGTTTTTCCGAAGGATTGTATTTCGCTATGATATTTGTGCATAGATGGGTAGTATTTTTTTGGGGGATCTGAAATAGAAAATCCTGTCGCTCGACGATATTTGCTGTTTTGTTGAATTCCGATATAAAAAATTTCAGGCACGCCTGATGACCCGCGGATCCCGGATCCCTGGGTCCGAATTCACATTGTTTTACCAGGTAATCGAAGGCGATTGATTTATCGAATTTCGGCGCAATCCGGGAATAGACGCTGGTAAGTGTCACCAACATAAATAAAGCTATAATGCCCTGTATTTGTTTCATTCGAATTATTCAAATTTTCTGGAAATTTGTATTCGTTTATTTTTTTTCGAAAACATTCAGCCGGGCTGATTCAGAAAGAGGCTTGCCGCGATATAAAATCCGGTTCTAAAATCAGGTTGAATAGCCCGAGTATATTCTGCCTGAGAGCCTATCTGAAAACCTAATTTAATTAAGGAGGATTTTCGGATAAGCCCTAAATAGTGTCTGTCCGAGAACTACCTTTGAGCTGTCATTGCGAGGAGCGTTTTTTGCGACGAAGCAATCTCAGCCGTTTTATCAGG
>JAFGMA010000122.1 GCA_016927835.1 Candidatus Zhuqueibacterota bacterium | reverse complement strand
TTACATTACCGATTTCCAGCTTGCTCCTTTCATTTTTTAATGAGTTGACAGGTGAACTGCGCCGCGGGGATTCTAAACTATAGATATCATTGATAAACAGGATATTATTTATCTTGTTCATCCTGTTATCCTGTCGGATATCTTTTTTGCTATATTTATAAATATAAAGCACTTAGCCAATAATTTTATCAACTCACAGCGGAAATTATCATGAATCTCGATCTCGAACTCAACCGAACGAATCCCGATTATGTGGTGTACATCCCCAAAAGCATGGATGGCTCCACCCATGACACGGGCAACGAGCATTTTTTAGTATTCGACGGTCCGGGCAATCAGTTGATGGCGGTGTGGACTCAGAGCACGGCTGAAGGGCAACCTGATCAGCGGATCGTTTTTTCGAAGAGCCCGGACCAAGGGCATCACTGGATCGCCCCGAAAGTGATTGCCGGTGCAATCCCGCCGAAAGAAGGGCACATGGCGAGTTGGGGCTTTCCGATGGTCTCCGAAAGCGGACGGCTTTATGTTATCTATAGCCGCCATACCGGCGTGAATGATTTATTCACCCACACCTCCGGATTGATGGCAGGCATTTATTCGGATGATGGCGGCGAAACCTGGTCATCGGAACAGATTATTTCCATGCGCCGGAGCCAATGGGATAATCCCGATCCGACTTTCCCCGCCAACTGGATTGTGTGGCAGAAACCGCAACGGGTATCGAAAGGCAAGTATTTCGCAGGTTTCACGCGCTGGGTCAGCCCGGCGGTGCGCCATCCGTCGCCTGTCGATCATTGGACGGCGCACGAATCCGTGGTCGAATTCCTGCGCTTCGAAAATATCGATGACCATCCGCAGCCGCAAGATATTGAAATAAGCTGGTTCGCCCGCGATGAGGAAGCGCTGCGCGTCGGCTTTCCGGGCTATCCTGAGGTGAGCGTGATCCAGGAACCGAGTATTGTGAAATTGCCCGATGGACGCTTGTTCGTCGCCATGCGAAGTCCGAGGGGCAATCCGTATTTCACGGTATCTGACGATGGCGGCGAAAGCTGGCGCGCGCCTGAGGTGATGCGGCAATACGATGATGGTCCGCCGCTGCTTCATCCGTGCAGTCCCTGCCCGATTTATCCCATCAGTGAAGGCAGGACCTTTTTCCTGCATCACAATCACGACGGGCATTTCGAGCGCTGGGGACCGTGGGATTCGCACTACCATCGCCGACCAATCTGCATCGCTTACGGTGAATTTCGGAAGAATGCGCAACAGCCTGTCTGGTTTTCCGAACCGGGCTTTCTGATGGATAATAATGGCGTATCGCTGGGTTATCGCGGCGGACGGGCGGATCTGGCAATGTATGCCAGTGTTACCCATCGAAATAATGAACTCACCTTGTGGTATCCCGATCGCAAATTTTTCCTGCTGGGTAAACGCATGACACCCAACCTCTGGTCAGCGCTTGCTGGTCCCCCTCATTAATACTGCTTGTGTCGGCATAAAAAAGAACACGCCTTAATAAAACGGAAAAGCTTCAAAAAACACCCCTAACTGATACGACGTCTGAGTAAAAACACTTAACAAAGGAGCCTGAAAATGAGAAGATTTCTGAAGGTTTTAGCCGTTTTAGCAGTAATGTTTCTGTTATCAGGAAATGCGTCCGTCTTTGCCGACGTGAATGCCGATCTTGGAGCAAGTCATTCTCCAAAACCAATCACCGGATCCATTTTCCCTGATTTTAAAATCAACGATGATTCGGGAACCGAAGATCAGGAGTTCCCGGCATTAGCCATGAATAAGTATGGATGCGCGGTTGCGGTCTGGATGGACCAGAGAAATGGCAGCAAAAGGATTTTCGCCCAGCGGAGCAGCAGATTTGGTTTACCCGACGGAACCAATTTTCAGGTACACGAGTACGCCGGTTCTTCTGAGCAAAGGAAACCGGATGTGGCGATTGATAATCGTGGTCATTTCGTTGTTGTCTGGGAAGATAATTCGGAAGGGCACTTTGATGTTCGTGCCCGGCTTTTCGCCGCCAATGGCGCACCCCTAACTGACTGTTTCATTGTGAATAATGATGGCACGTTAAACGATCGTGTCGAACCTGCGGTTGCAATGGATTCCCTCGGCAATTTCGTGGTATGCTGGGAAGATCATCGCCACAACCGCTATGATATTTTTGCGCAGCGCTATGACAATTGCGGCAACAGCCAGGGTAGTAATCTTCTCGTAAGCGACTATTTTAGTTGGCCGCGAGCTAATGCAGCAATCGACATGCACATAGGAGGAGATTTTGTCATCGTCTGGCAGGACGCACGCAATGGCGGTTGCGATGATATCTACGCGCAACGATACACCAAAAATGGCATCGCCCTTGGCGATAATTTCGAAGTGAGCGATCACCCTTACCAGGAATTATCAACATGGTTTCCGGCAGTTGCGGTTCAGAAAAACGGGGAGTTTTTGATCACCTGGGCTTATGGCGCGCTAGTTTTTATCCGCGTTTACAATGCCGATGGCACGCCAAAGATTGCCTTGTCCCCGATAACTCAAAGCGCAGTCGACATTTTGAGTGGCAAACCGGATGTTTGTATAAATAATACCGGGGGGTACAGCGTGGTCTGGCAGGCTAACTGGAGCGGCAACTGGGATATCTACGCGCGGAATTTTGAAGCGGACGGCACACCCCTTGGTGGCGCCAGTGTTCTGGTGAATGATATCCCCGGCGATCAGGCAAAACCTTGTATTGCCGTCGATGACAGGGGCATTGGTATCGCCTTATGGGAAGATGACCGCAACGGGAATTGGGATATTTACGGCGGCTGGTTGGGAGCCTTGCAGCCTTTGAATGTACATGCCGGCAGCGGTTTCGACAGCATGGTTCCCATATCCTGGAGTCACGTCTACAGCGTCGACGAGATCAGAAAATATAAAATCTATCGCAGTTTGACTTCGGGCGGATCATACAGCCTGGTCGCTTCAATCGATCTTACCACGCGCGGCGTGCTGGGACCGCTCATGCGAGATTGGATCGACATGAGCGTCGCCAACGGAACGACTTATTATTACGTGGTTACCGCAGTGGTTTCAGATGTAGAAAGCCCGGCATCTGTCGAAGTAAGCGCGACCCCCGCCGCCGGATTGCATACCTACCAGTCAGCCTGGGCAACGACGGCGCCCGATATCGATGGTGAAATATCTGCCGGCGAATGGGATGACGCGACGCCCATACAAATCGCCTGCCCGTTAGTATGGTCGCCTGTGACGCTCCTGGTGAAAAATGATGAGAATCATCTTTACCTGGCAGTAGACGATCTCAATGACGAAATCATCGATCCCGGAAATTATCTGGGAATTTTATTCGATGAAGACCATAATTCGACATGGGATATAAGCAGCCCCAGCAACGAAGGGCTGATCACGATAAGCAACGCCGCGGCGCTCTTCACCGGGTATTGGGGCACATATCCGAATGCGTTTGGCGCCAGTACCCCCATTACCGCTGCAGGAACGCAGCGCGCCATTTCAACCGCCAGCGGACACGTCCAGTATGAGGTCGCTTTTGATCTGTCAACCAGTCCGTTGAATGCGCTGCCCGGCGAAACCATCGGTGTGGGGTTCTGGCTCAATGATCCGGGCAATTTTTATCCCACTCATTACGGTTACACGGCTGAATTGCCTT
Organism: Candidatus Zhuqueibacterota bacterium; assembly: GCA_016927835.1. Taxonomy (GTDB): domain Bacteria; phylum Zhuqueibacterota; class Zhuqueibacteria; order Thermofontimicrobiales; family Sulfurfontimicrobiaceae; genus Sulfurfontimicrobium. The sequence goes on along the minus strand of JAFGMA010000122.1, from coordinate 3,375 downwards.
TGGGTCTTCTCTGGGAGGCTGCACCTCCGCTGGGAAATTTAGTCCTCGCTGAAGAAACGGTCAATTTGCCTGAAACCTGGAATTTTACCAGCGCCACCGGCAGCAGCGCTATTATCATTCTACCCACCAGTGCGAATCCAAACATCGATGGCACCCCGCTCGCAAATGGCGACTATGTAGGTGTTTTCACCCCAGCCGGACTCTGCTGCGGTTGGGCAGTCTGGCAATCTGAAAATATGTCGCTCACCGTCTGGGGCGATGACGATGTGACGTCTGAAATCGATGGGTTCATCGTTGGCGAACAATTTTACTACCGCGTGTTCGAGCCGGATATTTCCAAAGAGTGGATCAATGTATCGGTTGATTATAGCCTGGAAGACGGAACGTACGCCGTCGATGGCATCTCCACACTCAGCCAATTCGATGTCCTCAGCGCCACGGTTTTGACGCTGAACCTGAACCAGGGCTGGAATATGTTCTCCGTCAATGTCGATCCGACTGATCCAACTCTGGAAAGCGTTTTCAATCCGATAATCGATCAATTGGTCATCGTGAAAAATAATGCCGGTCAGAGCTATATTCCGGCATACAGCATCAATATAATTGGCGACATCGATTTCAAAGAAGGGTACCAGGCGTCTTTATCCGCAGCCAGTTCCCTGGATATAACCGGGTTGCCGGTCGCTCCGGATACGCCGATTGATTTAGCCGCCGGGTGGAGCATGATCAGCTACCTCCCGACGACGCCCATCGACGCTGCCACGGCACTTTCAAGTATCAGCGGGCAATTGGTCATCGCCAAAAATAATGCGGGACGAAGCTATATCCCGGCATACAGCATCAACACCATTGGCGAGATGCAGGTGGGTCAGGGCTACCAGGTTTACCTGAATGCTGCAGGAACGCTGATCTATCCCGCAACCAGTCTGGCAGCGAATGAAATGGCTGCAACAAAAAGTACGGAAAAAGCATCCGCGAATCATTTCCAATACACCAGCGTCACCGGCGAAAATGCCACGATCATTCTGCCGCTCACTATTAAACCCAAATGTTCCGATGGCAACCTGGTTGAAACAGGTGATGGGATCGGTATTTTCAATTCAAGCGGAATCTGCTGCGGGGCAGCAGTCTGGGAAGGCTGCAACATAGCGATCACGATTTGGGGTGATGATAGCCAGACGGAAGCAGTGGACGGATTCACCTCTGGCGAAGCCCTGCAATTCCGGCTCTGGCGCACGAGTGTTGACAGGGAGTACGCGGTCAATGTCGAATACGCTGAGAACCAGCCCGCGATTTACGGGGCGAACGGCTTCGCTGTTCTGTCGAAATTCGAAGCGCTGACAACTGCGGATGTCGCCGGAGCGGATCAGGCTGAAATTCCGACCGAATTCCGTTTATTGCAAAATTATCCCAATCCGTTTAATCCGGAGACGACGATCGAATATCACCTGCCATACGCTGCCGGGGTAGCATTGACGATATTCGATCTGCACGGACAGGTGGTGCGCCATCTCGCCAGCGGTTCCAAGCCTGCCGGTCGCTATTCGATTGGATGGAACGGGCGGGATGAATTCGATCATCTGGTTGCGTCAGGCATGTACTTTTACAGACTTCAGATTAATCCAGCGAATTCGAATCAGGCAGCAATTTCGGATATTAAGAAGATGATTCTGATGAAGTGAAGTGTTGGCAATAGCTCAGGTTTTCCTGATTCAGAGTTCCCGGTCAAGGTTCTGGCGCGTGTGCAGTGCCACGTTTCGTTTAATCTCAAATCCTGGTATTCTAATTTGAAATATCTTCCGTCTCAACCTGCAACCGGGAATTTCTGAATCTTGAACCTGAGCAGTTGAATTTGTCTAAGAAAAGGAGAACCTCCAATGAGAATTTCATTATATTGCTGGATGAGCACATTACTGATCTGTATGGGTTTAATCTGCCCCAAAAGCTACTCGCAAATGCCTGAGAATTTTACCCCGATACCGGCGAAAGCGGTGCAACCAGCAGCGACGATTTCTCCGGATTCAGGCGGGTATATTCTTTGGGACAAGACTCATGGTGTTTATGCCGGATATGACCCCTCGAATTATTTCAGTGAATTCACCACAACCATAAAAAATCTTGGATATTCAATTTACACCACAACAGACTTTGGGGCAGCGGATTTATCGCCATTCGATATTCTGGTTGTATGCGTCGGCTCGGCGTGGGATTCAGCCTATACCAGCGGTGAAGCAGAGAAAATTTGGCGCTTTGTTGATAGCGGCGGCGGATTGCTCATCATAGGCGACAATCCCTATTGCCCAAACGCAAATATCAATCCGGTTGCCCGCAATTCGGGATAACATGCGGTGCGTCCGTTTTATCACCAGATGATCTAATGATCACAGACCTGGCACAACATCCTGTTTTTGAAAATATTTCTGGAATATACTTTCACCAGGGAGGCGGCTTATTTGTAAATTCACCGGCAGAAGCGATTGCCTGGCACGATGATGCACCGACTGTGGCGGTATTCGAGCAGGGTAACGGACGTGTTGTTGTAATCGGTGATATGGATACGTTCACATCTTCCACGGAATACAACTGGCATCCGGCAGAATTGGCTGAGGAAATATTGGAGTGGATGCGTCCGATTGATTTCAAATATATCAGACATATTGTAAATTTCCCGGCGTATCCTTATAATACTGATACATATATGCTATCCGGAGCTTTCTTAGGATGCGGTCCAACCACAGGCGCTATGATCTTTGGCTATTTTGATCATGAATTTGGCAGCGAATGTTTAAAGTCCCCGGTTTCAGGTGTAAATGAGGGCTTGAATACCGCCTGGGAATTACACAAAAGCCAATATATGAATACAGGTGCTGATGGAGGTAGTTCAAAATATAAAATTAAGCCTGGAATCGAAACCTATGCTGGAGATCACTGGTGCAGGGTTCGAGTTACAATACACGTATCACCGACAAATCCTCCGAGTTCAACCGCATTTGATGCTTATGGTTCTTTTGGCAACGCCTGGCTCAATGACGGTTTCTTCTGGCGTACGGATGGTACAAACTGGTGGATCGATCCCGATGACTTTTGTGATTTTTTATCTCCAAAGCTCGATGCCGGAATTCCGATTTTTTTAACAATAGATACCGATCAAAATGGCGGTGGCGATCACTGGGTTCCTTTAATCGGATACAATAGAACCGATTCACGATATATGTTTTATGATACTTATGACACATTTATCCACGGTGGTGATATTCATTATAGCCACGCTCCTGGTCCCAAAAAAGTCAATGCAATTGAGGTGGTCAGGTCAGTGGAGTTTCTCGGGCTAACAAAATTATCAGCCCCGGACTGGTTGATCCGGTTGGATCCTAC
>JAFGMA010000121.1 GCA_016927835.1 Candidatus Zhuqueibacterota bacterium | reverse complement strand
TATCCGGCGCTGCTTATTATCGGCAGACGCCAATTCTCCGATGCAACGGTCTGGCTTCAATGGCTCAGCCCGGGCGTTGGGATGTTGTTTCTTTTCCTGAGCCTGCAAATTTGGAAATTCGGTGTCCGACATTATCGATCCACCGGAAGCTAAAAAGGTAGCGCAAGATGCTTCTTGCGCCAAAACTAAAGACGTCTAATCCGCGATCTTCCCGGGAGAACTCGGTATGACAATAAATAAAAAGCTACTCAGCGCGCTTGCGCTTATCATTCTGTTTCAATCGATTCTCAGTTTCCGATTAGATTTCGCAGGGCAAACCGCACAATCCGATTCCTCAATTTTCTTTCAGCAAGCCTTCCCAGGGCAAAAAAAGCAGCCGGTGATCGCGATCGGATCATGGGCAAACGGGCAAGCACTCGTTAACGGCTGGATGCTGCTTGATCCGGAGCCCGACGCTGTTCGTGCCACCATCGAACGGGCGGCAGAGTACGGTGCAAATCATATTCAGCTTTCGCACGGATTGATCATGAATATCGATGATATACTGGGCGATGACGACCACAGCCAATCGCGCGTGGCAGGTTTGAATTCAGGCATTTCGCTGGCACATCGCCACGGCATGAAATCCTATATCTGGGCGCACGAGTTTTCAGGGATCAAAAAAGAGCAGAATCCCGTGGACGTGTGCTACGCTCCTGACAGCGAGCTCTGGCAGATGCGCGCAAAGGCATACCGTGAGGGAATCGCCAAAATTCCGGACATCGATGGGGTGATACTCATGTTCGGATCGGCTCCCACACCGCCCTGGCGCACATTCTGTACGTGTGACTGGTGCTCAACCCATTACGGCGATTATGAGCGACCTGTACCGCCGCAATCGGAGCGTATTCGTATGGCTGTGGAACATATCGGCGGTTGCATCGTCAATGATTTAGGCAAGGAATTGTTTATTCGCACGTTCGTGCATGAACCCGAAGAGATCGCCTGGCATAATCAAGGACTTACCGACGCCAGGGGAGTGGCTTTCACCGGGATGCATAAAGGTCCGGTTCAGGATTGGCAGCCCTACAATCCACATCACCCGAGCATCGGAAAAATCGGAGAGCACCCGTGCATTTTGGAGCTCGATATCACGGGCGAATATTATGGACGATCGGTTCTGCCATTTTGCGCGCCGGGCTATTATCGGTACCGCCTGAATAATCTGTGGCAACACAATGGGCGGGGCGCGGTGATGCGCGTTCAACACGGCGCCGTCAGTGCCCTCGGAACATTGAACGAGGTAAATCTTTACGCCGTTACGCAGCTCCTGTCCAATCAGGAAAAATCGCTCGAACAGATTTGGGACGAATTTCTTTTAAAAATGTATCAGTTGGTGCCCGGTCAGCCGGGACAGGCGCTGCTGAAACAGATACTGAAAGATACCTTCCCCATTCGCTGCAAATCCCATTACGTGCTGGGTATATGGGCGCATGACAAACACAGCAATTTTCCCCGGAGCGATCGGCTGTCGCAGTTTCGGGGCAGAGGTGATATGCCGAAATGGGACCCGGACTGGCAACCGGTCTGGAAAGCGCTGGATGAGCCAGATAGACAAACGGTGATTCACATTTGGCAGGAAGGAACTGAAGCAGTTACACTGGCGCAAACGGATCTCGATACGCTGCGGATGCTGCAAGGACTTCTTGCTGATGCGGACTACGCCAATTTGAGAAAAATTTTGTTGCATCAACGTTATGCTGCAGAGGTCTGGCGGGCAATTGATTTATTCATCTGGGCGAGCAGAGCCGGTGCGCGAAATCCGGATGATATTGACTTGCGATCCTGGCAATGCTGGGCTTTCGATGAATTGCGGCGTCTTCAGAACGATATGCGCAAACATGGATTTAGTGAGGCTGCGCTCGCTTCGGCGGAAGATATTCAGCCTTTTCTCGATTCGGTCAGGGAAAAAATTCCGCAGAAAATTGTGCCACATAAACCAAAAACCTTTCTATTTTCGCCGATTCAAATTGCGGAGGTCGATACTGGCAGCGCAGCCCTGCGGTTTCGATTGAATCAACGCGCCGGGGTGATATTGGACTACGGGCTCGAAATCCCGGATTATGGTGAAACATTGAATCTCGGTGTATGTGCAGCAAATGAAATTGTCAGCGTCCATCTGATGAATTTAAAGCCCAATCGTAGATACTTCATCCGGCTGAGAACTATACTTGAGGGCAAAACATACTTCGGCGGAGACTTTTGGATTTTTACGCCGGCGAATGCTTTATGAGGAGCAAGTTAAGAAGTGATGCTAACATCCACTTGTGAAAGATTTATTTTTTTGATTATAAATAACAGGCTGGCGGAAAAGGAGATAATTTGAGCACCATACCTGAAATCCAATTCGGTCCGCACAAAATCACGCGCCTGATTGTCGGCGGCAATCCATTCTGTGGCAATTCACATTTTTCGGAAGCCATGAGCCGGGAGATGGCTGATTTTTACATCGCGGAAAAAGTGGTCGAAGTTTTACAGCGGTGTGAAGAAGCCGGCATCAATACGGTTCAAGCGCGGGGTGATTATCATCGGATATTGCACTGGCTGGAGTTGTACCGGCGAAAAGGTGGCAACATGCACTGGATCGCGCAAACTGCCTCGGAAATGTCCGATGTGTTTCAAAATATCCGAATCATAGCTGCGGCTGATGCGATTGGAATTTATCATCATGGGTCGCAAACCGATACACTCTGGCAGCAGGGAAAAATCGATAAGGTACAGGATTATCTGAAATGCATGCGCGATTGCGGTGTCCAGGTCGGATTGGGCACACATATTCCGGAAGTAATATGCTACTCCGAAGACCACGATTGGGATGTTGATTTTTATATGGCATGTTTTTATAATATAAGCCGACAGCCGCGCGAAAGCAATCTGGTGAAAGGAACGTTTCAATTGCAGGAGGAAGAATTTCGCGATGACGATGCGGTGCAAATGTGTCGTATCATCCGGCAAACGCCGAAAACCTGTCTTGCATTCAAAATTCTCGCTGCCAACAGAAAATGCGCCACCCAGCAGTCGGTGCAAAATGCCTTCCGGTTCGCATTTGACAACATTAAAAATAATGATGCAGTTGTGGTGGGCATGTTTCCCAAAACGATTGACCAGATATCGTTAAATGTTAGCTACGCAAGGAAAGCCTTACAAAACAAGCAGTCGGCTTTGGATTGAAAAATGGATCATTTGGGTGTTCGCATCTCATTAAATCGACATTCGAATCATAGACTGTCATCTAAATTTAAAGCAAAAATTGAGGGAGGTAAATCGATGAATTCAAAACTGAATGTGGCGGTTGTATGTTGCATCGCATTTTTGATGCTGGCGAGTTGTTCGCTTTTCAGGGATCCTGCCACCAATATTCGGCTTTCTGCGCTTTTCGGCGATAAGATGGTTTTGCAGCGCGATATCAGCGTACCTGTTTGGGGGACGGCTGATCCCGGTGGAAAGGTTCGTGTGATGCTTGATAACCAGGAACTGAGCACCACGGTCGGGGAGACCGGCAAATGGCGAGTCGAATTGCCGGCGCGCTCACAGGGCGGACCTTTCGAATTGGTAATCATCGGAAAAGATACGATCCGCTATAAAAACGTAATGGTCGGCGAAGTGTGGATTTGTTCGGGGCAATCAAACATGGAGATGCCGCTGGCGGACTGGGGAAAGGTGCTCAACTACGAGCAGGAAATCGCCGCTGCCGATCACCCGAATATCAGGCTATTCAAAGTCAACCGAACCATGAGTGAGTTGCCAAGGGCAGAAGTGAACAGCACAGGATGGCATATCTGCACTCCCGCTGCCATCCCCGATTTTTCGGCGGTAGCGTATTTTTTCGGACGTCATTTGGACGAGAAACTCGATCTGCCAATTGGTTTGATCCAGACTGCCTGGGGCGGAACCGTAGCAGAAGCCTGGACCAGCACACAGTCTCTGAAGCAGTTGCCCGATTTTGCCAAACTTATCGAGGAAATTGAAAAAAAAGGACGCTCAGAAGAACAAATTCTGGAAGTCCACCGGGAGCGCCTGGCAGCATGGAACCGTACCGTAACTCAGCGGATAGATAGCCTGGGCGGTTTTGATCGGGGATGGCAAAATCCGGTTTTGAGCCTCGATTCGTGGAAGACCATGAACCTTCCTGCTTTTTGGGAAAATGCCGGGCTGAAGCATGTCGACGGTCTGGTCTGGTTCAGAAAATCGGTGATGATTCCGGAAACCTGGAAAGGCGAAATACTGACACTTAACATCGGACCCATCAATGATCTTGATAATACCTGGTTTAATGGCGTCCGAGTGGGCGGCGAAGGGCATTGTGAGATTGAACGCCATTATCCTATTCCCGATTCATTGTTTAGTCCGGGAGAAAATGTGATTGCCATACAGGTGCTTGATATCGGGAATTATGGCGGGCTTTACGGTTTACCCGAACAATTATCGCTGGCGTCAAAATCGCATGGTGCAATATCTCTCGCGGGAAACTGGTATTATCGCGTCGATCCGCTGGATATTAATTTAAAAACGCTGCCAGCGCAACCGCCAACCCCGCATAATGCGAATCGCCCGAGCGTACTTTTTAACGGAATGATTTCACCTTTGCTCCCGTATGCTATTCGCGGCGCTATCTGGTACCAGGGTGAAAGCAATGCGGGTCGCGCTTTTCAATATCGAAGCCTGTTTCCGGCAATGATCACTGATTGGCGCTCCCATTGGGGACAGGGAGATTTTCCGTTCCTCTTCGTTCAACTGGCAAATTTTGGCAAGCTCAAATCCGAACCGGCAGATGATGCCTGGGCAGAACTGCGTGAAGCACAACTCATGACGCTGTCGCTGCCCAACACAGGAATGGCACTGGCAATCGACATCGGTGAAGCATTCGATATTCACCCGAAAAACAAGCAGGAAGTGGGAAGACGCCTGGCGTTGAATGCGCTGGGCAGGGTCTACGGGAAAAATATTGTATTTTCCGGTCCGATCTACAAATCGATGAAAGTGGAAGCGAACACGATTCGGTTGACATTCGATCATATTGACGGTGGGCTTTCCATTCAGAACGGTTCCGCGCTCAAAGGATTTGCCATCGCCGGACATGACAGCGTATTTCATTGGGCGAACGCACGCATCGATGGTGAAACTGTGGTCGTGAGTCACCCCCAAATCGCTGAACCGGTTGCCGTGCGCTATGGCTGGGCGATGAATCCGGTATGCAACCTCTACAACAAAGCCGGACTGCCAGCGTCACCTTTCCGAACGGACGATTGGAAGGGGATCACGCGCCATTCGAAGTGAGAGCAACACGCTTTTTGTAATGATTAACAAAGGAACCACAGGGCGGCAGCTTCGTTATACATTAGTCTTATAAATGTGTCGCTTCGCCAGCCAACAGTGATTCGCAATGAAATTATTCGCCATACAATTATTCAGCGTCGCCTGCCTGAATATCATTCTTATGCGGTGCGCACCTTTTTCAGGGATGCATGAAAAATCCCGGACTGGCGAAGCATCCCCATTACCGGAAAAACAGCTTGCCAGGTTAAGCATTCTGGCGATGCCGGTAAATAGCGAACATTTTCCTGAAGTGCGATTAAAGCTGGTCATAAAGGATGATGCCTCGCATCCCGTCATCGGGCTGGCGCCGCCTTATGGCAAACTTGATAACTGGCATTTGCTCTGGAAACCGGGTCACGAGACGCATCCCGATAAAGGAATGCATCTGCCCCGGAAGTTTGAGGTGATCGAGCATCAACCGGATTTAAGTGCTGATGATAAAATGCGCTTAATTGGCTTGGAAAACAGACACTTGATGTTGCTGCTGGATATGAGTGGGTCAATGACCGGCAAGATACTCGAAAAAGCCAAATCCGCAGCATTGCAGTTTATCGATCATCTGGATATGCCCTGCGGATTGATTGCATTCAATGATAATGTTGTGGTAAGCCAGCGCTTTACAACAAATAAGGATTCGCTGCGCAAGCGTATCAGCGCAATCTCCAGCGGGGGCGGAACGCATCTATACGATGCGCTGTATGCAGCGATCCAATTGCTGAAACAACAAACCGGGCAATGCATCATCGTAGTGCTCACGGACGGCGAAACCAGCGGAGACAAGTTTTCGCTGCACCAGGTTGTCCACTTTGCCGGCGGGATGGCATCCGGCGATTCGTGTTTGCCGGAAAACTGCATCCGGATATTCCCGGTGGGCTACAATTATCGCGGTGAAAATCTAAAAATACTGGCGCATCGAACCGGCGGGAATTTTTATTTTGCCGAATCCGCCCATGAATTGCTCTCGGCATTCCGCACACTATCTTCACACCTCGCGTCTCAGTTTTATTATCAAGTTGCGTATACATCCCCGTTCCCGGAGAAAGATGGATCGCACCGGGAATTTTCATTTTCCTTCGCTGACACGATTCTCAAAGCAGCTTACCGCGCTCCGATATCCAGCCAGAGCTTCATCCTTTCAGGCGAAATAGTCGATGGTTCAACCAAACAAGCCGTGCCCGGTGCGCAGATCACTGTGAAACCGGCATCTGTCGAGCAGGCTCTGGGGGCGCAGGCGAGTACGGCTGGCAAATATCGCATCGAAATCCCCCGCGCCATGGGGCGCTATACAATTTATGCCCATGCCCCGGATTATTTCATTTCAGTGATCGATACATTTCTCGATATGCGGGGAAAATATTCACTCGAACGAAATATCGCTTTATCGCGTTTGAAAAAAGGAATTTCGGTGATGCTGCGTATGATTCATTTCAAGAACGATGAGTATGAAATCGATGCAAAATCGATCACCGATCTTGAAATTGTCACTGAATATTTTTTAAATAATCCGCATCTGATTTTTGAAGTGAGTGGTCACACCGATGACCTGGGAACCGAAGCCTATAATCAACAGCTCTCTGAAAAACGCGCCCGAAGTGTCAGGGATTTTTTCATCTCCCGGGGAATCCCCTCGGAAAATATTTCTCACAGCGGATTCGGTGAAAACCATCCGATGGTGCCGAATACATCGATGCTGAACCGATCGCTCAATCGTCGGGTGGAAATTAAAATTCTCGATCTTGTTAAATGATAGAAGCAACATATCAACCTTAGCACATTTCAACAGCAGCATATTCAGCGAGGACATCTATGACAAAACATCAGCGAGTATTTCCGAAATTTGCGATTGACAAAGATTCGCTCACTCTGGAACATACAACGCAACCGGACAAATTCTGTGAAGCGACCGGGCGCAAGGCTGCCCTTCTGGGATTTGAGCGCGGGAGCTTTGAAGCCTGGATCTATCCGTTTAAAATCTGCCACGACATCGAACTGGAATTCATTGTTGAGTCTAAAAAATGGGTTCTCAAAGGATCGGATTTGGCGCGAGTGACGCAAGTAAGACCTGAATATACCAGCATTTTGTATTCACATGAGGGATTCACCATTCGGCAAATTCTATTCGTCCCGCTGAACGAAGCCGGGGGCATGATGCTGCTCGATGTGGATAGCTTTTGGGATATCAAAATTGCGGTCAAATTCCGCCCTGATTTGCAGCCCATGTGGCCCGCCGGATTGGGTGGGCAGTACACGCTCTGGAATGAGGATCATCGCGCCTATCTCATTTCCGAAGGATCAAGAAGATTTCACGGATTAATCGGGTCGCCTTTTGCGCAGAACATTTCGCTCACGCCCGGACATCACCTGCCGGATGCGCCGATGGAATTTATACTCGTTGTCGATCCATTGCTGCTGCAAAAATCATTTATTCCGATCATCTTTACCGGGGGTGAGGGAGAGCGCCAGAAGTGGTTTGAAATTTACAATCAACTTGCTGAAAACATTGAAGAAAAATATATCGAGACAGTTCAACATTATCGCCGACTCGAAACGGATTTCATGACGCTCCGAACGCCGGACAATCAGGTGAATCGTGCCTTTGCATGGGCAAAAGTCGCTCTCGATAAAGGCATGGTCGACGCGCCGGGCATTGGCAAAGGATTGGTCGCCGGTTATGCTGTGTCCGGGTTGAGCAATCGACCGGGATTCGCCTGGTTCTTCGGGGGCGATACTTTCCTGAATTCGCTGGCTTTCAACAGTTTTGGCGATTTCGAAAATATCCGGCAGGCATTAGCGCTCTTCGCTCAATATCAACGGGAAGACGGCAAAATTTTTCACGAATTCTCGCTGAGCGGTAAATTGATAAATTGGTTTGAGAAGTATCCCTACGGCTACTATCACGCGGAAACCACACCTTATTATATCGTCGCCATGCACGATTACTGGCGGCAGAGCGGGGATGATGCATTCATCCGTGAGAGCCGGGATTCGATCAAACGCGCTTATGAGTTTTGTCTGGCTGCTGATACCGATGGTGACGGCTTGATGGAAAACAGCAGTGCCGGTCTGGCTGCAATGGAAGTGGGCGCGCTCTCATCCGGAATTAAAATCGATATTTACCTCGCGTCCATCTGGCTCAAAGCGATTCAGTGCATGATTGACCTGGCAGAACTGCTCGAAGAGACAGATTTGAAGCAATCCTGCGAAAACCTATTGCCCCGTGCCCGCGAGTCATTTATTTCTATTTTTTATGATGCTGCCAACCAGACGCTTCGTTTCGCCGAATTAAAAAATGGTGATTTTGCTGATGATGTGACCGCCTGGCACGGAGTTCCGCTGGCGTTTGAACTTGTGGATGATCTTAACCTCGATGGGCTTTTGCGGGCATTTGATTCGCCTGAGATGTGCACCGCCTGGGGCGCGCGGCTGCTTTCGAAAGCGAGTGCATTTTACGATCCGGTTAATTATAATTGCGGCAGTGTGTGGCCCTTTGTCAATGGTTATGTCGCTCTCGCAGAATATCGGCTGCATCGTCCCGGTGCCGCCTTCAGGCACCTCATGGGCAATGTGTATTCCTCCGAAGCCGACGCGTTGGGATTTCACACCGAATTGCTTTCAGGCGAATATTTTCGGGCAATCAGCAGCTCGGTACCGCACCAGTTGTTTTCGTCATCGCAGGTGATTACGCCTCTCGTGCGAGGATTGCTGGGGTTGAATGGCGACGCTCGCAGGCGAATCATTTCACTGGCTCCTCAAATGCCTTCAAATTGGGAGAGGGTTGAATTCAGCAATTATCGTGTGGAACCTGCTGCATTCGATTGTGAGCTTTCGATGAAAGCCGGGTGTTATGACATGAAAATGAAGACGCATCAGGCTGAACAATTCCATATCTATTTCGCTCCCGCTTTTGCACCCGGAACTGAGATAATTGATGTTTTGATAAACGGGAAGAATATGCAATTCAGCAGCAGCGTTAAAGAGAATTGCGTCATCTGTAATGTTGATATGCAATGCCTGCCTGAATTCGAGATCGAAATACATTTAAAGCGAGCCATAGAAAATTTCCCGGAATTGGAAATGCCCGTCATCGGGCAAAGGGCGTGACGAATCAGCGCCTGAAGTTGTTACCTGGATGAGCGCGAGATGATTCCTTTTCCGCCGCAGTGACTCCGGAAAATTGTGGCGATTTCAGAGAAAAATTCCTGCTTCAAATAAAATTACATATTCCAACAAATAAATAATAAATCCATCCATTATAATCATTTCCCAAAATTCCCTGAACTTTGAGATGAATTGAATTTTTGGGGGTACATCTAAATAGAGTCTGTCAGGCTTTGTCATTCCCGCATGTTTTAAGCGGGAATCCATTGTTCGGATAGTCAGATGGATGCCCGACAGAAGCATTCGGGCATGACAGAGCTGGATTAGTATTTTCTGATTTTGTTTTGAATTTCAAAAACCACTACTTTTCGGACAGACTCTAAATAATCATCGTTATGAATCCATATCATTCTACGATAAAGTAGGAAGTATATCATATTTATTTGTGGAATAAAAAATACTTGACTTTTTTGACACATTTAGCTACATTATTTTTGATTTTATTCAAGTAAGAGTAGTCATTTCAGTGTGTATCACAAGCATATCCGTTTGAGACTCAAATTCATTAATGTGATTTCAAGTTTCTGTTTTCTATTCCTGCCCTGACTCGAGATAGTGTTTTAAAATAGCATGGTTCTAAAAATTTCAACCCGAGCTTGCGCACTAAAATACGCGCAAAACAGTACAAACGCCTTTTACGCGTGTTTGTTGCTTTTCGTGGGGAATAAAAAAACCTGAAATATAACCAGTTGTTTGAAAAATTTTGTTTCCGTTTCAGGAATTTAAGTAACCGTTATTTCAAAAAAAACTCACCAGCTTACCATTTCTTCAACTTAGTAGTGATTCTCGGTTTTCAATTGGCAGTTAGCAGACGTGTCGTTTTGCTTTCGAAAGCTACGATAAAAAGCTCGTTTGGGATAAGCGTCTTGACAGAATCCTGTTTTTGTATTGGGAATTATGAGGGAATCGGTATGAATATTATGAAAATCGCCATCATTTTAATTAGCTGTTTTTTGCTCCAATCTTCGTTGTTTTCTCAACCTGATTTGAAATATCAGGAGCGGGGGAATAGATATGAAGGTGTGGAACTATTAGGAGTGAGAGCGCCTGATTTGGAGTTGATATCATTTATGGGGTATCAGGAAGAAACGCCGCCGAATACGGATGTCATATTAAAGCTGAAATTTTATATTCCGGCGGATGCCAAATTCTTTATAACAGCAAAAGAACTGGTTTATCGTCGTTCCTATCTGATGAAACCGTTGACAACGGATTGGCAAAAAGGCTGGCGGATTTTTGAGCCCTGGCCTACGCATGATGTCATCAATCAGCTTGAATTGAAAGTCGATGAAATCGGTGTCGTGGGAAGATTAAATTATGATCGATTAGGCTCAGGGCAAATTGCACCATTGATTCTTTACCATACGAAGCCAATCTCCCGAATTGATCAATACGCTTTCCGATTAAGAGCTAAACGTACATTGAGTTATGTGAATTTTGCCTTATCGAAAGCAGGCGAAGAGCAACCTATCGAATCCGGGATTTTGCGAGAACCATTGCCAGCAATGGAACCTTTCCGCATTGGACTTGATTTTTCCGATAAGGCAACCGGCGAATACACTTTAACAATTAATTGCAGGATAAAAAATGAATGGGGCGGTCCAAATCGCACTTATACCTTTTATCACAATCCGGTAGTCAAGTAAATCCGTATTCAAGGCAATGAATTTATAGCAACCATTATTAAATGTCCGTGCGAAAATAAGATCCTTCATGCTGAGTGAAGTCGAAGCATGATGAAGAAAAAAACAGATTATCACCTTTCGACTTCGCTCAGGGTGAGGAAATAGGGTGTGTTCGGACGGATTTTGTTAACCGACTCTATTCAAAATTTAAAATTGAAATGGAATATTTAAACTTCGATATACTTTTTGACCGGGTGCGTAAGCGCTATAAGGCGCGTGTGCTCAATTCACCTGGCGGTCAGGCAAGTATTGAATTCAGAAAACCTTTTACCAAAACTGAACTCGAGAACCTTTCTCTTTTGCGAGCGCGTGGCTCTCCGGATGGCGTCGGGCGATCTTATAGCACAGAAATTGATCAAATAAAATTTTTTGGCGCCAAACTCTTTGAAACGGTATTCAGCAAAGATGTGCGCGTATGCTTCCATAGTAGCCTCGAACAAGCTGAAAACCAGGGAAAGGGACTTCGTGTACGTTTGCGCCTGACAAGCACGCCTGAATTAGCTGATTTGCCCTGGGAATTCCTTTTCAATTCAAGTTTGAATGATTTCCTCGCGCTGTCAGTTGCCACACCCATTGTCCGCTTCTTAGACTTGCCAACACGCGTTCGTCCATTGTCAGTAACTCTGCCTCTTCGTATTTTGGTCATGGTTTCAAGTCCCCTCAACTTTCCGGCGCTGAATACAGAGCTTGAATTGAATAAATTAGAAACCGCCCTGGGTGTGTTGATTCAGCAAAATAAAGTAGCGCTTGATCGTCTTGAAAAACCAACTCTGGCTGCTCTGAATTACCAGTTGCGGAATCAAAAATATCATATCTTTCACTTCATTGGTCATGGCGCGTTTGATGCGCAAATTCAGGATGGCGTACTGGTGCTCGAGGGAGAGGACAAACAGGGAAATCTGGTTAGCAGCGAGCAAATGGGAATACTCCTGAACGATCATAATACCCTGAAGCTGGTGCTGCTGAACGCCTGCGAAGGCGCGCGCGCTTCAATTACTGATCCGTTTGGGGGTATAGCGCAAAGTCTGGTGCAACAGGAAATCCCGGCTGTTATCGCAATGCAACGCGAAATCAGCGATAGCGCTGCCATAACCTTATCGCAGGAGTTCTATTCGGCGCTGGCTCAGGGCTATCCCGTAGATCAGGCGCTGACCGAAACGCGTAAGCTGATGCGTGCCGGCGGTAATCCGATAGAATGGGGTATCCCGGTGCTTTATATGCGTTCGCAAAACGGACATATTTTTAATATCGACGGCAGCGCTGAGATGAGTCCGGAAACGACGGAAGATGTTGGAGCGGAAGGTCGGATTTCTGCGCAAGAAGTAACGGACAAACAAAAGAAAAGAATTAAAAAATTCCGGCTATTCATTATTACATTATTTTTAATTGCTGCAATTGGCGTCGGTTTTTTGAAAAGCAAACCGGTAGGTTCCTCAAAGGTGAATTTGCAGCTCATGGTTAGCGGCGTATCTTTTAAGCTCAAAGAGAATTTTGATCTGTATTCGCTGACAGCAAAATCCGTTGCTCTGTCGAATCCGGATGATCTGGCGCTGAAAATAGCTTCAGTGGAACAGGCGACATCCTACGATCCGCAAACCAACAACCCGACTCGATGGCAAAAAATTAAAACCGGGGGCAAACTGAATATCAACCGAATCAGCGATGATTGGGGTATCGCCATCGAAAGCAAATACCTATCGCTGTCAAGTCTGTATATCGGTTCCGGGGCATACATCAATTTGTCCAAAGAAGCATCGGGCGAAAATCAGCTTAAAATGGCTATTCGGGATGCCGCTGTGGGTGGTCATATTGATACGGCGGATACGCTGATTTTAAATTGCAGAAATTGCCGGATTGAACACGGATTACAGCAAGAGCTCTCGAATAACCTGACTCTGCGAATTGTCACGACCGACCGACAAATTGCATTTCATGATTTGAATCAATCACTCGTCATTGAAATGGCATTGTCAGGGCAACAGAGCGAACCTCTTGCTCAAAACATGGCGATTGAATCAATCGACTTCACCAGACCCAGCGCAGATCGCAAAGAATCCACAATCATTCAGGAAGGAATCATCTGTTTTGAAGAACTCGATCGGGAAGAAATAAAAATCCCGAAAGGCGAGTTTGTTTTCGTGGGAAAGATGAAGGACTTCCGGATTCAAAACCTGGAAATGCCGGATAATTTCCAATTATCATTGCAAGGAGAAGTGGGCGAATTGATCACGGGGATCGGAAAATATAAGCGTTCCAGATTACCATCCTTGTTGGAATGGCTCTATTTCAATCCTTCGATTGCACTCTATTTTGCGATTTTGATACCTGTTTTCTCATTCATTTATTTCATTTTGAAGCGACTGAAGGTGTTCGACTGGCTATAAATGCTATCTGAAAAATATTATGTCTTTTGCAAAACTCTCTGTTGGAGCGATTTTCATAGGCAATTAAATTTTTATTCGGGGTCGTATGTTGTGTTTGATTTCATAAATTAATCAACTTAGAGTTCCGTATAGTAAGGAGAGCAAAATGAATTATTCCCAAAAAATTCAAATGCTTATCATAGTCTTATTAATGATAATATTCAGCAATTATCAAGCAGCGTATGGGGCACAGGATATCGAGGAGATAAAAGAAAGTGTTGTTAAAATAGCAGTTATCGATCAGGGTGGTGGAATCGAAACCGGAACCGGGATTATCTTAAAGATTAAAGATCATAAGGCATATATACTTACCGCGTTTCATGTGATTCAAAATTATAAAGAGATAAAGGTAACGCTATATAAACAGCCGACACTGATTTATCCGGCAACCGTCTTTCAAAAATACGATTCTGCGAATGACCTGGCAATTATTCGAATCGATGATGTAGAACAGGCTGACAGCAAATCCGGCTTTAGATTGGGGGATGTCGATGATGTAAAAGAAACAGATGAGATTATTGCTATCGGTCATCCGACGGATCATGACTGGGAGGTTTCCAAGGGAAATATTTTTAAGCCTGAACCCACCCAATTTCGCTTTTCCGGATCGGCGATTGATCCGGGCAATTCGGGAGGACCGCTTTTAAATAGCGATCATCACCTCATCGGTATCGTAACACAAAAACTGACCGACAAATACAGTTACGCGGTGAAAATTGACCATGCACTGAAAATACTGGATGGTTGGGGCGTGCCCTATGCCTTTATGCGCGACTGGAAATGGTATTATATTGGTGGCGGGAGCGTTACAGCAGCGGCAATATTGGCGGCTATTTTTTGGCCAAAGGATGATGGCAAAACTCTGCCTGAGGATAATAAGTTGCCAGATCCGCCACCGGCGCCGTAGTATTCGCGCCAAAAGGATAATCGTTTTGAAATTATGTAATTTTCAAAAACTTTTCAGTTCTTAAAAAAAGGAGCTGATAGCCATGAAAGAAAACAAAATCAAAAAGCCTATATCTCCTTATTCTTATGTATTAATATCCCTCATTGTTTTAATAAATAGTCTATCAGCACAACCGAACAGATATGAGGCTATTTCAACGCAATCCTTGCATAACTTTAGTGATTTGCAAAACCTGAATTCAGACCGTCCAGGAATTGACTTGTTCCGGCAATCCCACTTAAGGAAGTCTATATTTAGGTCAAGCGATATGAGTGATAGCTTAAACGTGCGTTTGGTTGGGCGCTGGGCAAATGGACCTTGTTATGCTGTAGCTGTGCAGGATAGCATAGCTTATTTTGGAAATGGTGCCTACCTGGAAATTGCTGATTTCTCTGATCCTGCAAGTCCGGTTGAATTGGGCAAAACTCTGGTGCCTGGTCCTATTCTTTATGTTACAGTCAGTGGCAATTATGCTTATGTTGCAGATGGAGATGCTGGCTTGCGAGTGATCGATGTAAGCAGTACGAGTAATCCTTATGAGGTCGGCTTTTTCGCTACAGAAAGCTATGCCAATTGTGTTGTGGTAAATAATAATTACGCATACATTGCAGATGGCTGGCATGGTTTACAAGTGATAGATATAACTATACCGACTAGCCCTCAGGAGGTGGGCTTTATCGATATAGGCGATAATGCCAGTAGTTTAGCAATCAGCGGAAATTATGTTTACATTGCAAATGGTGATGCTGGCTTGAAAATAATTGATGTGAGTAATCCGAGCATTCCCCAGGAAGTCGGTTTTTTTAACACAAAAGGCAATGCCCGTAGTGTAGCTGGTAGTAGCAATTATGCGTATGTTGCTGATAAGTATAATGGCTTGCGAGTGATTGATGTGAGTAATCCAAGCTCTCCCCAGGAAGTCGGCTTTTTCGATACAGGAAACGAAGCTAATGGAGTAGCTGTGAGCGACAATTATGCTTTCGTTGCGGATATGTATACCGGTTTGCGAGTAATCGATGTGAGTAGTCCAAGCGCACCCCAGGAAGTTGGCTTTTTTGATACAGGGAATAAAGCATATAGTGTAATAGTCAAGGACGATTATGCTTACGTTGCAGATAGCGATGCTGGTTTGCGAGTGATCGATGTGAGTAATCCGAGCGCTCCTCAGGAAATTGGCTTTTTCGATAAAGGAAGTAATGTCAATGAAGTAGCGGTAATTGGTAATTATGCTTATGTTGCAAATGAGTCTGCTGGCTTGTGCGTTATCGATGTGAGTAGTCCAAGTACTCCACTGGAAATCGGCTGTTGCGATACAAGAGCTGCCCAAAGTGTAGTAGTCAGCAGTAACTATGCTTACGTCGCAGATGGGCACGATGGCTTACGAGTGATCGATGTGAGTAATCCGAGCGCTCCCCAGGAAGTCGGTTTTTTCGATACGGGATATGCTCAAGGTGTAGCTGTTAACGGCAACTATGCTTACGTTGCAGATAGTGATGCTGGTTTACGAGTGATCGACCTGAGCAATTTGAGTAATCCCCAAGAAGTCGGTTTTTTCGATACGGGATATGCTCAAGGTGTAGCGGTCAGCGGCAATTATGCTTTCGTTGCGGCTAAATATACTGGCTTGCGAGTGATCGATGTGAGTAATCCAGGTACTCCCTTGGAAATTGGTTTTTACGACACTGATGGTTATGCCAAAGCTGTAAAGGTTCATGGTAATTACGCCTATGTAGCGGATGGTTTGGGTGGATTACGAGTGATCGATGTAAGTAGCCCGGAAAATCCCCAGGAAGTTGGTTCTTTCGATACATAAGATGCCACCGATGTAGCAGTTAGCAGCAACTATGCTTATGTTTCTGATGGAACCGCTGGCTTAAGAGTGATCGATGTAAACAGTCCGGGCACTCCCAGCGAAATCGGCTTTTTCGATACAAGAGCCTATGCTTATGGTGTAGCGGTCAGCGGAAATTATGCTTATGTTGCAGATATGGCTGACGGAATGTATATTTTGGAATTTTTAGTTTATCCGCCAGAATCACCTATTCTTAATCAGCCTATAAATAATTCTTTATTAAATGACAATACACCTATATTGAATTGGTCCATACCAGCAGATAAAAATACTGATTCGTTACATTTTAAGGTAGAGATTGTTACTGATAATAATTTTGTCAATCAAATTCCCGGAAGCCCCTTTGAAAGTTGTTATAGTACCATAGGCTTTATTCCAA
The DNA here is from genome assembly GCA_016927835.1 of Candidatus Zhuqueibacterota bacterium. Taxonomy (GTDB): domain Bacteria; phylum Zhuqueibacterota; class Zhuqueibacteria; order Thermofontimicrobiales; family Sulfurfontimicrobiaceae; genus Sulfurfontimicrobium. The sequence continues at coordinate 16,442 of JAFGMA010000121.1, read as the reverse complement.
TGCCTCCACTACCTCAAGGTAATGGTACTTGCAGCTTTACCCTAACTAGCGGTTTGGCAGACGGAGAATATTGGTGCCGAGTGTCTGCCTGGGATGGACAATATTATGGAGAAGTATCGGAAGAAAGAAAATTTACTATTGATACAACAGCGCCATACACGACAAACCATAATCCATCAATAGGGGCTACCAATGTATCAATTAGCACCAATATCACTGTACATGTGAAGGATGATTTCAGCGGTGTAAAGCGAGACAGCCTTGCACTAAAGGTGAATGATATAGAAGTATTATTTAATATAGAAGGAACTTCTGCTGATTACGTATTGACATATAATCCTCCCGATGATTTTGATTATGATCAAATTGTAAGTATATCAATTGATGCAGAGGACAGCCTTGGTAATAAAATGCCCAATGACTATTATAAATTCACGACTGAAGGTGAAGGTGTCAACATTGCTCCTGCCGCCCCCCTTTTAAGCTATCCGGAAAATGACAGTTATATTAAAGACGACTCACCTCAATTTTCATGGCAAATACCGAACGATGACAACGAGGATGCTTTGCATTTTAAGATCGAATTGGATAACGATAATAATTGGACCACAGTCAATTTTACTTATGAATCAAAAAACTCAACTTCAGGATTTTCACCAACTCCCCCCGTGCCTGAAGGTACTGGTTCTGCAAGCTATACCATGCAATCAGTTATGAGTGAGGGTGATTGGTGGTGGCGTGTTGCTGCCTGGGATGGTCAGATTTATGGGAGTTATTCTAATAAATATCAATTCATCCTGGATACGAAAAAACCATATACTTCCGGGCATAATCCTGCTAAAAACGCTGCAAATATTCCCACCAATACAAATATCAGTGTAAGTATTGAGGATTCTACTAGCGGAGTTGATCAATCAAGTATCGTTATGAAGGTGAATGGAGACAGTGTTAATCCTGCTATTTCTGGGTCATCTCTAAATTATACATTGACCTATAATCCGGAGAATGATTTCGATTCCGATGCAATAGTGACAGTATCAATTGATGCGGAAGACTTTGCCGGGAATAAGATGGAAACGGATAATTATTATTTCACTACTGCCCAATTAGATACAACGCATCCGCGGATTGAACATACTCCAGTGGATACTAGAAATTCAAGCGAAAGTATAAACATCGAAGCCCAAATTACGGATAATGTAGGCATTAAGGAAGCCAAGCTCCATTATCGGATGGGTGGAGCTTTGGTGTTCCAGACTAAAGAAATGACTAATGTAGGTGGCTATGCTTATCAGGATACGATCCCTGCAGGCTACATCAACGAACGCGGAGTGGAATATTATATTTCGGCAAAAGACTCATCGGATAATCAAGCGTTTTGTCCTGAAACTGCCAATAATGGTGCAAATCCGCTGATAGTGCGGGTCCGATCTTCCAATTTGAAATTCGCTGAAGCCACAAAAGCTATGACTTATCAAATGATCTCTGTGCCCAATAATTTGCTCAACAAATCAGCGCGTGATGTGCTTGTAGATGATCTGGGCAGTTACGATGATACGCAGTGGCGCTTATTGCGTTATGTCAACGGACATTATACGGAATATACAGTTGATAACAATTTTGATGATTTCACGCCTGGAAATGGATTTTGGTTGATCACCCGAAATCAGGTAACGTTGGATGCAGGTACAGGTTATAGCTTAACAACAGCCCAAAGATATAGCGTAACTCTCCAACCCGGCTCTAACCAGATCGGGAACCCATTTGCCTTTACAGTTAATTGGAGCGATATTATTAAAACTGATGATGTGGAAGATAACCTTGTTGGCTACGATGGTTCTTCATATTCGCATCAACTCAAGCAGTTGAGATCCTGGGAAGCTTATTTTGTTAAAAATTTTAGTAGCAGTACGACAACAATTGAGATACCGGCAGTAGCAGCCGTAGGCGGTTTAGGAAAAAAGGCTGAGAATATATTGGCGCAAAAAACGTTTCAGGATGATGAATGGGGACTGCAAATAATAGCTGATTGTGATCATTACCTCGATAAAGACAATTATCTCGGCTGCCTTTGCGATGCCTCGGATGCATGGGATCATCATGATTTCTCTGAACCGCCTTTTTTTATCGAGTATGTTTCACTCTATTTTCCTCACGATGATTGGGAACAACGAGCCGGACTTTACACCGCTGATTTTAGGCAGGTTAGCGCGGAAGGACAATACTGGGATTTTCACGTAAAAACGAATATCACCAACTCGGAAGTCACCCTGACGTTGACTGATATTCAAAATCTGCCCGCGGATTGGGATATTATATTGATAGACCGCGCCAGCAATGTTTCTCAGAATTTCAGGGATAAACCGGCGTATGTTTTTTATTCGGGCAAAGAGGAGACCATGCGCGAATTCAGAATTATCGTTGGGCAGGCGAATTTTGTTGAAGAAAATGATCTGGATATTTTGGCAGCGCCGCATGAGTTTGAGTTGGCGCAAAATTATCCCAATCCGTTCAATCCGGAAACGCAAATCAGCTACAGCTTGCCCGCAGTAAGCAGCGTTACCATTGCCATTTATAACGTAAAGGGGCAGCTAATCCGAATGCTAGTGGATGAAAGGCAAAGCGCCGGACGGTATCGCTTCGCGTGGAATGGTATGAATGATCACGGCGAAAAGGTGGTTAGCGGCGTTTATTTTGTGCGGCTGGTGGCGAGGGGATTTGTGGCGGTGAGGAAGATGAGTTTAATTCATTAAAAATCAATTTGTTGTTTCAGTTTAAACAAGGAGATGTCATTTGATTATGAACACGTCTAAAATTTCTGCGTCGATCAAAAAAATTATATTATTGATCGGGAGCTGTTTGTCGCTGTTTCAATATAATTTATTTGCACAGCAGTCTCCCGCTTACGTAACTGCAACCGATTACACCGTTTGGGCTGTTGGTGCAAATGGCAAAATTCTCAAATCCATCGATAGCGGGGAGAACTGGATCTGGCAATCCAGTCCGGTCACAGATGATTTATATTCGGTATGCTTTATTGATGCGGATACTGGCTGGGCAGTTGGAGGCGATACGCCCCTCGCTGGACATTATGGTTTCATTCTTTTTACCGATGACGGGGGTGTCAACTGGGAAATTCAAGATGAAACGACTAGAACGTTACACGATGTATTTTTTATCGATGGAAATATTGGCTGGACTGTTGGTATAGAAGGGATTAATCTTAAAACAAGCAACGGCGGTAGAACATGGACCTATTACGGACCTCCCCAAAATTATAGTTTCTCAGTAAAGTTTATTGATGCAAATACCGGCTGGATTGCAGGATTTGATGGAATTTACAAAACAACTGACGGGGGAGAATTTGACTGGGTACGACAAAATTCAAGTATGTGGAATGCTGCGACATTCGCTGATGCGAATCATGGGTGGGCAGTTGGCAGCAATGGTAAACTTATGGGGACAACGAATGGAGGGACAGATTGGATTACACAATCAAGCGGGACTGACAAAAATCTTACCTCTATATTTTTCATCAGCACGAATATTGGTTGGGCAACAGGAGAAAGTGGTACAATCATTAAAACCACTGATGGCGGTACTGGCTGGTCTTCACAAAATGCGGGAACAACAAGCTTAAATTCTGTTTATTTCATTGATTCAAACATTGGTTGGGCTGTTGGCAATAGTGGAAAAATTCTCAAGACGACAAATGGTGGGACTAATTGGATATTCAAAAATAGCGGGACATCGGAAATTTTATATGCCATTACTTCGTATATTCCTGATTTGGAGCCTCCCTACACCTCTGATCATTATCCGGCGAAAAATGCAGCGAATGTCGCACTTGATACAGATATTTCAATGAAGCTTTCAGATGACTTTAAAGGCGTAAAAAAATCAAGCGTCGAAATGAAGGTGAACGGCAATGCGGTCAGTCCCTCTTTTTCAGGAACGATAAATGAATATATTATCACTTATAATCCACCTTCTGATTTTAATTATAATCAAACGATTACAGTTGCAATTGACGCTGAAGATAACGTCGGCAATAAAATGAATACAGATTTTTATTCTTTTTCTACTGTGACTGATAAAAACTCGCCATATACTTCTGAACATAACCCGGAAAAATATGAGCAGAATGTGAATATAGCGACTAATATTGAATTTCATATAAAAGACGATATAAGTGGCGTAAATTCATCCTCCATCGTTTTGAAGGTTAACGACTCTGATGAAAGCTATACGATTTTTGGTACATCTGAAAATTATACAATTACTTACGATCCGGCTTCCGATTTCGGGTATAATGAAAAAATATACGTGTCAATTGAGGCAGAGGATAATGCAGGCAATAAAATGAATCCGGATAATTATTACTTCACTACAGTCAGCCCTGAAAATATAGCTCCGGATGCGCCAACACTGAATTCGCCAATAAACAATAGTTATATAAATGATTATACGCCACAACTGAAATGGTCGATACCCGATGATAGTAATGGTGATACACTTCATTTTAAAATAGAACTTGATAATGATAATAATTGGGCGAATATTGATTATGTTATTAGTTCAAAAGAAGATATTACTGGATTTTCTCCAACACCACCATTTATCCAGGGAAGCGGATTAGCCAGCTATACGTCGCAGTCAGTTTTAACAGAGGGTGATTGGTGGTGGCAGGTCATTGCGTGGGATGGGCTGGTTTACGGAAGCTACTCTGATAAAAACAAATTCACTTTAGACATAACAAAACCGTTCACATCGAATCATGAGCCTGCCCAAAATGCACAAAACGTAGCTGTTAAGACCAACATTATTGTCCATATCAAAGATAATATCAGCGGGGTGAAACAATCGCAGATAGTAATGAAAGTAAATCAAGCTCGGGTTTCACCTGTTATAACCGGTTCCAATTCTGATTATACATTAACCCATAATCCTGCCAATGATTTTGAAAATAACCAAACAGTCATCGTATCCATCGACGGTGAGGATAATGCAGGGAACATCATGGATACCGACAGCTATTCATTTACGACAATCGCATCCGATCAAATAAAACCGGAAATTTCTCATACAGCGATTACGACTGCCAATTCCGGACAGAATTTGACTGTTAATGCGACAATAACAGATAATTTTAGTATCGAAGCCTGTTCTCTATATTATCGCCAGGGAGGTGAATTAGATTTTCAATCGAGTCCAATGAGCAATACTGGCGGCGATATTTTCAGCGCAAATATTCCTGCGAGTTACATCACTGAACGGGGAACGGAATATTATTTTATAGCAACAGATCCTTCGGATAATCATACAGATTTTCCGAACGTGTCCCTGCCCCAGATGAAGCCTCAGGTCGTTCGGGTACATTCAGCAAATCTAACCTACAGCAAAACCACTCCTGCTGAAGCATACCGAATGATTTCGGTTCCCATCAATCTTGACAGCCCAGCACCACAAGATGTTCTGGAAGACGATTGGGGAAGGTATGATGATACCCAATGGCGCTTGCTGCGATATGTGAATGGGGAGTATAAAGAATATACGATTCACGAAAATTTCGATGAATTTTTACCTGGGAATGGATTCTGGCTGATTACTCGTACTCCGAAAGGCATAACTGTGGGTTCGGGATACAGTGTAACCACATCTCAAAATTATCAAATAATCCTGCAGCCCGGATGGAATCAGATAGGTAATCCCTATGCCTTTATTGTTGGTTGGAGCGATGTGCAGAAAAGTCAGGATGTTGAGAATTTTCTGGTATCATACTTTGGTACAAGCAACAGCAGCTCTGGTTACGATTATACTCAAACTCAATTAGAACCCTGGCAGGGGTATTTTGTGAAAAACAACAGCACTAGTTCAACAACAATTGAGATACCACCCAAAGCAAGTTCCGGTGGATTAGAAAAAAAAATAGCTAATTTATTAGTACCAAAAAATTTTCAGGATAACGAATGGGGCATACAAATTATTGCCGAATGCGATCACTTCATCGATAAAGACAATTACCTCGGCTGCCTGACTGATGCCTTTGATACCTTTGATCTGCATGACTTTTCCGAAGCCCCATTTTTCGATAAATATGTCTCCCTTTATTTCCCCCACGATGATTGGTTGAAATATCCTGGCTTATACACGGGTGACTTCCGCTCAATCGCGGACAAAGGGCAATACTGGGATTTTCACCTTAAAACCAATATCCCCAATTCTGAAGTCCGCCTGACGCTGGCTGATATTCAAAATTTGCCTGCGGATTGGGATATTAAATTGATCGATCGAGCCAGCAATGTTTCCCTGAATTTCAGGGATAAGCCGGCGTATGCTTTTTATTCGGGCAAAGAGGAGACCACGCGGGAATTCAGAATCATCGTGGGGCAGGCGAATTTTGTTGACGAAAATGATATGGATTTTTTAGCCTCGCCGCAGGAGTTTGAGTTGGCGCAGAACTATCCTAATCCATTCAATCCGGAAACGCGGTTCCGCTACACCCTGGCTTCGCCGTCTTGGGTGAAGATAGTCGTTTATAATATGATGGGTCAGCAAATCCAGACCCTAATCGATTCACGACAAAATGCAGGTCGGTATCAAATTTCCTGGAATGGCAGGGATAGCAATGGAGAAGCCGCAGCAAGCGGGATTTATATGGTAAAATTAATGGCGGGCAGCTTTGTTGCGATGCGGAAAATTGCGCTGATAAAATAACTGCCTGATTTCACCGCGCCAGGTTTTGGCTTTTTCTGAAAGCAATATCTGGGGGACTCAGAAAGATTTCCAATCGAAGAGCAAATTTTTCAACTCGTTTTCGAGTGAAAGCAAAGTTCTACTCGGCAGGCGATAAGCGGCACGACCAGAAATTTTATAAGGCAATCGACTGTGGGGGCGCCAATCATGCCCGGCATTTTCGTTTGAACTTGAACCCGGGCTTCCGCAACATCACGGATTCCAGATCCAAATCCCTCAGAAATGATTCCTGAATTCATATCTTTTTCATTGACATTTTACTAAAAAAGCTATATTTTGCAGGTGCTCCATTGAATTCAGTGTCGTCTGCGAATGAGATATTGTAACTGGTATTTTATGCGACTGTAATTACGAAGTAGATTGTTTGCGCAAGGCTTGCTGACTTGATTACGATTTGCGTGGATTCTTCAACCTGAAATTAGCCTCGAACTGTCTGATATCGGAAAAGGAAGAATGGAAACGATAACTGGCTCTACTAATCGCATTCTGGAAATTGACTTAACCTCAAAACGCGTTACCGAATTTATAATTAGTGCTGAAGACAGACGTTTGTACCTCGGCGGCAAAGGGCTGGGACTGAAATATCTTTATGAGCGAATGCGTCCGGGCATCGATCCCCTGGCTGAGGAGAATTATATGGCGTTCATGATGGGCATGTTCCTGGGCACCGGCGCACCTTGCAGTAGTCGATTTGCAGCCGTGACCAAATCACCGCTTACCGGGATTTTCGCCTCCTCTTCCTGCGGCGGACCCTTTGGAATGGCGCTTAAAACTGCCGGCTACGAGGGATTGCTCATCACCGGGAAAAGCGAGCAGCCGGTTTGCCTGGAAATCGCTGCCGATGGTGTCCATTTCATCGATGCGACCCAACTCTGGGGAAAAGATACCGCGGAAACCCAGGCGGCGTTCAAGCTGGGCAATGATGACGGGGCGTTGGCTATCGGACCTGCCGGCGAAAACCTGGTGCTTTACGCGAATATTGCCTCGGGGCATCGGTTTTTGGGACGCGGCGGATTCGGCGCCGTCATGGGGGCAAAACGACTGAAAGCAATTGTAGCCCGCGGCGGTCGTATCAAATACCTCCCGGAGAAGCCTGAGGCATTCAAAAAGAATCGCAAAAAGGCGCTCAAGGAAATCAACAGCAATATTTATACGGCTGAATTGTACCGCAACTACGGAACGACGGCAAATGTCCGCCTCTGTTCGCAGGGTAACATTCTGCCAGTGATGAATTTTAAAAATGACGCTGATGGAAATGCAGAGGCGGTCACCGGTGAATCTATGCGGGCAAAATATCAGACCCGGACGCGGTCCTGCAGAGCCTGTGCCATCGCATGCGGTCACAAAGGCACACTCGCCGACGGTACCGAGGTCCAAATTCCGGAATACGAAACCACCGCTCTGTTCGGTCCGAATCTCGGCGTGTTCGATCCCGATGAAATTAGCCGCTGGAATGCACAGTGCGGGAAATTGGGGTTGGACACTATTTCCGTATCGGTTTCCCTGGCATATCTCATGGAAGCCGCAGAAAGAGGATTAATAAACAATCATCTTAAATTCGGCAATCCAAACGGTATCAGCGAGATGCTCGAGGATATTGCGTATCGCCGCGGACTTGGAGATGACCTGGCGAACGGAACGCGCTGGCTATCCGAAAAATATGGCGGAAAAGAATTTGCCATGCACGTCAAGGGACTGGAACTGGCAGCTTATGATCCCAGGGGTTCCTGGGGACAGGGGCTCTCGTATGCGGTTGCCAACCGCGGCGCCTGTCATCTCTCGGCAACCACGTTCGCGCTGGAAGTTTTTTTGAAATTTTTAAATCCGTTCACCACGCGTGCCAAAGCCAAATTCGTGCGCTTCTTTGAAAATTTGTATTCCGGTATAAATTCTCTCCAAACCTGCCAATTCACATCGTATGCGTATGTGCTGGAAGCGCTGATCGTCAAATATACGCCCAAATTTTTAATCGGATTCGCCATGCAGTATCTGCCGGATATCGCTCTGAAAACCATCGATGTCAGGAAATATAGCAAGCTTTTCGAATCGATCTCAGGGATCAAATTATCGCAAAAAGATTTTTTGAAAGTCGGGGAACGAGTACACATCCTGGAGCGCTTTATGAATACGCAGGAGGGGATTTCCCGAAAAGATGACACGCTTCCGGCACGATTTTTAAACGATAACGGGGAACACGATAGCAAGCTCCGAAGTGTCCCTCTGGAGAAAATGCTGCCGCAGTATTACAAGCTGAGGGGGTATGATGATGATGGGGTACCAAAACCTGAAACATTGAAAAAACTTGGTATCCCGATTTGATTGAGAGCGTATAATTGAGTACCGGTTTCCCGGATTAAAAATCTGATTTGAATTGATTAACTTTCGAAAGGAGTAACCTATGAGCGATCTGTTTGAGAAAATTGTGCACACAGGCGTGGGGCTGGCATTTGCCACCAAAGAGAAACTTGAAGAAATCGGTGAAGAACTGGTCAAAGTCGGCAAACTCACGGAAAAAGAAGCCAGGCAACTGATCGATGACGTGATGAAAAAGTCGGAGAGCGCAAAAAGCGAAATTAAGTCACAGATTGAGAAAGCAGTTGAAACTGCCATGACGAAGATGAACCTGGCAACCCGGGATGAGGTGGAAAAATTGCAGGCTGAGATCACAAAATTGCGCCAGGAACTGAAGAAAAAAGCAAAAGATTAAGCAACATCCATCCCCAAAACAACCTTACGGCGGATATCAATAAGCAGGTGACACTGCATCACTCATAAATCATAAGCCTCGCCAGATTTATGGCTTTTTCGTTTCCTCGATGCAAATATTTCGCTGCAACTCAGGATTTGCGTTGCAGCCTTCCCGCGAGAGCCAGCAAAAGGAGATATCCATCAATGATTTTGAAGGAAGACGTTCCCCAACCCTTTCTGGACGTAATTCAAAAATATACATCCGAAGTTGATCTTCTGATATCGATCGGCAGCGATCTCACCCGCGACGGTTCTTTTGGTGAGCAGTGGCTTATTTTTATGGACCGCACCATCTCGGTTTATGCCCGCACCAATGGTGCAATCTCGCAGGAAAAAAATATCAGCATCGAGGTATTGACAAAAATTGAAGCCCAATCGCTTGTTGGCAGCGGTGTCCTCGAAGCCACGACGAGGGACGGTGAACTCGTTGAACTCATCCGATATTCCAACGTTCACACCACTAAATTCACTGCTGCCGCCAGGTATCTGAATCAAATTGCCAAAGGTGAAGACCCGAAACCGGTAACCGATGAGGAGCCGGTGCGCTGCGCGAAATGCAACATGCTATTGCCCAAAGGGACCAATGTCTGTCCCAGGTGCATTCAAAAGCGGAAAGCCATCATTCGCCTGGTATCATATCTGAAACCTTATTGGGTGCTGGCTGCGAGCATTGGCGGGATCATGCTCATCAGAACCGCTTTTCACCTGGTGCCTCCGTATTTTACCAAAATTCTCATCGATCGCGTACTGAATTCAACCAATTACGCGCTTCTGGGATGGATCATATTGGCATTTGCAGGAATGCGCATCATTGGCAGTGCGCTGCAAATCGCAATTGGCAGGATGACCGCTTCGCTTGGATTCGGGATCACCTACAACCTGCGGGCGCAACTTTTTGAGAAGATTCAGAGTATGCCGCTGTGATTTTTTGAACGGCATACCACCGGTGAACTCATTTCCCGCGTAAACAGTGATACGCAGGAGATGCAGGGATTTCTGGCGTTCGAAGTTCAATATTTTGGCGTCAATTTATTAATGCTGATCGGCATCGGAGCGATGTTGTTTTGGATGAATTGGCAACTCGCGCTGCTGGCACTGTTGCCATCGCCGCTGGTTGCTGCATTGACGCGGATGCTCTGGCGATTTATTCGGAGTTTGTTCCGGCGAACAAGACATCGCCGGGCAACATTGACCGCTGTCCTGAGTGACACGCTTTCAGGGATTCGCGTGGTGAAGGGATTCGCCCAGGAGAAGCTGGAAAATCAGCGCTTCGATGCAAAAAGCTTTTCCCTGTCCGAAGCCAGCATGGAGGCATTTAAGGTCTGGTCCACCTTCTCGCCTGTATACTCATTTTTATGGGGCATCGGCAGCCTGATCGTATGGTATTTCGGGGGCAGGCAGGTGATGGGGCAGGAGATGTCGCTGGGAACGCTTATGGCGTTTATCGCCTACCTGGGCATGTTTTACGGACCGCTGGATACAGTGACCCGCGTCTGGAACTGGATAACGCGTTCGCTGGCAGCTGCGGAAAGAATTTTCGAGATAATCGATATGGAGCCTGAGGTGCCCGATGATTCAATCTCTATACCCGCCGAAGTTATTCAGGGTGCTGTGGATTTTAAAAATGTAACTTTTGGCTATGACCGGCACAAACCTGTTTTATATGACATTCAATTGAGCGTCAAAGCAGGCGAAATGATCGGATTCGTAGGTCATAGCGGCGCTGGTAAAACAACGATGACTAACCTCATCTGCCGTTTCTATAAAACCGACGAAGGGCAAATTTTAATCGATAATACCGATATCACAAAAATGAAGCTCTCGGATTTACGGCGGCAAATCGGGATGGTGCTTCAGAATCCGTTTCTATTCAATGGTTCGATTGCTGAGAATATCGGATTTGCCAAACCCGGTGCCACGCCGGAGCAGATAATGCAGGCAGCGAAAATCGCCAACGCACATGATTTCATCATCAAATTTCCCGATGGGTATGATACCATCGTTGGTGAGCGAGGGCATCGGTTGTCCGGCGGCGAACGACAGCGGGTGTCCATTGCCAGGGCAGTGCTTCGCAATCCGAGGATTTTGATTCTTGATGAAGCCACCTCGCTGGTCGATACCGAAACGGAAAAGAAAATTCAGGAAGCCCTGGCGCGATTGGTGAAAGGTCGAACCACTTTCGCCATCGCCCACCGGTTGTCCACTTTGAGAAACGCGGACCGCCTAGTTGTTTTGAAAGAAGGCAAAGTGGTTGAAACAGGAACCCATGATGAATTGATGAAAACACAGGGAGCATATTATAAGCTGGTTCAACTCCAAAGCGAAATGTCAAAAATTAAAGCAGTGGATGGTTAATCATGGCGGATAATAAAATGGATGCGTTTTCGGATGCAAATGAATATCAACTCAACTTTTTAGAAGCGGAAAAGTTGCATATTTTTCGCGCCGGCGATGCGCTTCGGATGACGATCAGAGATGATCGGACGTGCCTGCGGGTAATCCCCATGGTTGCCTTCCCGTTTACGATGCGAAATCGATACATTAGCCTGCGCGATCTCGACGGCAACGAACTGGGCATCATCCGCGATCCGAAACAACTCGACCGACAATCCAGGGCATTGTTGTCGGATGAATTGCATAAAAGGTATTTTTTGCCGAGAATTCTCAAAATCAATTCGCTCCAGGAGAAAATGAGCATCATTGAATGGGATACTGAAACCGATCGCGGTCCGAAGGTTTTTATCACCCGGCAACTGCATACCTGCTTGAAAGAAACCAAAACCGGCTATTTAATAACGGATATCGAAAACAATCGCTTCGAAATTCATCAGCGCAACGAACTCGATTCGCGCAGCCTGGCGCTGCTTTCGAGGTATATCTGAAGTTGTTCCTCAAAAAAGCAGTTTTTGTATAGATTAAAAATAGAGAAAAAATGTGAATTCGAACGAACGTTTCAGAAGCCGGCTCCGGGGAGCGCCGGTTGATCGCCCGCCTAATTTCAATATCATGATGACGTTTGCCGCGCATTATATCGGGCAGCCGCTATCCCGTTATTATCTCGATCACCGCGTCTTGTGCGAGGCGAATCTCGCTGTTCAGCGCCACTTCAAGCTCGATATTGTACAGGCGATCTCCGATCCCTATCGAGAGGCAGCCGATCTGGGCGCAAACATCATTTTCCCGGAGGATGAACTTCCAATTTGCGTCACACCGCTCATCAACGATCCCGTTCAGATTAAAAATCTTGAAGCCGTCCCACCTTCCGCCGGGCGTCGTATGAGCGACAGGATCGAAGCTATTCGGCGGTTGAAGCAACTCGTGGGCAGCGAGATTCCGGTCATGGGCTGGATTGAAGGTGCGCTGGCTGAAGCGGCTGTTTTGCGTGGCGTCAATTGGTTGCTTCAGGATTTATATGATCGTCCTGATTGGGTGCTTGAGCTGCTGGAATTTTGTGCAGCTATCGAAATCGCGTTTGCACGGGCGCAAGTCGAAGCCGGCGCAGACATCATCGGTTTGGGGGATGCAGTTGCGTCTCAAATTTCGCCGGTGATGTACGCAAAATATGCTTTACCATTTGAACAGAAAATTTTTGCTGCCGTTCACGAAGTCGGAGCGCTTTGCCGGCTGCACATTTGCGGAGATACGACCAATATTCTTCATTCGATGCCTGAAACCGGTGCAGATATCATCGATATTGACTGGATGGTGAATATGGCACAGGCGACGCGAATTTTTGGCGCTGGTCCTGCAGTTTGTGGCAATTTCGATCCAGTCGCGATCATGCTCCGGGGAACGCCCACCGATGTTCAAGATGCTGTTAAGGCGTGTTTGCGCGCGGGGGGCAACCGCTGCATAATTGCAGCAGGATGCGAAATTCCTGATAAAACACCGTCGGAAAATCTGGCTGCTCAGACAGAGGCGCTCCTTAAATTCAAAAATCCGCCTGAGTTATAATTCATTTCCGGCGAACTCAAAATTATTATGCCCCAGCAAAATCGGGAACGAAAGCCGCTGAGTATCGTTAACAGGGAATTGTTTGCTCGAGACTGGGATTTTTTTTCAAAATACAACGCAGATATGCCCAGAATGTGCTCAGGATTCATTGAAGAGTCACGCAACAGGAATTTCAAAGCAAGATGACAGTTCCGCCAACGTATTATTTTCCTTGGGAAGGGATTGAAGATTTCAGCACGTATCATTATGATTCGAAAGGATGCCCGCGTGTTGATTATGGCAAAAAATTGGGGCTGCGCTACAATCCCGTCACCATAGCCCAGTACGGGCTTTTCAACAGCGATCTTTTTTCTGCAACCGGCGAAAAGCGCTATTTAAATCTGGCTTCAACGATGGCGGACTGGTTGCTTGAAAATCGGCGAGATGGTTCTCATGGTGCAGCGGTGTGGTATTATGATTTCGATATCGAGATTTATAAAATCTCAGCGCCCTGGATTTCGGCGATGGCTCAGGGAGAAGCCATATCGTTGCTGTTGCGCGCGAATTTGTTTTCACCGAATCAGGATTACCTTGAAATCGCCCAAAAAGCAAGCCGTGTATTCTTTCATTCTGTTTCAGATGGCGGCGTTTGCGCCAGTTTCCCGGACGGATCGATTTCGCTGGAAGAATTTCCGTCGGATCCCCCCTCACACGTGTTGAACGGAGGGATCATGGCGCTACTGGGTGTTTATGATCTGTTTTTGCATTCCCGGGATTCAGATATTGAACAGGTTTTTCACCAAGCCATCGACGGGCTGAGACGAAATTTGCAGCGCTATGATACCGGATTCTGGACGCGCTATGATTTACATGCGTCGCGTCGGCTGGCTTCAGCGATGTATCACGATATGCATGTCCGGCTGATGAAAATTCTGTGGCAGATTACGGATGATCTTTTTTTCATGAATTACGCGAGAAAATGGGAAAGCTACCTGAAGCAGCCCGTTTCGCGGGTGAGGTGGCTATTGGCAAAATTGGGTGAAAAAACGCGGCATTTTTTTAAAAGCTGAATAATTGCTTTGACAACACCTGCCAGGAAAACGCTATCCCATCAAAATCAACCGGGAAGGCTTTCTAAAGAAATTAATCCAACAAAACCATTGTTTTTGAAATTCTTGCGGTTTCAGATACAAGAATTGCATAATAAATACCTGAAGAAATCCGAATACCCTCGTCATTGGTACCATACCATATAATTTGATGCTGCTTTGCCCGAAGCTGCGAATTTATCAACGTCCTTACACGTTCGCCCAGCACATTATAAATAGATAAGTTAACTTCGCCGCCATCAGCGAGGTGAAAATTCAACAGGTTTGCGGATTGAACGGATTGGGGGAATTCTGATATAAAATTGCGCCTTTATCTCTCATAAATTTAGCGGTTGTATCGCCGCTGGTAACGACACCCAATTCCTCGATCGTTAGTTTCAGGGCAGTGACACCCGGCAGCGAAGTTCAAATTGATTATGCCAAAATGGGACTCTTATACGACCCTTTAAGCATGAAAAGAAAAACGGTGTACGCTTTTATCGCGACCTTATCGCACAGCCGTCACAAATACGTGGAATTTGTTTACCGCCAAGACCAGGTTAGTTTTGTATCCAGCAACGTGAAGATGCTGGAATTTTTCGGTGGTGTCCCGCTCCGAATTGTATTGGACAATCTTAAAAGCGGTGTTATCAAACCCGATCTTTATGACCCACAGTTCAATCGTTCGTACCGGGAAATGGCAGAATATTATGATTGTTTTCTGGACCCCTGCCGCGTCGCTGATCCAAAAGGAAAAGCAAAGGTCGAACGCGATGTACAGACTGTCAGAGACCAATTCCGAAAAATGGTGGCGCTCAATGAAAGGCTGGATATAAATCAAGCCAATCAAAAAATTAAACAATGGTGTCGTGAAGAATATGGACAAAAAAAAGCATGGCACAACCGGACTAAAGCCGTATCACGTTTTTATTGACAAAGAACAACCAGCGTTAAAATCGCTGCCCCCTGAACCGTTTTGTATTCCCAGATGGAAAGAAGTGACCGTACATGCCGACCATTACGTGCAATTTGATAAAAAAGCATATTCGGTTCCGCATGCCTATATTGGTAAAAAACTCTGGCTCAGAAATGTGTATAAAATCATCGCCATTTTCTACCAGGAACAACTCATCAAACAACACGTGGTCACCGAAAATTACCGGCATACTGACTGGGGTGATTTTCCCAGGAACGTTAAAGCCGCTTTGGACGATGGGCTGCCAGGATTTTTACAACAACGAGCAGCTGCTGTCGGACCGTCATTTCAAAAATTAATCCGCCGAACCTTACAACCGCATGCGTTCATCAATTTAAGAAAAGCACAGGCACTCATCGCGTTGATTGATAAATGGGAACATGCTCTCATTGAGAACGCAGCGGCTTATGCTCTAGAAAAAAACATACAAGTGACTCCTAAAAAGTTTAGACAATTACTACAGTACTTAATCGACCAAAATAAACCATCCCAATTGGCATTACCCATGTCCGAACAAACCCTGGAATTTGTTAGAACCATGGGCTATTTCATACATGATCAATCCGAATAAAATTAGTTTTTATCAAACACTTAATGAAAGGAATATCATTCATGATCAATCAATTAAAAGCTCAACTCAAACGACTCAAACTCTCAGGGATGCTGGACCATATTGATTTGAGAATTCTGGAGTCCCAACAAAACCAATTATCCTATTCTGAATTCCTGACCATGTTAGTAACCGATGAAATTGAAAGCGGCGTGCAACGAACGAAACATGGCAAAGCTTGACCGCTCATCAAACAAGCCAATATGGGAGTTGAAAAAACATTAGAATCATTCGACCTGACGTTTAATCCGTCAATAAACGCTGCCTCTATTCGCGAGTTAGCCAGTTGTCAATTTATTGAAAAAGGTGAAAATATATTTTTCCTGGGACC
>JAFGMA010000120.1 GCA_016927835.1 Candidatus Zhuqueibacterota bacterium | reverse complement strand
GTGACATAATTACCTCCCAATGGTTGGAAGGCAATATACAAAATTACAATCTAAATGTAAAGAGTTTTATGAATCGATATACTAGTTCTCGGATGCGGCGATGGGGGTGTGTGGAGAGTATTGAGCAGGTAGGCTTATAAGAGAGAACAATGATATGCCAACAAATTTAGATCAGAAAATCCATCAAAATGGTTTTCCGCTAGCTAGCATTAAGCTTTATTCGGTTGATGAAGTGTTGTTGTCATTGGCAGAGTATTGAGGGGCATTTAAATTAAAAATGTTATTAGCGGCAGATAAAGATTCAAGATACTTTCATGGATTTTTATTGTTTCAAGCGTTGAGGTGATAGCGGTTGCTATGAAATTGATTCGTAAACTGAATTACATGATATTAATGATCCTGTTGATTTTTATGCTATTTTCAGGTTTTTAAACCTCATCTAAAGGCACTGTAGCGTGGTTTAAATTCAAAAAATAGACTTTATCAACAGAGTCATAGATGAAGTTAAAATTCCCTCAGAATCCAATATATACCTTTTTAATAAAATTTAATAGGATTTAGAGTTTGTTTCATCCCCATCCAAAACAACATGTTTACCTTCAAATAACCGCTTTATTTCCTCTTATGTAAATTGCTACGGCTGAGCTTTACCCGACAAATCAGGAGCATCAAGCAGTGTCTGCGTCAGTCACACGAAAATTTATCCGCTTGTGAATTTCCCTCAGCTCTTCCCCGCCCGTTTCGTATGCAATACTGATAGCATCATCCATCCCCGATATTCGAAAAACTACTCGCCCATCAGCGCCACCGCGTTTCACAGCAATTAACATTTGCAAACCGCCCCAAATTTTCATACATTACCCTTTCTCTTGAAAATTATTTTGCTGTATAGCCGAAAGGAGCACAGATGCTTTTTACACACACATGTCGTATTGTTATAATCCAAATGGTTGTTATCAGCTTCATCACTTTTGCACAGGAAGCACCGAAAATGGAAACCGAACCCAAATTAAGCCCGCGGTTGTTTGATGTAAATGTGAAAGATATGCCCACCGAAACCGTGCCCCGGATAATGCCCTGGAAAATCATTGAACTCGATTCCGCGTACGCCGGCAGTTGGATTGTCGCCGGCGATGTGGATGGTGACGGCGAAGTCGAAATCCTGAGCGCGCGCAATGTCGACCAGAATGATGTCCATTATACGTGTTCGGTGATAGCCTACAAACTGGACGGCACGCTCCTCTGGCGCTGGGGTCAGCCGGAAATCGGGCGGAATCCGCTGCACCATGATGTCGCCTGTCAGATTTACGACTGGGACGGCGACGGTCGCAATGAAGTGATTCTGGCTGCGAACGAATCCCTGGTCGAACTCGATGGCGCAACCGGACAGGAGTGGCGGCGATTCCCGATTCCGCCGGCAGCTTCTGATTGCCTGGTGTTTGCGAATCTGCTGGGCAGCTCACATCCGAATGCGGTGCTGGTTAAAACCCGCTACTCGCAGATTTGGGCGTATTCATACTCCGGAAAATTGCTGTGGACCGTGGAGAATCCGGGCGGCTTTCGCATAGCGCATCAACCGCGCCCGGTCGACATTGACGGTGACGGGAAGGATGAAATCCTTGCCGGGTACGCGCTGCTCAATCCAGATGGCTCGCTGCATTGGCTGCTGGCGGATATCGAAACATACCAATTGGCACAGGGGCACCTGGACTGCGCGCGCCTGTTTGAGCGAGGCAAAACCGCGGCTGAATCCCGGCTCGCAATCACCTGCTGCGGCGCGGACCGAATGGGACTGGTTGACGGCAACGGTCATTGGATCTGGAGCCTGGGCGGACATCATTTTGAATCGATTGATATTGGCAAGGTGCATCCGGATATTCCGGGCAGGCAGATCATTGTCGATATCGATCACCAGCCCCGGGGCAAGAGCCCGCTGTGGCTTCTGAGCGCGGAAGGGGAACTGCTGGGGCAAATTATCGCCGATCGCTGCCGACGGCATCAACTCATCGATTGGTTCGGAAACGGCATTCAATCGATAGTCATCGGGCAGGAACGCGCGATATTCGACGGCATGGGGAATATGGTGGGCTTTTTCGAGTTGCCCGGGCTGGCGGAACCCGTCAAAATCAATGTACAGGTTTATGCAGCGGAATTGACCGGCGACAGTATTCCGGACCTGATTTTCCACACGGCTCCGGCGAGTTCGGTTTACCTGTTCAAAAATGCAAAGGGTCGGAAAATAGAAGGCGTTGAATTGGGATCGGGGAAGAATTTCACACTGTATTGAACCAGGTACCGTTGTGCACATAATGTTGGCTTGCTGACAAGAAAACTACATTTTCCATAGGCGGAAAATAATGATGCCCGGGTTCAGGAGCAGAATTCACGATTCAGGGCTAAAATCTGTCCTGCCGGGAACCGCGCTCTCCCGATTCTGCTCCTTTCAGCAGGCATGTTTTTAAGTTGTAGCGGAATCTTGGGTAGTTTGTATTATGACAAAAATAGTGATATTACTCCGAATCAGGATTTATTTGAAAATTTAATTTATTGGGTGGAAACAGAACTGCGAAGAAATTTTGGTCAACATATTAAAATATTGCCATACATTGGCGTCGCCCTGAAATATGGCTATGGCGACAGTGAAAACCGGAAAACCATCAATTTATACTTTAAACGGGCATAATTTGAATAACTTGGAATGCATCGCCTTTTATGCGATGCGTGATTTGAAATCCACAAAGGGATTTCACTCCACCCGATATGATCGTTGTCATTCTAATTATGCTTCTCAGAATTAGTGTTCGAAAAGTCTATTTTGTGACCGTTTTAAGTATAGAAATGCGATTGAATACGATCGACGGTATACACACAAGTCGCCACCGCTAAGACATTCGGAGCGGAATATTTCATCACCCCGGCGATAAGTATTTTTGCTCACACCAGAATATTCAGCATCTATTATTCCTGGAATCATGAGCAGATCGATCTCGTTGATAATCGATTCTTGATGGATGTCGACAGAAAATATGAATCGGTAAACAGCAGGGGTTTTGAATGATCGACGCTTTACATTCGATTCCACTTTTAGCGGATGCACCATTTCCGTATCGGGATCAATTCAGCGCAGCTCATTTCCTTTTGTTAATAAAAATCGCAACTGCTCAGGTTCTGGGTTCAGAGGTTCTCGGTTCAGGGGCAACGAGAAATGAAAAATGCCCGTAAAGAAAATGACACCTGGATTGGTGACGTTCAACCTGGAACATTGAGCGCTGAACCACTCAACCCGGGAAAAATCTATTTATTATCGAAAATCAATTTGCAGGAAAACCAGGCTCCTTGCTCCCCGATAAAATTACTAAATCTCCAATATCACAAGGCTTAAATCGTACTGGTGGATTGGTTTTTGCTTCACTGGGACAAGGATCAAACATGTATAAGCGAGGGAGACACTTGCTTAATTTTTAATTCCCAATAAGGGGAAGGGGAATAACCTTTCAAAGGCTTTTAACCTTCGAAAGGTTAAATTAAGCTGCCAATTACCGAGCCTTTGCGCTTATTTACAATTTTCTGCTTGACATTATACCACCTTTTTAATATAATTTATCTGTTACTGCAACGCCACAGCAGTTATTGAAATCGCCCATTATCAGTCTACGAAGAGGAATTCTGTGTCAATTTTCGATGAAGTAGCAAATAAATCCCGATTCAGCGCATTACACACTTACATAGCAATCGGTGCCAGTCTCATCCTGCTCATCATTGCATTCTGGCTACTGGATCCGTTGGGAAACACCAAAGAGCAATTCATCCGCTTTGTACCAATCTCTGTTTTGCTGCTCATTCCGATTGCGATGGGCGTCATCATCGGGCTGATGGTGCGTAAAATCAAACAGTTGAATTTCATGCTCCAGAATGAATTCTCGTTTGAATTCAACGTTTTATGGGATAGATTCAACAATATCTATTGTCCGAACTGCAAATCGCAGTTGATCATGAAGTGGTATAAGAACCAATATGCATACTGCTTTCACTGTTTGAATTGCAAGGCGGATGTCAATATCCTGTCTGAAAACGGGCAATTGCTTCATTTTGGAAAATTGAAACAATACCGGAGAGATCCTACCGCTGAGAATAAAATCAAGCTCCTCTCGTCCATGAAACCAATTCGCAGTGATTCGAGTGCAAACGATATCTTGTAAGACCTGTGCAGCCATCAATATAAAAGGAATCCTTCAAATGAATCGTGATTTTGACAGCAACCGCGTGGTTGAGTTTATCCGCAAAATCAATTTCGTAAGGTTCGCTGCAACCGAAAACGAGCAACGCGCGGCAGATATTATTAAATCCGAGTTGGACGCCATTGGGCTGGAAACAGCGCTGCATCACTTTCCGATGGCAACCAGTCACGCCTCGCAGGCAGCATTCAAATTTTTGGAACCATACCAAAAATCGGTGAATATAACTCACCGCGTGCTCTCCGGCGAAACGCCGGCGGAAGGCATCAGCGCCGGCTTCAAGTATATCGAATCGGGAGGAGAGCGATTCTGCGAGGATATTGAGAATAAAGTGGTTATGCTGACGAATCGCATCGACCGCGAAATTTATGCTCGATTGTCGCGCCATAAGGCAGCCTCGGTACTCATGCCCACGAATTTGAATCAGGAGTTGTATACGCTCGGATTTGATATCGATTTCGTGAAAAAATTCGGCAACTTGCCCATCTGTTTCATCGGGTACGAAGATGCGCTGGAAATGGTCAAAAATAAGATATCAAAAGTGCATTTGCTCCTTCGCGACAGCGTCGATTTGAATGCTACCGGCACGAACGTTATCGCCGGCATCGAAGGCTCACAGGAACCGGACACCGAATTCCTGTTTGTCGCGCATTACGATTCAGTGCTCAGTACCGGCATTTACGATAATGCTGCGGGCACAGCCACCGTGATCGAACTTGCGCGATACTTTCAGCGCAACCGACCGAAACGCACGGTTAGATTCATCTTATTTTCCGGTGAGGAACTTGGCTTGCGTGGCTCGAAAGCGTACGTCGCCGATCTCAAGCAAAAAGAAGATGCGCTGAAACGAATCAGGCTGGTTTTCAATTTCGACCTGGGGGGAACAATTCTGGGAAGAAATTGCGTTCGAATTACCGGACCGGAAGAGATGTTCCATTTTATCGATGCCTGGAATAAAATCGAGGACTGGGATTTCCTGGTTGAAAACGATATCTATTCCAGCGACAATATGCCGTTCGGTTTGGAGGGTATTCCTTCGATAAACATTCTACGCACATCCCTGGGAATCGGACACGCCCTGAACGACAGTATCGAGCATATCGCGCCGGCAGCATTTGAAATTTTTGGCGCGTTCGCGATAAAATTGACATCGCAGATAATCAATGCCCCGGTGCTGCCTTTCAAACGCTGCGTCGGAAAAAATATGGCAACAAAAATCAAGGAATACTTTGACAGCCGGTCACCGGAAGAGCCGGAAATCACCGATGAGTGAAAAATCATTTCAATACTATTTTGCTTGTGAACCGATTTAAAAACAATCGAGACCAAAATGAAGGAACATCCTGAAAATTCCATTCGTATCGACCAGTGGCTGAATATATCCTGCATCATCAAAACCCGGTCACAAGCCCGAAAAGCCTGCGAAGAGGGACGGGTCAAGGTGAACGATCAAACAACCAAAGCCTCGCGCCTGGTGAAGGTGGGTGATGTGGTTGAGGTCCGCTATAAATGGCACCACCGGACGTTTGACATCCGGGATATTGCGCATAAAAGCATTTCGCACGAGAAAGCCAGGTTACTGTATCATGAGCATGAATTATCAGCGGAAGAAAAGGAAGCACTGGCGCAGCGCCAGGAATTTATGCGGACAGATCGCAGGCTCCGCCCCAAATTCAAGGGACGCCCCACGAAGAAAGAAAGAAGGCAATTGGAGCAATTCCGAAAAGGCGATTGATTTCAGATTTGACTTTCAACGAAAATTTTGATTCGTTCGAAATACGCACGCCCACCAACATAGATCAGATCATTATGCCCTGCGTTTTCCACCTTATAAAAATATTTAGGCGATCCTGCTTTTTCGAGCAGTTCGAGTCCGTGCGAATAAGGCACTAACTCATCCGCTGTCCCGTGAATGATTAAAATCGGGGAGGTGATCTGCGCAATTTTGTTGATCGAATCGAATTTTGATTTCAAAAGCGGACCTACCGGCAGCAGTTGTTTCGCCATGGCTTTTGCCGAGGTGAAGGTGGACTCCAGAATAACGCCGGCACACTGATGCCGCGAAGCCAACTCCACAGCCACAGCGCCACCCAGCGATCTACCGAAAATGAAGAGATTTTCTGGTGGAACAGCTTTTTTCTCGCACAAAAAACGACGGGCAGCCGTTGCGTCGCGATATAAGCCAGACTCGGACGGTTTGCCCTGGCTTCGCCCGTATCCCCGATAATCGATGATAAATACGTTGATGCCTGAATCCCGCAAAAGACGGACATTGTCTATCCGGTGGGAAAGATTGCCGGCATTGCCATGAAAAAATAGAAGCGTTTTGGCAGACACACTGTCAGCAGGCACAAACCAGCCGTGCAGCGTCAGGTTGTCTTCGGTTTGAAAAAAGCAGTCTTCAACACGCAAGCCATACGCTTCGGGATTCCAGACACCCGCCGGATATTTCTCCGGATAATAGATGAATCGATCTTCGAGCAGTCTGATCAGCAGAATGAAAATGGCGATACACGCCAGGAGCGTAAGTGTAATACCCATGATATTTCGATTCGATCCTCGTTGTTGCATGTTAACAGCTCACGTTTGATGATGGCTATTCGTTATTCGGATTTGGTTCAGCAAATTCGATTTTAATCGTTCGGTACTTTTCTAACCAGGAGCTGCTCTTTTTTATTAATTCAAAAATTTTTATAGTAATCTTGCTATCAGGTTTCACATAACATCTCAAATCTATTCTTTCAATAATTCACTGTTCTGATATAAAATTTAAACTGCTGCTTCATCGCAGTTGGCGGCGCACCTGTCGTGCTGCGTGGCGTGTTGGTTGCGTGATGAAACTTTGTAAAGCTGTCCTCAATTCTCTCCTCAATTCATTCGGATGAGCCAGCCATATATAGTGCCCTGCGCGTGGAATCTCGACGTATTTGCCATTCTTCAGAAGATTCGCGATTTGAACCGTTGGCCAGTTCGGCCTGATATCGCCGCCGGCATTGATAAATACCGCGGGAATGTTAAGTCTGGAAATATCGAGCAGGAATGTGGGATTCGTTATGAAGTCACGCCATGTAGCGTTACTGATCTTATTGACGTCGGGATCGGCTGTGAATTCCAGTCCGCCATGATCCTCACCGAACTTCTCAAGGTTGTCGTGATAGACCTGGCTCCACTTCCTATCATTAACGATACATCCACCCGAAATGCCCACGATGCCCAGGACTGCCTCGGGTTGCCTGAGCGCGTATACCAACGACAAATTGACACCCGCCGAATGACCCGCGATAATGACTTTGTCAAATCCGTAAGCTTCCCTTACGAAGTCAATATCATTGAGTGTCGTATCGAATTCATAGCGCTTATCCCAGTCCGAGCGACCACAACCTCTTTGCTCGAATCTCACCACCGTGCAAAGGTCCTCGATCATTTCAGAGACCGGCGCAAGGTAATCATCGCAGCCAAGACCGCCATTACACAATATCAGGGGCGTTCCGCTACCCTTCGCGAACGACCAGAGCTTTGTCCCGTTGTTATCAAGATATTTCTCCATCCATTTCCCTGCGGCTGGCTGATGGTTTGAGCACACAAAGAAGGGAACCTTCTCGAATAAGGTTTCCTTCTATCCAGGTTATTTAAGATACAGATCGAACCAATCCGCGATTCGATTCAATCGATCGACGCGGTGGAGGGGCTGCCCGCTGCGGGAGAGTTCATGACCTTCGTCCGGGTAGCGCACGAATACCGTTTCGACGCCACAGCGCTTGAGCCCGATATACAATTCCTCAGCCTGTGAAATGGGCACACGATAATCGTCTTCGCTGTGAAGAATGAGCAGCGGGGTTCGAATCTCATGAATATAGCTCACCGGCGAGTGCCTCAGAAACCGTTCCGCATTCTCCCAGGGTTGCCCGAATTCGAATTCGACAAAATTCTGAATATCGGTTGTTCCGTAAAAACTTATCAAATTGCTCAGACTGCGCTGGGTGACTGCCGCCTTGAATCGGTTCGTGTGCCCCACGATCCAGTTCGTCATGAAACCGCCATAGCTGCCACCGGTCACGCCGAGTCGCGAAGAATCAACAAAGCCCATTTCAAGCACAACCGCCACGCCAGCCATGATGTCATGAAAATCGCCCATTCCCCATTGCCCGTGATCCTTTTGCGCGAATACCTGCCCGTAACTCGTACTCACACGCGGATTACAGTAGAAAATGGCATACCCGCGGGAGGCAAGAAATTGAAATTCATGCATCCATCGATTACCATAGTGCCAATAGGGTCCGCCGTGTATTTGCACAATGAGCGGGTATTTTTGATGGGGTGTGAATTGCGGTGGCTTCATCAGCCAGCCGTGAATTCGCAGACTGTCATCACTGCGATAGGAAAATTCTTCGGGTTCCACGAGTTGCCGCTTTTGACAAAAGTCCTGATTGAGATGGATCACCTGGCGCTCATTTTCGCCGCGTCGTCCCACAATGAAAGCTCCACCTGGATTGGTATTTTCGTTTGCGCAAAACACGATTTGCCGCGATTGTTTGCTGAAGGCAAACTGCGTAATTTGCCGGCGTCCGCCAGCCATTTTTCGGGGTGCTGCGTTTTGCGAAATCCGGTACAGATGCCGGTTCCCGCGATCATCCACCAAAACGCCGAGCTCATCCTCATTGAGCCACTGCGGATCCGACACCATCCGGTCGAGATTTCGGGTCAGGTTCTGCGCCGTTTCCCCATTCACATCGATGACCCACAACTCGGCTTGCTCTGTGAAATCGTTGGTGCGCGTGGTTCCGATGAACGCCAGTTTTTCGCCGTTGGGTGACCACACCGGCTGCTTTTGATATCCGGGCATGGCAGGCTTCACCTGTATTTCGCCGCTTTCCGCGGGCACGATGCAAATATCGGTATCATTATCGAAATCAGGATCGCCGCGCCGATTGGAAACAAAGGCAATTTTTTTTGAATCCGGCGACCAGACTGGCGAAAGCGCATCACTCATCCCAAACGTAATTTGGCGCGCCCCTCCGCCATTTATGGGTATCGTGAAAATTTGAACCGCGCTGTTGTTCAGGTATTTCTGATTCTGCCGGTAACGAAGGCGTGTGATCACATTGACATCGGCGGCATATTCCCTCCCCAAAGAATCAATCAGCCTGCCGCCAGAAATGTCCGTTGGCTGCTGTGTGACACTTGACAGAAAAGCGATTCTGCCGCCATCGGGCGACCAGGCAGGATTGAACGCGCCGTTCGGCATCGTGGTGAGTGTCCAGGCTTCGCCCGGATAATTTGCATCAACCGAGATCAACCAGATTTGCGGCTTTCCCCCACGGGTCGAAGCAAACGCCAGCATCCGGCTGTCCGGCGACCAGGCTGGCGCTGTGTCTTCGCCGCTGCTGCTCGTCAGGCGATAGGGCGTCCCGCCATTCATCGGCAAGATCCAGATTGAGGAACGATACTGGTTTTTCTCCCGATTCACCGAACGAACCACATACGCCAGCAACCGGTTATCCGGAGAAAGCGCGATATCAGTTATTTCCTCGATTGCATATAAATCTTCAGCGGTCACCGCAGCGGTTACTGACTTCGAACCGGCAGGCGCTGATGTTTGAATCGCTGATGACAAAAGCAACAGGCAGGTGATAATTTGCAGATAACATAAACGTAACATCGACTGGCTCCCATAATGCGAAAAATCACATCGTAAGATCACAAATGGTGAATTGAAAGATATGAAAATTGACAGCGCTTGTCAAGTGATAATAGTTGCGCCGCGGATTGATACCGCTGAAACGCGGATTTCCGAGCCGTTTTCACATTCATTGCCCGGGAGGAAAAACACGATGTCTTAAAATGCAGTTACTTCTGAGTATGAATTTGACGTTTCTCCGGAAAAGGAGCTGCCAGCAATGCAGTTTAAAACGGCAATTTGGATAACTCCACATTCCCGCCCGAAAGAATTACCCCGACGCGTTTTCCCGAAACAGCGAGTTTGTTTTCGAGCAGCGCCGCCACCGGTACCGCAGACGAGGGTTCAATGATGATTTTCATTCGTTCCCACACATGACGCATGGCAGCGACAATTGCCTCCTCGCTCACCGTTACAATATCGTGCACAGAGCCCATGATAATCGCGAACGTCAATTCGCCCAGCGACGTTCGCAAGCCGTCGGCGATGGTATCTGGATGCTCCACTGGAATGCGCTTCCCCGCGCGAAACGAACGGAAGGCATCATCCGCGTTTGCCGGCTCGACAGCGATGACCTTAATTTTCGGAGACATGCCGGCAGCAGCGATCGCGGTGCCGCTGAGTAATCCGCCGCCGCCCACCGGTGCCAGCACGACATCGAGATCGGGGATTTCATGCAATAACTCCAACGTCGCCGTACCCTGCCCGGCGATCACCCGCGGATCATTGTACGGGTGCACGAACGTTGCGCCGGTTTCGCGCACCACTTCCGCCAGCGTGGTTTCGCGCGCTTCGAGCGTGGGCTGACAAAACGTAATTTCGCCACCATAGCCTGCCACGGCAGCGATTTTCACCTTCGGCGCATCTTGGGGCATGACGATGAACGCCCTGGTTCCCCGCAGCCGCGCTGCCAGTGCCAGCGCCGCCGCATGATTGCCCGAAGAGTGGGTCGCCACACCGCCGCGCAGCTCCGCCTTTGACAGTGAAAACAACGTATTGCACGCTCCCCGGAATTTGAACGCGCCCGCCTTCTGAAAATTCTCACATTTGAAAAAAAGCTGCGCCCCCGCCATCCGGTTCAAGCTGTCGCAGGTGAGCACGGGTGTGCGATGGGCATGAGCGCGGATGCGTTCCGCAGCGTGTCGGATATCGTGGAATGTTGGGATAGGTTGCATAAGATTTCAGGAGAAAGTGAGAGACAATTAGTGCAGCGTAACATAATGATTTTTTTTTATGGAAGCAAGAGATAAATTCATCGCTGCGTAAAACCAGAGTCGTGAATGGGAAAGCCTAGCCTCCCGCTGAATTGAAGCCTGCGGTTTTACTTTGCTTTTGAATTATTGCTTGATTTCACGATCAAATTTATATATATTGTTTCATGCCAATCAAACGCTGTTTATGAAAGAATCAAAGCAACAACATTATCAACTTTATTCTTCATTCCAACGAATAATTCGACGCAATCCTTGTGGATGAACAGGTAATTTGATTCTCTACCGAATTGCCTTATGTTTGTTTAGCCTGCGGAATTGAATTCTCCTCCTGAAAAAGATTGTTCTTTTATTGAATGCCAGTCGTCTGAAATTTTCATTCTTTTGCGAATCAAATTTTACGGAAAATAGTGCCTGAAATATGTGGTTTTGCAAGGCCCGGATGCATCCGGACAATCATGAGTTTGCCGTAGCATCGCTAACGCGTCGCAGATCGTTTGATGTTTCATCGATTCACGGAGGGCGGTATGCAGAAAATAATCGATGCGATTCTCATCATTTTACTCGTCTTGCCTGCTGCAAGTCATGCCGATGAAGGCTGGTGGACTGCCACCCGGATTCAAGGCAGCACGCTCTATTCCGAGGTTGACCATCCGGCAATTTCGCTCGAAAAGGAAATTGTGATTTACGATGTGGCGCAAGGTGAGGAGAGCTGCGACATCTATTTTTTATTCCGCAACACCAGCAACCAACTGGTGACGGTTAAAGCGGGATTTCCGGCAGAAATAGTTATCCCCTTGACGATATGGAGTCCATTAGATCCGGGTGAGCATTTAGTGGCAAAATTATTCGATAAGCCATTGGATGAATATGCCGGTCGCCTGTGGCAATCGATCATCGAGGACGCCAAAACATTCAAATTAGCGATACGAAAATTTATCCCCTGGAATGAATTTGAAGGATACAATCTGTTCTGGAGAGATCAGCAATGGATTCAACTGGCAATTGCCCAGGATGGCATCAATGCGCTGGTTGATTCGGTTTTCATCGAAGCCAGAGTCACCAGCGACAGCGTTGCAAAGGTGACATTTCATTTCGTCCATCAATTGAAATTTGCACCAAATGCCGTTTCCACCGTGCATGTGCAATACAAGCCATTCGACACGGTCATGAATTCCGGATCGGTTTTCTGGGCGAAACTAATCCACTGGCGCTATATTTTGGCAACCGGTCGCACCTGGCACGGACGTATTGAAAAAGCATACATCATCGTGCCCGATTATTTAAAACCTGATCTGCCGAAGCAATTCAGGGAAGCGGGTGCGTATCTGGGAAAAACGCTGCTCCTGGCTGAAAATTATGAACCGGCTGAAACTGATAAAATAGAAATCAAACGGGCTAAATTCTCTTTCGTGAAAAATCCGCATAATTTGCATGATCTTCCTCCACAGCGGGAAAGCCAAATCATTCATGTGGTAAAGAAACCGCGTGCACCAGCACAAAAATTCGTTCGGCTCAAAGCTGCGTCGTCCGCTTTGAAGCAACGAACATGGATTAACTCATTAGCTCTCTGTATCGCATCACCGCCAATGATCCGATGTGGCAGGAGCTTTTTACGCCTCGCTTTTATTCGACATTCAACTCGTATTTTGGATCGAATGACCAAACATATTCCGTAGAAAACCTTCCGGTAGTTTGCAGCGCCACCGATTTCGAACCGCTTTCCCTGTTCGATGGTTTTCCCGAGAGCGCCTGGTGCGAAGGCGTCGATGGCGAAGGTATCGGCGAATGGATCGAATTTGAACTTACTGAAGACGTGCTGGGATTGGCAATTTATAACGGATTCAAAAAACAGCGCTGGTTTGAATGGGATGAAGATTTCGAGCAAGTCAACAAGAGGCATGCGGAATTTTTAAACGCCAATAATCGGGTGCAGCAGTTGGAAATCAATTCAGTTGACGGAGAAATAAAATACACGCTTAATTTGGCAGACACGTATGAAAAGCAGGCATTTGATGATATTCGCCTGCAAAAAGGCAGCTACCGACTGGTGATTCGCGATATCTATAAAGGAAACAGATGGCAGGATACATGCCTGGGGGAGGTTGAATTCTATTCTGCCACCGCGAAACAGATCGTTGAGGGGGATGAATTTCTTGAAAAATGCATGCAAAAATATCGCTGCGATTGAGCATCAGCGAAAACAATCCGAACGCTAAACCTGAAGGAGAACATTGCCATGAAAAAATTTTATGCACTGTTTTGGGTGATTTCGACACTTGCAATCATACCTTGTTTCGAAGCATCGAAGTTGTACAGCCGTCCCGAAAACCCTGAATATTCCGGTTCACAGACGATTGACAGAAACGACTATGTTATCATCGTCGGCTCGACAGATCTGGTGAATGCGGTTGACACACTCAAAACGTGGAAAGAAGAAATCGGATATAATGTAGCAGTCGTGACAACATCCGACATTTATAACCAATATTCTGGAGATAACGCGGAGCGCATCTGGAATTTTTTGCATGACCGCTACGATCGCGAAGTCTGGGGAATCCAATACGTGCTGCTGGTCGGCGATATCGATCGCATCCCCATGCGCATCCTGTACCCCGACGGAAATGCCACCAGCGGGGGCGGTTACGCCACTGATTATTATTATGCCCAGCTCGAGGAACAAACCTGGGATGTTGACGGCGACAATCGCTGGGGCGAATTCAATCACGATCGTTTCGATACCACCTATGACGTCATCGTGGGAAGACTGCCTTTCAACGATTCGAGAACGGTGCGCGATATTTGCATTAACATCATCGATTTCGAACAGGATACCGATTCATGGAAACGCAAGGCACTCCTGGCGCACGGCGTTATGGATTATCGGTCGACTTCCTTCAAAAATGACTGCGCGGTTCTTGCGGAGTACCTGATAGAAAATATTTTCAAACCCAAAGGCTGGACGACCACCACGCTGTATGAAGGCAACGGGATTTTCCCGTCCGACTATACGCCTACAATTCAATTATCGCAAACGAACTTCGAGAATCAGTGCAGTCTGAAAGGGCAGAGCATTGTCAATTGCGTATCCCACGGAAATATAGGGGATATGGGGAGTTTCGTGTGGACCGGGGATTTCGATCGCGATGGTCAATGGGATCCGCATCCCGAGCAGGGCACAGCCGAAATCGCAACCACCCGTTTCACTCGCAGACCCAATATTCAATCGCATCCGGTTTCAGCGGTAGTATTTCTGTGCGGCTGCATGACCGGTCCGCTTTTCGGCAATGATCCCAATCTATCGAGTTCACCCCTCCTATCCCGCTACCTTTGCACAACGACCCGCACCGGCATGATGCTGAAAGATTACCTGCAATACGGCGCAGTGGGGGTCATCGCCGCCGCAACCGGGGCGGATTACAGCCACAACTGGACCGGACCGAACAATGATAATTGGAACACGCTCAATTATTATTTTTATGACTACCTGATCAATAAAAACATGCGTGTCGGCGATGCCTTCTATGCGGCGCAGCTTCAATATGCGCGAAAAATCCGGCTCCAGCGAGGCATTCGAACATTCAACTTTTTCGGCGATCCGTCGCTGGCATTGAAGGGCATCGATTACAAACCCGGCGGAACCGATGTGTTGATCCATGAACAGGCTTATTACGCGTTCGCTGCCGACAATGCTGATAACGGCGATATGTACGTCGCTGTTTCGACAACAGCACCTTCAGATAACAACGGACTGATCATTATCTATAAATCCTCTCAACATGGAGAATATTGGAGTACATGGTGTGCTCTTTATTGTGATTTTGGGGTGGCGGCAATGGACATCCTGGTTGGCGAACATAACGGGTACGGTCAAACCGATAGCCGTGTACACGTATTCGTTGGCACCAATCATGGCGCAATACTCGATTATCGCATTGACATGAACGATCCGATGAATCACTCGCTGGTAAGTATTGCCTCAGCCGGCAGACGCGACATTCCACAGATATCGGTTGCCCGTGATCCCGGGGCAATGCCCTCCGCTTTCAATATCTATCTCGCCTGGGAAGAATCGTCGCTCCACGGAGATACGGTGCGCGTGGTTCGGTCGGTCGACAATGGAACAATCTGGACCGACTTTCAACTGTTCCAGGATTACGAATACCCGACTATCGATGCCGGTCCCGGCGGAAAGGTTCATCTCATCGCCCGCGCCGGGAGCACACCTTTCGACATCCATGCAAAGCGCAGTACCGATTCGGGCGTCAACTGGAGCAATTGGACGAATATTACTTCAGGCGATAATGCGGGATCACATAAATATGCGGTTGTGGCTGCTTCCACCGATGCCGCCGCGCCCACAGTCTGGGCGGTTTATACATGGACGAATCAATCAGTCACCAAAATCGAGTACGATCTGCGCTACGCCTTCAGCACAGATGCCGGCGCCAACTGGACGACAAATCAGATTTTAAGTTCCGATAAAGGCATTTTCGAGATTCATCCTGACATAGCCGGTTACCGAACGGGTCCCAATCGCTGGGTAAATCTGGCTTACAACCGGATGCCATACCCCACCGGCGGCGAGAACTCAAAAGCTGTCTGGTGTTGGGACAGCGGCACCCTGCCCGGAAGCTGGTCTGCGGAGAGAATTATCAATGATTTTTATATGGATGCCTGGTACAAGCCATGTATCGTTTACTCACCCGGTGCACCCAGAACCGGCAGCGGCGTGGTTTACGGCGGATATTATCATGGAAACATCTACTTCAGCGCCCCCTGGCTGCCTGCCAATCCGTCGAATGCAGCGTCCGAACCTCTTTCCGCCGCATTGGCTTCGAATTCCAATCAACCGTTTGCCGTCTCGGAAGTTCCAGTAAAATCTGCGGAGAATCACCCGTTAAACACGAACAGCTTCAAATTCGCTGGTGAAAACGAACTGCTTCGGGTTAATGAAACGCCGCCGCTCATCTGGCGCGAAACCGCGGATATCGAAGGCGCTTTTGCGGTTTCGGCGCTCATTCAAAGCGAAGAGCTGCTATACGCCGCTGCGGTAACCGAAGGCAATGAATTTGAAAATCATGGCACAATTTTCCGCTCCGAGGACGGAGGCGAAAGCTGGGAGAGAATGGGTGAACTCGATATGTGCTGGTCGGTGAGTTGCCTGTACCAGTCCCGTGAAGGTGTGCTATTTGCCGGGGGAATGATGCACGAAGGTGATGCATTCCTGGGTGCTATTTACAGATCGGAAGATGGGGGAAGCTGGTATCCGGTGCTGACATTTCCCGATGGCGTTGTATTCGACATCTGCCAGACCAACAACGGGCATTTTTTCGCGGCTACTGGCTGGAACGGACTCATTTTCAGATCGGTGGATAATGGGACAGAATGGCACGTCACTGCAGAATTGGGTGAAACTGCCGATGTTTATGCAGTCAAACAAGCCCCCAATGGCGTGCTCTATGCCGGCGCGAAATTGCCCGATGGATCAGGTCAGATTTTGTTTTCGGAAAATGGTGAGGAATGGATTCTTTCGGAAGGATTGGAAGGGATGCGCGCTGTGTATGATTTGCTGGAAATGGAGGACCGGCTCTATGCTGCTGCGCGGGATGACGATATGGGCTGGATACTTGAATGTGGCATGGAAATTCCTCCGCAATGGCAGCGCACAACAGAACTCCCCGATACCGATGTTCGCGCTGTCCATAGCCTGGCACGCGGTCCTGAGGGCGAAATTTTCGCCGGCGTGGAAATGATGCGCGGATCGTCGTTCACCAAATTATACCTGAAGCAACCGGATCAACAGAATTGGCGTGAATTCGGCGGCATGATCGATCTGGCAAATGCGGTGTCCTCGATCGTCACCAATCCGGAAATGGTTTATATCGCTACCGGCTATGTTTATGGCAATGTCTACAAATGCTCATTTGAAGCCGGCACCGCTGTGATGCCGGAAAATTCAGCAAATACGCCTGCGTATTCCAGCCTGTCCCAAAATTATCCGAATCCTTTCAATCCATCGACCAGAATCGATTTTCAGATTGCAGATAACGCATCTGCCGTGCATACCACGTTGAAAATTTACGATGTCCTGGGAAGGGAAATCGTTACCTTGATCGAAGAATTCAGGCAACCGGGCAGCTACTCAGTGACCTGGAACGGACAGGATGACTCGGGAAAGCAGTTAGCCACAGGCGCATATCTCTGTCGATTGAAAGCGGGTGACATGATTCAGACGAAGCGGATTATGCTGTTGAAATGAAACTGCGGGCAAAATTTTGACTTGCCTGAGTGGCACACTTCTGCATTCAGGATTTCAGGTTAAACGTCTTTCTTCTATTGAAATTATACATGCTTATTTCAAATAAAACGTAGCCAATCACAGGGGAATTAATCAGTATTCTTTTTGACAGGATAACAGGATGTGCCGGATTTACAGGATGATCAATGACTCTGTTGATTTATTCGCTTTTTTGACATTTGAAATGTCTTGGAACCATCTATAACAGCGATTGCCCTCGGTGATAATCGCTGTTAATGGCAGCATGGCTTAATCTTTCAAAGGCTACTTCCCTTCTCTCTTTTCCATGGGATTACATACGTCGTAATGCCTCAGGTACGGGAAGGAATATTGCCTTTCAAAGGCTACGAACCTTTGAAGCGCAAAAAAGGCTGATTATCTTCCCACAATTGCAGTCATTTTTCAGCCATGATAAATTTTAAGCGAAGAAAGAATGAGAACACCGATTAAACGGATGCAGCGGATTTTAACGGATTTTTTTATTTACATCAAAAAATCAAGTCAATT